>NZ_CP030827.1:3790000-3967500 GCF_003597675.1 Neorhizobium sp. NCHU2750 | reverse complement strand
CGTTCCCTTCCAGGACGATGTCACGGCAGTCTCTGCCATTTCGGCGGCCAGCCTTTCGGAAGGATTGCGCTCGCTGGTTCCGCATGAGTTGCTGCGCGATCTCAACCGACTTGCTCCGACCCATTTCGATGCCCCGACCGGACAGCGCCATCCGATCCAGTATGATGGAGAAGAGCCGGTGCTGACGATCCGGGTTCAGGAACTGTTCGGGCTCAAGTCCCATCCATGCGTGGCCGGCGGAAAACTGCCGCTGCTGCTGGAACTGACATCGCCGGCGCACCGGCCGATCCAGACCACACGCGACCTGCCCGGCTTCTGGGGGGGATCATGGAAGGATGTGCGCTCGGAGATGCGAGGGCGTTATCCCAAACATCCGTGGCCGGAAAATCCGGCCGACGCAGAGCCGACACACCGTGCAAAGCCGAGAGGCACGTGACAGAATGTCACGTCTATAGAAACGATCAGCCGATCTAAGAGCATTTGATAAAACCTGAAGCGGGACAGAATGGCGGAAGGCATGGAAGAGGCATCAATCCAGGAAGGGCAGTTCGGCCATACGAGCCGGCGGATCCGACTACAGACATTGATAAGACTGCGATGGCTGGCAGTGGCAGGGCAGACGCTGACGGTGCTGATCATCTGGATGCTGCTCGACTTTTCGATACCGATCGTCCAGGCGGCGATCCTGATCGGCGCGCTGGCGGTCGCCAACCTGATCCTGTCATCGTGGTTTCCGGCGACCCATCGGCTTGGACCGAAATCGGCACTTGCGCTGCTCTGCTTCGATCTTCTGCAGATGGGCGCCCTGCTGTTCATTACCGGCGGTCTGAGCAATCCGTTCGCGCCTTTGATCTGCGTGCCGGTGATCATCGCCTTTGCCTCGCAGCCGTTGCATCACTCGCTGATACTGCTGATCTTTGCCCTTCTGTGCACGACGGCGCTGACGTTTTCGCCCTATCCGGTGCCCTGGTATGAGGGCGAGCATCTGATTATCCAGCCGATCATGCAGCTCGGGGTATGGTTTGCGATCGCCTCAATGATGGTTTTTGCAGCCTTTTACGCCTATCGCGTTTCGCACGAAGCGAGCCTGCTTGCCGATGCGCTGGTGGCGACCGAGATGATCCTCGAGCGGGAGAAGCATCTCGGCCAGCTCGACGGGCTTGCCGCCGCGGCCGCCCACGAACTGGGTACCCCGCTTGCCACGATCACGGTCGTTGCCAAGGAGATGCAGCGGGAACTCGGCCATGACGAACGTTTCAGCGAGGACCTGCAGCTGTTGCGCAGCCAGAGCGAGCGGTGCCGGGACATTCTGAGGCGGCTGACCTCGCTGCCTGCCGAAGGTGAAGAACATCTTCGCCGGCTGCCGCTCTCCTCGATGATGGAGGAGGTCATTGCACCGCACCGGCAATTCGATATCGACATTGCACTCGTCCAGAAGAGCGACGGG
This sequence comes from Neorhizobium sp. NCHU2750, assembly GCF_003597675.1. Lineage (NCBI taxonomy): Bacteria > Pseudomonadati > Pseudomonadota > Alphaproteobacteria > Hyphomicrobiales > Rhizobiaceae > Neorhizobium > Neorhizobium sp. NCHU2750. Next base: position 3,966,053 of record NZ_CP030827.1, on the reverse strand, counting down.
AAGCCGGAGCCGGTCGGCGTCCGCAATGCCGGCATTCTTTATGGGCTTGGCAACCTGATCGAAAACGCCGTCGACTACGCGAAAAGCCAGGTCACCATATCGGCCGAATACGACGACCAGCGCGTATCGATCATGATCGAGGACGATGGGCCGGGCTATTCGGCCGACATTCTCTCACGTATCGGCGAGCCCTATATGACCTCGCGGACGCGTGAGCGCAGCGAACATGCCGGCGGCCTCGGTCTCGGATTGTTCATCGCCAAGACCCTGCTCGAGCGTTCAGGCGCCTCAATCCGCTTCAGCAATCGCGACGATGGCAAAGTGGGAGCGCGTATCCGAATAGAATGGCCGAGATCGATAATGGACCGGACAATTTGATCTGGCTCCGGTTTCATCACTTCTGATATGGTAATGGGGATCCATCGATCCCGGAGAATAAAGATGGAAACAGTATTGCAGCAGTCCAATCCCCAGACCGAGGATTATATCGGTCCAGATCCGTCGTTGCTGATCGTCGATGACGACGGCCCGTTCCTGCGCCGTCTGGCACGGGCAATGGAAACACGCGGTTTTGCGGTCGATGTGGCGGAAACCGTCGCCGATGGTATCACCAAGGTCCGCCAGCGGGCACCGAAATACGCGGTAGTCGACCTTCGCCTCGGCGATGGCAACGGCCTCGACGTCATCGAGACGATCCGCCAGTTCCGGTCCGATACGCGGGTCATCGTTCTCACCGGCTACGGCAATATCGCAACCGCCGTCACCGCCGTGAAGCTTGGTGCCGTCGACTATCTCTCGAAGCCTGCCGATGCGGACGAGGTCTACAATGCCTTGACGCAGCGTCCCGGTGAAAAGGCCGATGTGCCGGAAAATCCGATGTCCGCAGACCGCGTACGTTGGGAACATATCCAGCGGGTCTACGAAATGTGCGAGCGCAACGTTTCGGAAACCGCACGCCGGCTCAACATGCACCGCCGCACGTTGCAGCGGATCCTGGCAAAGCGGGCGCCGAAATAAGGCGCCCGTCTGCAGACGCGATCACGTCAGACATCATCGAAACTCTTGCCGGTCGACCACTCCGCCATCATCAGGCGGTGGGCGGCAGCACGCGAGAAATCCAGCATCAGTGCCTTGCGACTGGCTGGGGCGAGCTTGTGCAGCGGTGCCTCGCGCAGCAGGCCTGCGCCGTAGCCATCGGACAGCAACAGGCCGCAATCTGGCGGAAAGATATCGAGCGGAACGTCCCGGTGTGTCGCAAAGAGCAGACGGTCGCAGTGGCTGCGATAGTCGGGCCATTTGCGGTCGACACGGAAATCCTCGATCGACGTCTTGATCTCGATGATCCAGATCTCCCCCTTGTCGGAGACGGTGACCAGATCGGCGCGGCGGCCGGACGACAGGACGAGTTCCGGCAATACGGCATGGCGCATGTCGTGGAGCAGGATCTGCACTCCCTTGCGCACCATCATGGCGCGGGCGGACTGACGCCCATCCACAAGCGGATTGTCGTTGACCACGCTCAATATCGTCATTTCCGCCTCCTTCCGGCTTTACGAATGTTGCAAAAAGACCATGGTTTTGCCAATTCGTCCCCAGCCTGACGGCTCGGCGCGACGGCAACTTGCCAATGGCAGGCGAATGGAAAATAACGTCTTCCACGGCGATGAGACGCCTTTTCAATCGATTCTTTCACCAAGAGATATCCATGCGCTTTCGCACCAGCATGATTGCACTCGGCCTGTTGGCATCTGCCGCCCTGGCCGGCTGCTCCACCACGTCGCAGACCGCCCAGGCCACTCCGGCTGCGGAGCCGGTTCGGGTCGAGACGGCCAAGATCTTTACCGATTCGTACGGTTCGGTCACCGACGCAGGCTACACCCTGCCGGCGATCCCGATCAACAAGGTCAAGCCGGAGTTCGTCCGCCAGATCGTCAATTACGACACGACGGAAAAGCCCGGTACGGTCATCGTCAATACGCGCGAGCGTCATCTCTACTACATCCTGCCGGGTGGCCAGGCGATGCGTTACGGCATCGGCGTCGGCAAGCAGGGTTTTGCATGGTCGGGCACGGCCTATGTTGCCTGGAAGCAGGAATGGCCGACCTGGCATCCGCCGAAGGAAATGGCGGCGCGCAAGCCTGATGTGGCCAAGTATGTCGAAGACGGCATGGGCCCGGGCCTCAACAACCCACTCGGCGCACGCGCGATGTACCTGTTCAACGAAAAGGGCCAGGACACGCTGTTCCGCCTGCACGGCACGCCGGAATGGGCCTCGATCGGCACCGCCGCTTCCTCGGGCTGCATCCGCCTGATGAACCAGGACGTGATCGATCTCTACAGCCGCGTTCGCCCTGGCCACCAGACCAAGGTCATCGTCATCCAGTAAGGATGAGGACAGCTGCAAAAGAGAGAGCCGCCGAGGCATGCCCGGCGGCTTTTTTGTTGAATGCATGCCGCCTCAGCTTGCCCTCGTCTTGAGTTCGATCCTGCGGCGGTGGAGGACGGGTTCGGTATAGCCATTGGGCTGCTCGCGGCCCTTGAGCACCAGGTCGAGGGCGGCCTGGAAGGCGATCGAGCTGTCGAAGTTGCCAGCCATCGGACGGTAGAGCGGATCGCCGGCATTTTGGCCATCCACCACGCTCGCCATGCGCTTCATCGTCTCGACGATCTGATCTTGCGTGACCACCTTGTGGTGCAGCCAGTTGGCCATGTGCTGCGCCGAGATGCGCAGGGTGGCCCGGTCCTCCATCAGCCCGACATTGTTGATGTCCGGCACCTTGGAGCAGCCGACGCCCTGGTCGACCCAGCGCACCACATAGCCGAGTATGCCCTGTGCATTGTTGTCGAGTTCGCGGCCGATCTCCTCCGCCGTCCAGTTCGGCCGTGATGCCACCGGCACCGAGAGAATGTCGGAGAGTTTTGCCCGGCCGCGGCTCTTCAGGCTCTGCTGCACGGCAGCCACGTCTATCCTGTGATAATGGGTGGCATGCAGCGTGGCCGCCGTCGGAGACGGAACCCAGGCGGTGTTGGCACCCGCCTTCGGATGGCCGATCTTCTGTTCCAGCATCGCCGCCATCAGGTCCGGCATCGCCCACATGCCCTTGCCGATCTGCGCATGGCCAGACAGGCCGCATTCCAGCCCGATATCGACATTCCAGTTCTCATAGGCCGCAATCCACGGGGCCTGCTTCATGTCCCCCTTGCGGATCATCGGCCCGGCTTCCATCGAAGTGTGGATCTCGTCGCCGGTGCGGTCGAGGAAGCCGGTATTGATGAAGACAACACGATCACTAGCCGCACGGATCGCTTCCTTGAGGTTCACCGTCGTGCGGCGCTCCTCGTCCATGATGCCCATCTTCATCGCATGTCTCGACAGGCCGAGGACCTGTTCAACGCGCGAGAAGATCTCGGCGGCGAAGGCGACCTCTTCCGGCCCATGCATCTTCGGCTTGACCACGTAGATCGAACCGGTCGCGGAATTCTGGCGCCGGCCGGCCGGACCTGCGGGGCGGCCGATATCGTGGATGGCGATCAGCGCCGTCACCATCGCATCCATGATGCCTTCAGGTACTTCGTTTCCGTCGCGATCGAGAATGGCCGGATTGGTCATCAGGTGACCGACATTGCGCACCAGCATCAGCGAGCGGCACTTGAGCTTGAAGGACGAACCGTCGGGGGCCATGTAGTTCAGATCGGGATTGAGCCTGCGGGTGAAGCTCCTGTCTCCCTTCGACACCTCTTCCGTCAGGTCGCCCTTCATCAGGCCGAGCCAGTTGCGGTAGACGGTGACCTTATCCTTCGCATCCACCGCGGCCACCGAATCCTCGCAGTCCATGATCGTGGTGATCGCCGATTCGGCCCTGACATCGGCAATGCCGGCCGCATCGGTGCTGCCGATCTCGGTCGTCCTGTCGATGACGATCTCGACATGCAGCCTGTTCTTCGTCAGAAGCACCTGCTTCGGTGCGGCGGCCTCTCCGAGATAGCCGGCAAATTGCGAGGGATCGACAAGCCCGGTTACCGCGCCATCCGCCATCGTCACGAAGAGTGCGGCATTGTCGATGCGAAGTGCGGCCACGTCCTTCCAGCGCCCGCCGGCAAGCGGTGCCGACTGATCGAGGAAGTCGCGCACCCAGGCGATGACCCTGGCGCCGCGGACAGGATTGTAGGCTTTACCCTTCTCGGCGCCATCGGTCTCGGGGATCGCATCGGTGCCGTAGAGCGCATCGTAGAGCGAGCCCCAGCGGGCATTGGCGGCATTCAGCGCATAGCGGGCATTCATCACCGGCACGACCAGCTGCGGTCCGGCGATCTGGGCAATCTCCGGATCGACATTTTCGGTCGAGACCTTGAAGTCCTCACCCTCGGGAAGCAGGTAGCCGATCTCACGCAAAAAGGCCTCATAAGCGACCAGATCGCTCGGCGCGCCGTTCTGCCGATACCAGTCGTCGAGCGTCTCCTGGAAGGCATCACGCTTTGCCAGCAGCGCCCGGTTCTTCGGGGCAAGGTCGTGCACGATACCCGAAAAGCCCGCAAAGAACGCAGACGCATCAACCCCCGTACCAGGAAGCGCCTCGTCAACCAAAAACCGGTAAAGAAAATCTGATATCTGAAGACCGGCGACATCCATGCGGGCCATGCGGCTACTCCCTTTTCACACCCTGTTATTCGGGATCACATTGCGCGGCACATGACAGGTGTCAATCCGCCAAAAGCCGAAGCAGATCACGCCTGACTGACTGCGTCGGCACCGTGTCGCGACGGCAGCCTCAGGAGTGGGTCATCCTCGGCCGGCCTGTCGCGAAGGCGGTGATGCGTGCCTCGACCAGCCTTCTCTCGCCCTCGATCTCGGGCGCGGCAATCTCTTCCTCGAGTGTCACGAGAACATCGCCCGCGCCCTCCAGGCCGGCTTTTTCACGTGCCGCCGCGTGCGCCCTTTGCCGCGCCATATCAAGCGCATGTGATTCGCCGGCCACCATTATGGTTTCGCCGCTACCTGCAATGACATAGAGCCCCTGTTCCGGCGAGGTCACGGTCACGGTGCAGGTAACCCTGATCTGCCCGACCACAGCACCAATCGCATTGGCCACATCGGCATCGGCTGGAATGATCGATCCGGCTCCCAGCATGTCGGCGATTGCCGGGTAGTAGACCGGTGCGGAGGCCCCAAGGCCGACAAGCGGCCGGTCGAGCGCCAGTGAAAAGCGCGCAATGCCCGGGCTGCGCTTCAGGGCACGATCGACTGCCAGCGAGACGGCAGGATCGATCGCCCCTGCCCCGTCCTCGGCAAGGCAGGCCGACAGGATCGCCTCGGCCGACTGGCGGGTCAGACGGTCAACGATGATTTTGGCGAGTTCATCGGCGGATCCGGCAATCTCGCGGCCGGCGCCGTTTTTCCTTCGAGCAGCGATCTGCAGGCCGAGCCGAGCGGCCTTGCCATTCCATTGCCCCTGGCGCCCAAGCACATGGAGAGCATCGGATGGCGTGATACCACTCAGTTGCACAGTGCCGCGCCCGACCAGCCTGTCGAGGACGGCTTTCTGTGAATTCATCGTCAGCAGGGCGGTGAGTGCCACGGGCTCGGTGCCAATTCGTACCAGAAGCGCGTGTTCCTGTGGCTGGAGACCGTGATCTGCGCCGGGGGCAGCAATGCGGATGACGAAACGTCCATCGTGGCGGCCGGGATGGGGCGCGCGAAACTGCTGTTCCAGAACCTCCATGACAAAGGCTTCGTGGCTTGCGGCCAGAAGGCTGAGTGGCAGAAGCCTGCGGGGCCCAAGCGTGATTCTCGCTTCAAGTCCGCGCTCGTCGACATGGACTTCCGAATCACCGCCGAGGCCATAGGTGCGCATCGCCACGGCCTCGACCATGGTGTCGTGGCCGCCGACATTGGCACCATCGGGGGCAAGCTTCGGCCTTCCATCCTGGAGGATGGCGACGTCGGTTGTCGTGCCGCCGATATCGGAGACCACGGCATTGTCGAGGCCGGTGAGATATCGGGCGCCGACCAGGCTTGCGGCGGGGCCGGAGAGGATGGTCTCGATCGGCCGCAGGCGCGCTTCTGATGCCGACATCAGGGCGCCATCGCCACGCACGACCATCAGCGGCGCATCAATGCCGGATCGTTTCAGAAAATCCTCGGTCGAGCCGATCAGCCGGTCGATGATCGAAACCAGCCTTGCATTGAGAAGCGTCGTCAGCGCTCGGCGCGGACCGCCAAGCCGGGAGGAGAGTTCATGACTGCAGGTGACCGGCTTGTGGCTGAGCGCCCGGATGCGATCCCTCACCCGGATTTCGTGAGCCGGATTCCGTACGGCGAAATAGCCTGCGACAGCGAAGGACGAAACGGTGGAGCCAAGAGCCGGTAGATCGGCTTCGAGTGTCGCCATGTCGAGCGGCGTTTCATTGCCATGCACATCGTGGCCACCAGGCAGAAAGATGACCGGATCGGTTCCCAGCGCATCCGACAGGCCGGCGCGGACGAGATCGTCCGGGCCGAAACCGATCATGATGAGTGCGGCGCGGCCGCCCTGCCCTTCCACCAGTGCATTGGTGGCGAGTGTCGTCGACAGCGAGACCATGGCAATATCGGCGGCGGAAACCGCGCCCTTTTCAAGCGCTGCGCTGACGGCACCGGCCACGCCTTGCGACAGGTCACGCCGGGTGGTGAGCGACTTGGCCTTCGCGATGACGCCCAGGTCTTCACGAAACAGAACGGCATCGGTGTAGGTGCCGCCGGTATCAATGCCGAGGAGAAGAGGTGAAGCCACGCGACAATTCCCGAACGCTTATCGAGCAATCAATAACTTAAGGCACGGCACGATCAATCGACCGACAGAGACATTCCCTGTCGCCCTCAGGCTCCCGATTTTCCAGTACCTTCAGGTTCTCAGGCTGACGCGCATCGGCATGCCGTCGCGCGGCTGGGTCGTCAGTTTCTGCACCGGCCAGACTTCGGTATCCGGCAGGCTGTCGAAACGATAGCGCTTCATCATCACGGCGAGCGCAATGACCGCTTCCTGCATGGCGAAGGTGGCGCCGATACAGGTGCGCGGGCCGGCGCCGAAGGGCAGATATTGAAAGCGGCCGATCCTGCCGCGGTTTTCCGGCAGGAAGCGTTCCGGCATGAAGGCACGCGGCTTTTCCCAGTAAAGCTCGTGGCGATGCAGCGTCCAGGGCATGACGAGGATGGTCACCCCGGCCTCGATCTCGACTGTCTCGCCGCTCGGGCTCGTCCAGCGATCATCCTTGATGGCGGCGCGGTTCAACGACGGTGCCGGCGGATAGAGCCTGAGTGCCTCCTCGAAGGCGGCGCGCACCCAGGGCATCAGTTCCAGCCATTCCACCGGTTCGGCACCGCTTGCCAGAACGCGGTCGATCTCGCGCTCCATCTCGTCGCGGACATGCGGCGAATGGGAGACGCAATAGAGGGTCCAGGCGAGCGCCCGCGCCGTCGTTTCATGGCCGGCGCCGATGAAGGTGAGGATATTGTCCTCGATCTCCGCCATGGAGAGACCCTCCGGACCTTCGAGCTGCAGCAGCAGGGTGAGGAAATCCTGCGGCACGTCGTCCGGTGTCTCCTGCATGCGCTTTCGGCGCATGAGCATGGTGTCGGAAACGATGCTGCGGAACTTGTCGAGCACCTTGCGGCCGCCGATGCGGGTGATGCGCGGCACCCAGGGCGGCGCACGCATCAGATCCATCGGATCGACGCGGCCCATGCGGTGCAACAGGCTGTCGACATCGTTGGCAACGCTGTCCTTTTCGCCGGCGATCTCGCCGGAAAAGAGCGTTTCGGCGAGCAGCGCATAGGTCAGCTCGGTCATGTCGACGGAGATGTCGTGCACCGTGCCATCGGCCGCGCCCGCATCGTATTTTGCGACATATTCCTCGGATTTCGCCAGCATCTGGCCGGCAAAACCGCGGGCATGGCGAGGCGTGAAGACAGGCGCCATGGCCTTACGCGAACGCTTCCAGACGGGACCTTCGGCGGTCAGCAGGCCATCGCGCAGGATCGGTCTCAGGATCAGCTGACGCACTTCCGCCATCTCGTAATTGGACGCGTTGTCGACGAGTACGTGGCGGATGAGACCCGGATCGTTGACGATCAGGGTGCGCTCCTTGAAGAATTTCGTATCGATCCAGGGAAGCGTGAAGGACATCTGGCCCCAGAGCTCCAGCGGATTGCGGAGTGCCGTCGATATGATGCCCCAACGCGACAGCGGTTGGGTGTGCGGTATCGGGGCCGGCGGCACAAAGGGGTCAGGACGCATGTCCATCAACCACCCTCCTCTTCAGTTCCTGATTGGAAAGATATCAGGCCTTAGAGCAGCGATTTCAACTGAGCGATCTTATCGTTGACGAGCCAGCCGTAATAATTTTCCTCCGGCAGGCCGCCGCGGGCTTTCAGGGCAGCCGCACGTTCGGCCGAGCCACCGGTATTGTAGAGCGTCGCGGTAATGCCGGGATTGTGGGAAATATCGACATCGGCGATCGTCTTGTAGTCATCGATCGAGCGGCGGATCGTGGCTGCCATATAGGCAAGCGATTTGTCCGGATCCATGATCGCGTCATAGACATCCGCCGCCTTGTTTTCATCCAGCTTCGGATAGCCGGAAACCTTGGCGACCATGTCGGAGAACATCAGCGCGGTCAGCGGATTGAGCTGACCGAGGCCAAAGGTCTGGCCGGCATAGAACGGCTGGAAGAAGACGGCGCTGAAGCGATTATCAGGGAATGACTTGCCATCGACCTTCTGGCCACGGAACGACTTGTCCCAGACGTTTTCGCGACAGGTCCAAAGGCGGTAGGAATCGGTATATTCGGCGCATTTCTGAAACTGCGGGCGGGCGATGAACTGGTCGATGCCTTCATCGTCATAGGCGAAGCGGAAACGCTCTCCGGCATAGGCGGCCGCCTTTATGTAATAGGTCTGCAGCCGGTCATAGGCATCGACATTATAGGTATGTTCGCCGACGATCGCGCCGATGATGTGGACCGGATCGATGTCATAGGCGGCTGCCGTCGATTTGATCTTGGCGATCAGCGCATGGTCGGAGGACAGAAGCTCGATGACCTTGTCATACTTGTCGTCAAACGTGGTGCGGCCGGCGCGGGTGCGACGAACGGAGGCACCCGGGATCTTGGGCTGCTCAGCGTTGCGATTGCCTTCCGGCACGATCGTCATGGCAGCCACGGGGGCCGAGGACGACACCGCCCAGGCGGTTGTTAACAGCAATGCGATCAGGATGCGTTTCAAGATTTCCGTGTCCCAGCATTTGGCCAGCGCCAGTTTCGGCTCCAGGGGCTGTGACAAGTCAAATCATGGAGCCGCCCCCGCTATACGCGAAAGCGCGCCACCCTTACGTGAAGACATGCTGTAATGTCGAGAGAAAGACGTTCAAAATAGCGTCAATCGCACGATTAGTGGCAGCCGGACGTTGCCCGGCTGCCACTTGAACGGGTTAGAGGATGTAGCGCGAGAGGTCGGTATCGGCGGCCAGATCGCCCACATGCCTGCGGACATAATCGGCGTCGATCGTGATCCACGTGCCGCCCTGATCCGGTGCGGTAAACGAGATCTCGTCCAGCACACGTTCCATCACCGTCTGTAGACGACGGGCGCCGATATTCTCGACCGTCGAGTTCAGATGGACTGCAACGTCCGCCAGGGCATCGATGGCATCCTCGGTGAATTCCAGCGACAGATCTTCCGTTCCCATCAGCGCCTTGTACTGGCGGATGAGGCTCGCTTCGGTTTCCGTCAGGATGCGGCGGAAATCCTCCTTGGTCAGCGGCCGAAGCTCGACACGGATCGGCAGGCGGCCCTGGAGTTCCGGCAGAAGATCCGAGGGCTTGGCGACATGGAAGGCACCGGAGGCGATGAAGAGGATGTGATCCGTCTTGACCGGGCCATACTTGGTCGAAACCGTCGTGCCTTCGACGAGCGGCAGCAGGTCGCGCTGGACGCCTTCACGTGAAACACCGGCACCCATGGCGCCATTGCGAGCGGCGATCTTGTCGATCTCGTCGAGAAAGACGATGCCATCGTTTTCGACCGCACGCACTGCCTCGCGCTGGATGACCTCGTTGTCGATCAACTTGTCGGACTCATCGCGGATGAGTTCGCCATAGGACTTCGAGACTGTGGTCTTCACCTTCTTCGTGCGGCCGCCCATAGCCTTTCCGAACATGTCGGAAAGGTTGAGCACGCCGATATTGGCACCCGGCATGCCGGGGATTTCGAAACCGCCGGGCATGCCGGAGCCGCTATCGGCCACTTCGATCTCGATTTCCTTGTCGTCCAGCTCGCCGGCACGGAGCTTCTTGCGGAAGCTGTCGCGAGTTGCGGGCGACGCGGTCGAGCCGACCAGCGCGTCGAGTACGCGCTCTTCGGCGCTCTGATGCGCCTTGGCCTCAACCTCGGAGCGCTTCTTTTCGCGCACTAGGCCGATGCCGATCTCGACGAGGTCGCGGATAATCTGCTCGACATCGCGGCCGACATAACCGACCTCGGTGAACTTGGTGGCTTCGACCTTGATGAAGGGAGCGCCAGCGAGCTTGGCGAGGCGACGGGAGATTTCCGTCTTACCGACGCCGGTCGGGCCGATCATCAGGATGTTCTTCGGCATCACTTCGTCGCGCAGGCTCTCGTCGAGCTGATGGCGGCGCCAGCGGTTGCGCAGCGCGATCGCCACAGCCCGCTTGGCATCATGCTGGCCGATAATGTGGCGATCGAGTTCGGAAACGATTTCTCTTGGAGAAAAATTGGTCATTTGATCCTCTTGGCCTTCCCGTTGCGGCCGGCCATTTCGGCCCGGTCCGCGGGACCCTTTTCAGGAATTGAATGGGTTACTCGGCGTCGAGCGTTTCGACGATGAGATTGTGGTTGGTATAAACGCAGATATCGGCGGCGATATCGAGTGCCTGGCGGGCGACCTCCTCGGCCGACTTGTCACTGTCCATCATGGCGCGGGCGGCGGCGAAAGCGTAGTTGCCACCGGAGCCGATGGCGATCGCGCCATGTTCGGGCTCGAGAACATCTCCGTTACCGGTGATCGCCAGCGTCGTCGTCTTGTCGGCAACCAGCATCATGGCTTCGAGATTGCGCAGATATTTGTCGGTGCGCCAGTCCTTGGCGAGTTCGACGGCGGCGCGCATCAGCTGGCCGGGATATTGTTCGAGCTTCTTTTCAAGCCGGTCGAGAAGCGTGAAGGCATCCGCCGTGGCGCCGGCGAAACCGGCGATGACTTCGCCACCCTTGCCGATGCGGCGCACTTTCCGCGCATTGCCCTTCATGACGGTCTGGCCGAGCGAGACCTGGCCATCACCGGCCATGACGACCTTGCCGGCCTTTCTCACTGTAATAATTGTTGTCATCAATACACCTGTCTGCCCCTTTGAAAGCGGGCCTTTGGATTGCAGCATCCCGCCAAACCCAAACGGGCTTTGCCGGGACCGTGTTGACCCCTATGTAAGTGGCCGACCGCCGAATACAATCTCATCGCCACGCCCACCTCGCCGCCTCGACAAGCTGTCGCAAAGCCCCGTGCTTTTGCTGGATATTTCGCCGACCTGCTGATAAGGAGCGGCAATCAGAATTGGAGCAGACCCCTATGGGCGAAACCACAGCCGCACGCGTGGGAAGCGTTTCCCGCAAGACCAACGAGACTTCCGTCTCGGTCACCGTCAATCTCGACGGTACCGGCACGGCGAAGATTTCGACGGGCGTCGGCTTTTTCGACCATATGCTCGACCAGCTTTCGCGACATTCGCTGATCGACATGGAGATCGACGTGAAGGGCGACCTGCATATCGATGATCATCATACGGTCGAGGATACCGGGATTGCGATCGGCCAGGCGATTTCCAAGGCGCTCGGCGACCGGCGCGGTATCACCCGTTATGCCTCGCTGGATCTCGCCATGGACGAGACGATGACCAAGGCTGCGATCGACGTTTCGGGCCGGCCCTTCCTGGTCTGGAACGTGGCGTTCTCGGCTCCGAAGATCGGCACGTTCGACACCGAACTGGTGCGCGAATTCTTCCAGGCGCTGGCGCAGAATGCCGGGATCACCCTGCATATTCTCAACCATTACGGCGCCAACAATCATCATATCGCCGAGACCTGCTTCAAATCCGTGGCGCGCGTGCTGCGCACCGCGACAGAAATCGATCCGCGACAGGCCAACCGCGTTCCCTCCACCAAGGGAACGCTTGCCTGACGCTTCCGGGAGATCATCCTTGAGAAGCTATCTCGTTCTGATACCGCCGGGTGGAGCCGAAAAGGACCACCGATCCACGCTCATCCTGCCCGACGGGTTTTCGTGGACTGCCCTTCTGTTTCCATGGATCTGGTTGATCTGGCATCGGCTGTGGGTGGCCGGCCTCGTGATCTTCCTGCTGCAGGCGGCGAGCGGCGTGCTGCTCGGCATATCCGGCCTGTGGCTGGCAGGAACGCTGCTCGGCATCGCAACCAGTCTTCTTGTTGCACTCGAAGGCCGCAACCATTACGGCAACTCCCTCATTCGCCGCGGCTGGACACTCGAGGACATCATCACCACCGTCGACCGGCAGACGGCCGAGGAAATCTATTTCTCCAGCCTGCCCGAGCCGACCGCCTCGCCGCTGCCATCCCCGGCCGACTGGGCGAAAAACACAACACAGCCGCCGGCCGCGACCGGTTGGCAGGGTCCGGCTCTCGGACTTTTCGATCACGGAGGACGCTGATGCGCGTCGCAATCATCGACTACGGCTCGGGCAATCTGCGCTCGGCCACCAAGGCTTTCGAACGGGCGGCACGTGAGGCCGGCATCGAAGCCTCCATCGAGCTTACCGACAGACCGGAGGTGGTTGCCGCGGCTGACCGCGTCGTGCTGCCGGGCGTCGGCGCCTATGCCGATTGCCGGGCTGGTCTCGATGCCGTTTCCGGCATGCATGAGGCGCTGGTCGAGACCGTCGAAAACAAGGCGCGTCCCTTTCTCGGCATCTGCGTCGGCATGCAGCTGATGTCCTCGCACGGGCTCGAGAAGACGGTGACGGACGGTTTCGGCTGGATCCAAGGCGACGTGAAGGAAATGACGCCGTCGGACCCGGAACTTAAGATCCCGCAGATCGGCTGGAACACGCTGACGCTCAGCACCCCTCACCCGTTGTTTGACGGCATTCCCACCGGACCGGACGGGCTGCATGCCTATTTCGTCCATTCCTACCATCTTGCCGCAGAAAATCCGGCCGAGGTGATCGCCACGACCGATTACGGCGGCGCAATGACGGCCTTTGTCGGACGCGACAACATGGCGGGCTCGCAGTTCCATCCGGAAAAGAGCCAGAAGCTCGGCCTGGCTCTGATTTCCAATTTTCTGCGTTGGAAGCCCTAAGGCTCGCGCTCTCGACAGGACTAGAAAGAATGATCCTTTTTCCGGCTATCGATCTGAAAGACGGCCAGTGCGTGCGCCTCAAGCTCGGCGACATGGAGCAGGCCACAGTCTACAATCCGGACCCGGCCGCGCAGGCGAAAGCCTTCGAGGACCAGGGCTTCGAATGGCTGCATGTGGTCGACCTCAACGGTGCATTCGCCGGCGAGAGCGTCAATGGCGATGCGGTCGACGCGATCCTGAAGGCCACGAAGAACCCGGTTCAGCTCGGCGGCGGCATCCGCACGCTGGAGCATATCGACAGCTGGCTCAGCCGAGGCCTTTCCCGCGTCATCCTGGGTACCGTCGCCGTGCGCGATCCGGCGCTCGTCATCGAGGCCTGCAAGCAATTTCCAGGCAAGGTCGCTGTCGGCATCGATGCCAAGGGCGGCAAGGTGGCGGTCGAGGGCTGGGCGGAAGCCTCGGAGCTCGGCGTGATCGAACTTGCGAAGAAATTCGAAGGCGCCGGGGTTTCGGCAATCATTTATACGGATATCGACCGTGACGGCATCCTGGCCGGCATCAACTGGGCCTCGACGCTGGATCTCGCCGATGCGGTTTCCATTCCCGTCATCGCGTCCGGCGGGCTGGCCTCACTCGATGACATAAAACGCATGCTGGAGCCGGACGCCGCACGCCTCGAAGGCGCGATTTCCGGTCGGGCACTTTACGATGGTCGCATCGACCCTGCCGAGGCACTGGCGCTGATCAACGCGCAGAAAGGTCGTGCAGCATGACCCTCAAGGCTCGTGTCATTCCCTGCCTCGACGTGAAGGGTTGGCCGCGTTGCCCGCAGCCGCGCAGCGGCGAGGACACGCAAACAAGAAAGGCGGCCGTCCGATGACACTCAAAGCCCGCGTCATTCCCTGCCTCGACGTGAAGGACGGCCGCGTCGTCAAGGGCGTCAATTTCGTCGACCTGATCGATGCCGGTGATCCGGTGGAGGCTGCCAAGGCCTATGATCTCGCCGGTGCCGACGAACTCTGCTTCCTCGACATCACCGCCTCTTCCGACAATCGCGAGACGATTTTCGACGTCGTGGCACGCACGGCAGAGCATTGCTTCATGCCGCTCACCGTCGGTGGCGGCGTGCGGGCTGTCGCTGATATCCGCAAGCTGCTGCTGGCCGGAGCCGACAAGGTGTCGATCAACTCGGCGGCGGTGAACAATCCGGATTTCGTCGCGGAAGCCGCCGATAAGTTCGGCAACCAGTGCATCGTCGTGTCGATCGACGCCAAGAAGGTGTCGGCCGCCGGGGAAGCGAACCGGTGGGAGATCTTCACCCATGGCGGGCGCACGCCGACCGGTATCGATGCCGTGGAATTTGCCCGCAAGATGGTGGACCGCGGTGCCGGCGAGCTGCTCGTCACCTCGATGGATCGCGATGGAACCAAGGTCGGCTACGACCTGGAACTGACGCGCACGATCGCCGACATGGTTCGCGTTCCGGTCATCGCCTCGGGTGGCGTCGGCAATCTCGACGACCTCGTCGCCGGCATTGCGCAGGGACATGCCACCGCTGTTCTTGCCGCATCGATTTTCCATTTCGGCACCTATACGGTCGGCGAAGCCAAGCGCTATATGGCCGACCACGGCATTGCCATGCGGCTGGACTGAGGAGGCCGAGTTGAGCGAATTCACTCTTAAGGATCTGGAGCAGATCGTTGCAACCCGTGCAAAGGCCTCGCCCGACGAATCCTGGACGGCCAAGCTTGCCGCGGCAGGACAGACCAAGGCTGCCAAGAAACTTGGCGAGGAAGCCGTCGAAACGGTGATCGCAGCCCTGGCGCAGGACAGAAAAGAGCTGACGTCGGAAAGCGCTGACCTGCTCTATCACCTGTTAGTCGTATTGAATATTGCCAGCATTCCACTACAGGATGTGCTGGACGAACTTCAACGCAGGACGAACCAATCCGGCCTGCAGGAAAAGGCGAGCCGGCCAAAATCATGAGCAGCGCACCGAAGCCCGCCGAAGAGCCGGAAGCAAATCCGATAGCCGGATATTATTCGCCTTATCATCGTTTCACGGCGGATGAGTGGGCGCGGTTTCGGGCCGATACGCCGCTGACCCTGACGGCGGACGAGATCTCGCGCCTGCGCTCGCTGGACGATCCGATTAATCTCGACGAGGTCAGGCGCATCTACCTGTCGCTGTCGCGCCTGCTTTCGACCCATGTGGAGGCGTCCCAGCGGCTGTTCCGCCAGCGCAACAGGTTCCTGAGCCTGCCGGACGGCTCGAAAACGCCCTTCATCATCGGCATTGCCGGATCGGTTGCGGTGGGCAAATCGACGACGGCACGCGTGCTGAAGGAGTTGATGGCCCGCTGGCCTTCGAGCCCCAAGGTCGACCTGATCACCACCGACGGCTTCCTCTATCCCAATGCCGTGCTTCAGCGCGAAGATATGATGCAACGCAAGGGCTTTCCGGAAAGCTACGATATCGGCCAGATCCTGCGCTTCCTCTCGGCGATCAAGGCCGGCGAGCCGAATGTGAAGGCGCCGCGCTACTCGCACCTGACCTATGACGTGCTGCCCGATGACTATACGCTGGTCGACCGCCCGGATATCCTGATCTTCGAAGGCATCAATGTGCTGCAATCGCGGGCATTGCCGGCGGATGGAAAGATCGTACCGATCGTTTCGGACTTCTTCGACTTCTCGATCTATATCGATGCCGCCGAGGAGCATATCCATCACTGGTATGTGCAGCGCTTCATGAAGCTGCGCGAAACCGCCTTCCGCGACCCGACATCCTTCTTCAAGAAATATGCCGCGATCGACGAGGAGGCAGCACGGGCGGTTGCCGAAGGGCTTTGGGAAAACATCAACCTGAAGAACCTGCGGCAAAACATCCTGCCCACCCGCCCCCGCGCCGACATCATCCTCGGCAAGGGCCGCAATCACTTCATCGAGACGGTTTCGCTGAGGAAGCTTTGAGGGGATTTGGCGGGCTTAAGTGACCCGTCTTAACGTCAGATTGATCCGGCCGCCATTCTTCAGGAGCGTGGAGGTGGCGGGATAGATCTTGTCGACGCCGTGGAAGGCGAGCCTTCCCTGACCGCCAAGCAGCACGATATCGCCGCTCTGCAGCTTGAAGGAGCCTGTCCTGTCCATGCGATCGAGGCCGCCGACGCGGAAGAGGCAGGTGTTGCCGAGAGAGATGGAGAGGACGGGGGCGGCAAGGTCCTGCTCGTCCCTGTCCTGATGCAGGCCCATCCTTGCGTCGTCGGAATAGAAATTCACCAGGCAGGCTTGCGGCTCCTTCGGATAGCCGGCCAGACTTTCCCATAGTTCGATCAGTTGCGCCGGAATGGCGGGCCATGGCTTACCGGTCACCGGGTGCGTCGGCTGATAGCGGTAACCGCGCTGCTTGTCGGTGACCCATCCCAGCGACCCGCAGTTGGTCATCCTGACAGACATCGGCTTGCCGGTGCCGGGCATGGCGGGAACGTAAAGCGGCGCCTCAGACACGACCTTTCGGATCGCTTCCACCAGACGTTCCTGCGCCGGCCGGTCCAGATAGGATGGCAGGTGGCGGATCCCATTCGGCAAGGCTGCCATAACTCTACCCCCGTTCCCTCGCCGGCGAACTCAATCGCCAGTCGGCTTGCCGCGCATCTTCTTGACGTCGGAGCGGCCGGATTTCGCCTTCAGACGCCGCTCCACCGAGCCCTTGGTCGGCTTGGTTGCCTTGCGAACCGGCGGCGGCGGCTTGGCAGCTTCGAGGATCAGTTCCTTCAGCTTTTCGCGCGCTTCCTCGCGATTGCGCTCCTGGCTGCGGGAGCGGCTGGCCTCTATCATCAGCACGCCCTCCTTCGACACCCGTTTTCCGGCAAGCTTCAAGGCATTTGCCTTGACGCGCTCGGGCAGCGAGGGAGAGTTTGCGAGGTCGAAGAACAGCTGGACGGCAGTCGAGACCTTGTTGACGTTTTGGCCGCCAGGGCCGCCCGCCAGCACGAACTGCTCGGTCAGTTCCCATGCAGCGATGGTGATGCGGCTGTTGATGATGAGCGGGTTGCTGGCCATTGGTCTCTGGTTCTGCAGCATCGTGCTTCGTGCGTCCGAACGGACGCATAGCGCGCTGGCGACTGGCGGGCATCTTTCCCACAAAGCCGGACAAAAGAAAACCACCGGTCAGGGTGTCCCGACCGATGGTTCCACGTGAATCACACGTTTTGCGGTTATTCAGCCGCGATCAGCAATCCAGGCGCAGCGTCCTTCACCTTGCTGTCGACATGGGCCTCGAACTTCTCGAAGTTCTTGATGAACATCGAAACGAGCTTGGCGGCCTGGTTATCGTAGGCCAGACCATCGGCCCAGGTCGAACGCGGATCGAGGATCGCGGTTTCGACACCGTCAACAGAGACCGGAACCGCGAAGCCGAAATTGGCATCGGTGCGGAACTCGGCATTCTTCAGGCTGCCGTTCAAGGCAGAGGTCAGCAGGGCACGGGTGGCCTTGATCGGCATGCGGCGGCCGGTGCCATAGGCGCCGCCGGTCCAGCCGGTATTGACCAGCCAGCAATCGACGCCGTGCCTGGCGATCAGGTCCTTCAGCAGGTTGCCGTATTCGGCCGGATGGCGCGGCATGAAGGGGGCGCCGAAGCAGGTGGAGAAGGTGGCTTCCGGCTCCGTCACGCCCTTTTCGGTGCCGGCAACCTTGGCGGTGTAGCCGGAGAGGAAGTGGTACATCGCCTGTTCCGGCGTCAGCTTGGCGATCGGCGGCATGACGCCGAAAGCATCCGCAGTCAGCATGATGATCGTCTTCGGGTGCGGTGCGAGACCGGTTTCCGATGCGTTCGGGATGAAATGCAGCGGGTAGGCGCTGCGGGTGTTTTCCGTCAGCGAGTTGTCGTCGAAATCCGGCACGCGGTTTTCGTCGAGCACGACGTTTTCCAAGACCGTGCCGAAACGACGGGTCGCGGCATAGATTTCCGGCTCGGCTTCGGCCGAGAGCTTGATCGCCTTGGCATAGCAGCCACCTTCGAAGTTGAAGACACCGGTTTCGCCCCAGCCATGCTCGTCATCGCCGATAAGGGTACGAGCCGGGTCGGCCGATAGCGTCGTCTTGCCGGTGCCGGACAGGCCGAAGAAGACGGCGGTATCGCCATCCTTGCCGACATTTGCCGAGCAATGCATCGGCATGACGCCCTTGGCGGGCAGAAGATAGTTGAGGGCGGTGAAGACCGACTTCTTGTTCTCGCCGGCATAGGAAGTGCCGCCGATCAGCACGAGGCCGGCTTCGAGATCGCAGGCGATGACGGTTTCGGTCCGGCAACCATGGCGCTCGGGATCGGCTTTGAAGCTCGGCAAGTTGATGATCGTGAGCTTCTGCTGGAAGGTCGATAGCGTGTCGCGCTTCGGCCGGATCAGGAGATTGCGGATGAACAGGGCATGCCAGGCATATTCGGTAATGACGCGGGTCGGCAGGGCGTTGGCTTCATCGGCTCCGCCGACGAGATCCTGCACGTAAAGCTCCCTGCCCGCGGCATGGGCCAGCATGTCGGCCTTCAGCAGCGCGAAATGTTCCGGCGACATGGGCTTGTTGTTATCCCACCAGATCTTGTCTTCGGTGGCAGCGTCGCGCACGACGAACTTATCCTTCGGCGACCGGCCGGTATGCTGGCCGGTGACCGCGCGCAGCGCGCCGTCGGCCGTCAGATCCGCCTCGCCCCGACGAATTGCCTCTTCGTAAAGCTCGACCTCGGAGAGGTTGTAGCTGACCCGGGAAACCTGATCCAGGCCGATCGCCGCCAGTCCGTTTGCCGGATTGTAAAGTCCAAGCTGCTCCATACGCGCCTACCTCCGTCTAACTTGATACGATTGGCCGATGGCGGGGAAGCTAGTGACTGTTTTTTAAAACAGCAAGCCGCCATTTGAAAATAGATCAACGATATCAATAAATTAATCGATTTAAAGAAATCTATTTCTGTTTAAATCGGTTTATGGAGCGTTTTAATGCGCTTGATAAAGGGCAGTTTCACGGCCTGGAAATGCCCGTTCATGACGATAGGTCACCCGCCGCCCCTTTAACTTTGCCACAATTTGTTCCACCTTTCTCCTCATGAAGCGCATGGCGAGGGCTGGGAATTGGCAGAAGTCATTCCAGGAGATGCGCACGAAATGGCAATGGAGACGGACGGTATGCAAACAATCGCGCTCGTAGACGACGACCGGAACATCTTGACCTCGGTGTCGATCGCGCTCGAGGCGGAGGGCTACAAGGTCGAAACCTATACGGACGGCGCTTCGGCACTGGACGGACTGGTGGCCCGGCCGCCTCAACTGGCCATTTTCGACATCAAGATGCCGCGCATGGACGGTATGGAACTGTTGCGCCGGCTGAGGCAGAAATCCGACCTTCCGGTGATTTTCCTCACCTCCAAGGACGAGGAGATCGACGAACTGTTCGGCCTTAAGATGGGCGCCGACGACTTCATCACCAAGCCGTTCTCGCAGCGCCTGCTGGTGGAGCGGGTCAAGGCTATCCTTCGCCGCGCCGGCACACGGGACCTCCAGGTGCCGGGCGCCAAGCCGACACCTGACCAGCAGGCAGCCCGTACCCTGGAGCGTGGGCAGCTTCTGATGGACCAGGAACGCCATACCTGCACCTGGAAGGGCGAGCCCGTTACTCTGACGGTGACCGAATTCCTCATCCTCCATTCGCTGGCGCAGCGGCCGGGCGTCGTGAAGAGCCGCGACGCGCTGATGGATGCCGCCTATGACGAGCAGGTCTATGTCGACGACCGCACGATCGACAGCCACATCAAGCGGCTTCGCAAGAAGTTCAAGATGGTTGACACCGATTTCGACATGATCGAAACGCTCTATGGCGTCGGCTATCGCTTCCGCGAAGCAGCCTGAGCGAAGGGTTACAACAGGTTAACTTGAAGCCACGACCGGGTCGGCGATAGACTGGCCCGGTAGAAGGATTGAACGTGGCAGACAGACTGCTCGAAAACCAGCCAACGGAATCGGGACCGGCGAAGCGCAGCGCTCGCCGACACCTGCCGCATGTCTTCACCATCATCCGGCGCCTGTTCGGCCACGCGGTATTTTCGAGCCTCACCCGGCGCATCCTGTTCTTCAACATCGCGGCAACCGTGGTGCTGGTGGCGGGCATCCTCTATCTCAACCAGTTCCGCGAAGGCCTGATCGATGCCCGCGTCGAAAGCCTGCTGACGCAGGGCGAAATCATCGCGGCGGCGATTTCCGCTTCCGCCTCGGTCGATACAAACTCGATCACCATCGACCCGGAAAAGCTTCTCGAACTGCAGGCCGGGCAAAGCATCACGCCGGTGCCGAACGACGAGGACCTCGATTTCCCGATCGATCCGGAGCGGGTTGCGCCGGTGCTGCGCCGGCTGATTTCACCGACACGGACGCGCGCACGGCTTTTTGATGCCGATGCCAATCTGCTGCTCGATTCGCGCCATCTCTATTCCCGCGGTCAGGTTCTCCGCTACGACCTGCCGCCGGTGGAAAACGAGACGCAGACCTGGAGCGAATGGATGTCGGGCATGTTCAACCGGCTGCTGCAGCCGGGCAACCTGCCGATCTACAAGGAAGCACCGGGCGGCGACGGATCGATCTATCCGGAAGTGATGAACGCATTGACCGGCGTGCGCGGCGCGCTGGTGCGCATTACCGAGCGGGGGGAACTCATCGTTTCCGTCGCGGTCCCGGTCCAGCGTTTTCGCGCCGTTCTCGGCGTGCTTCTGCTCTCCACCCAAGCCGGCGACATCGACAAGATCGTGCATGCCGAGCGCCTGGCGATCATGCGCGTGTTCGGCGTCGCGACACTGGTCAATGTGGTGCTGTCGCTGCTTCTGTCGTCGACGATCGCCAATCCGCTGCGCCGGCTTTCGGCAGCGGCGATCCGGGTGCGGAGGGGCGCCAAGCAGCGCGAGGAAATCCCCGACTTCTCCTACCGACAGGATGAGATCGGCAACCTTTCCAT
Source organism: Neorhizobium sp. NCHU2750 (assembly GCF_003597675.1). Classification (NCBI taxonomy): domain Bacteria; kingdom Pseudomonadati; phylum Pseudomonadota; class Alphaproteobacteria; order Hyphomicrobiales; family Rhizobiaceae; genus Neorhizobium; species Neorhizobium sp. NCHU2750. The sequence continues at coordinate 3,944,679 of NZ_CP030827.1, read as the reverse complement.
TGCGGTGCGCGACATGACCAACGCGCTTTACGACCGCATCGACGCAATCGAGAGTTTCGCTGCGGATGTCAGCCATGAGCTGAAGAACCCGCTGACGTCGCTCAGAAGTGCGGTCGAGACGCTGCCGCTTGCCAAGTCGGATGAATCGAAACAGCGGCTGACGGATATCATCTTTCATGACGTAAGACGTCTCGACCGGCTGATCAGCGACATTTCCGATGCGTCGCGGCTGGATGCGGAACTCGCCCGCACGGATTCGTCGCCCGTCGACATGGAGACGCTGCTGTCGAACCTCGTCGACATTTCCAAGCAAATCAGAACCGGGCGCAAACCGGTGGAAATCGACCTTTCGATCGAGCACAAGGCGGGCGAACACAAGACGGGCGACCGCAATATCTACATGGTCAACGGGCACGATCTGCGTCTCGGGCAGATAATCACGAACCTGATCGAGAATGCCCGCTCCTTCGTTCCCGAAAAAGGCGGCAGGCTGTCGATCCGTCTCGTCCGGGCCAAGGACAAAGTAGTGATCACCGTCGATGACAACGGTCCGGGCATCCAGGCTGAAAATATCGACCGGATCTTCGAGCGGTTCTATACGGACAGGCCGGACGGCGAGAGCTTCGGGCAGAATTCCGGTCTCGGCCTGTCGATCAGCCGGCAGATCGCCGAGGCCCATGGCGGCAGCCTCAGGGCTGAAAACCTGCATGGCAAGTCGCAGGAACTGATCGGCGCACGCTTCACGCTCTCGCTGCCCGCAGGCAACGCTCCGTGACAGGCGCGATCCGCAATATCCATGCGACTGCCATCGTCGTGGATGGCCGCGGCCTGCTTTTCATCGGCCCTTCCGGGATCGGCAAGTCGATGGCCGCTCTTTCCTGTCTCGCCATCGCCCGCCGGCATAATGTTGCAGCGGCCCTGGTGGCGGACGATCAGGTACTGGTCGACGGCCGGGACGGCAGAATATTTGCCTCCTGCCCGGCCGCGATTGCCGGCTTGATGGAAATAAGGGGCAGCGGCATCGTTCATATGGAGCATGTCGAAACGGCTCCTCTCGACCTCGCGATCAAGGTGGTTTCGCTGGCCGACACGGAGCGTCTTCCGCCGGAGGACGAGCGGTTTCAGCTTGCCGGTATCGGCGTGCTGCCGATGATCCGGCTTGCCAATACGGCAACCGATCCGCTTGCGGTCATCGGCGCGATGATGCCCTCCTGGCGTGCACAAGCATCAATTTGGTGACTCTATTGCCTGATTTTTTAACTTGAACTTCAATTCCAGTTGGCGAAGATGGCATCCCGCCGCTGGACGGCGCCAGTGCGTTGCGATATGGGCCGCGAGTTTTGAAATCAGGGGACGTATTTTCATGATCGGACTGGTGCTTGTCACCCATGGCAAGCTGGCTGAGGAATTCCGGCACGCCGTCGAGCATGTCGTCGGACCTCAGAAATTCATCGAAACTGTCTGCATCGGTCCCGAGGACGATATGGATCAGCGGCGGCAGGATATTCTTGATGCCGTCGGTCGCGCCAATGCCGGTAGCGGCGTGATCATCCTGACCGACATGTTCGGCGGCACTCCATCCAACCTTTCGATTTCGGTGATGGAAAGCGGCAAGACCGAAGTGATCGCCGGCATGAACCTTCCGATGCTGATCAAGCTTGCCGGCGTGCGTGGCGATGACGACATGGAAAAGGCACTTGTCGAGGCATCGGATGCCGGGCGCAAATATATCAACGTCGCAAGCCGCGTTCTGAGCGGCAAATAGGCCTGAACCGGATGTCTGCTCTTTCCCGCCAACTGCTGATCGTCAACAAGCGCGGGCTGCATGCCCGGGCCTCCGCCAAATTCGTCCAGATGGTCGAAAGCTTCGACGCGACGATCATCGTCTCCAAAGATGGCATGAGCGTCGGCGGCACATCGATCATGGGCCTGATGATGCTTGCCGCCAGCACGGGCTCTTGCATCGATGTGGTGGCCGAAGGGCCGCAGGCCGCCGAGGCGCTGGAAGCGCTGGAAGGCCTGATCGCCAACAAGTTCGGCGAAGAGGCCTGACCCGGGCCTCCGTTGGGCCAATCGATATAAACATATAAAGACCTCTTTATATCTGCGTTGCATGCGGGCGTGAGTCCTGCTACACCGCGAGCCAGTTTGCCTGCCGCCGCCCTTTGCGCGTGGCGGGCCATGTTGGTCGTGCAACGAGATCTGGAGAGCTTTATGAGCAGTGAAAAAGACTTTATCGTCGCGGATATCAACCTTGCAGCCTATGGCCGCAAGGAACTGGACATCGCCGAGACCGAAATGCCGGGCCTGATGTCCTGCCGCGCGGAATTCGGTACGTCCAAGCCGCTCAAGGGCGCCCGCATTTCCGGCTCACTGCACATGACGATCCAGACCGCCGTTCTGATCGAGACGCTGAAGGAACTCGGCGCCGACATCCGCTGGGCATCCTGCAACATCTTCTCCACCCAGGACCATGCCGCTGCCGCAATCGCTGCCGCCGGTATCCCGGTCTTCGCCGTCAAGGGTGAATCGTTGACCGAATACTGGGAATATACCGACAAGATCTTCCAGTGGACCGACGGCGGCACGTCCAACATGATCCTCGACGATGGCGGCGATGCCACCATGTACATCCTGCTCGGCGCCCGCGCCGAAGCCGGCGAGGACGTGCTCTCCAATCCGGGTTCGGAAGAAGAAGAGATCCTGTTCGCGCAGATCAAGAAGCGCCTCAAGGCTTCGCCTGGCTGGTTCACCAAGCAGCGCGACGCGATCAAGGGCGTCACCGAAGAAACGACGACCGGCGTTCATCGTCTGTATGAACTCTCCAAGAAGGGCCTCCTGCCCTTCCCGGCAATCAACGTCAACGATTCGGTCACCAAGTCGAAGTTCGACAACAAGTACGGCTGCAAGGAATCGCTGGTCGACGGCATTCGCCGCGGTACCGACGTGATGATGGCCGGCAAGGTTGCAGTCGTCTGCGGCTATGGCGACGTCGGCAAGGGTTCGGCCGCTTCGCTGCAGGGCGCCGGCGCCCGCGTCAAGGTCACCGAAGTCGACCCGATCTGCGCGCTGCAGGCTGCCATGGACGGTTTTGAAGTCGTCACGCTGGAAGACGTCGTCTCGTCTGCCGACATCTTCATCACCACGACCGGCAACAAGGACGTCATCCGCATCGAGCACATGCGCGAGATGAAGGACATGGCGATCGTCGGCAATATCGGCCACTTCGACAACGAGATCCAGGTTGCGGCTCTGAAGAACCTCAAGTGGACCAACGTCAAGCCGCAGGTCGACATGATCGAGTTCCCCAAGGGCAACCGCATGATCCTTCTGTCGGAAGGCCGCCTCTTGAACCTCGGCAACGCCACCGGCCACCCGTCCTTCGTGATGTCGGCATCGTTCACCAACCAGACGCTGGCCCAGATCGAACTGTTCACCAAGGAAGGTGAATACAAGAACGAGGTCTACATCCTGCCGAAGCATCTCGACGAGAAGGTCGCACGCCTGCACCTCGACAAGCTCGGCGTGAAGCTGACGACCCTTTCCGACGAACAGGCTGCCTATATCGGCGTGTCGGCCCAGGGTCCGTTCAAGGCAGACCACTACCGCTACTAATTGCTAGCCGGTTAATCCACAACATCTTGTAGCCCCGACCTTGACAAAAGGTCGGGGCTTCTTTTTTGCCGCGATCCCTTCCCGCCTACCGGTCGAACACGTATTGTTTTGGGACTTGATTCGACCTTTCGGGGCTTCGGCTTCGGGCAAGGTACGACGTGGTATGTCTTGTCGATGAGCGGCAATTGGACGGAGACACACCGGATATGGTGGTAAGAAAAACGAGCCTGCTCAAACAGGCCGATCCAATTCTTGGCGCGGGCGAAAGTGCCCGAAATCGGCTCCGTGGCGGCAATCGGCGGGGCAAGGCTGCTTTCGTGCGTCTGCCGAAGGCCTTCCGTTTTCTTCTGTCCGCGACTGCGCTGATTGCACTGCCAAGCGCTGCATGGGCGCAGGGATCCGGCGCTTCCCGCCTGTTTTCATCGGCTGAAATGATCGTCTCGGCGCTGGTTCTCGGCGCGCTTGGCGCGGCTCTCCTGTCTGCCGTCTGGCTGGTTCGCCAGCGCGGCAACATGGAGGTCGAAAGCCAGGAAATGCGCAGCGCGCTGTCGGATGCGCAGCAGCAGATTTCCAAATACGAGGCCCTGATCGCCGACAAGAACCGCCGCATCGTCGTGTGGGAAAGCGGATCTTCGAAGGCGGAATTCCTCGGCCAGCTTCCCGGAGATTCCGGAGCCCCGCAGGCCGACCGAGATTTCCTCGCCTTCGGACGCTGGCTGAGGGCAAGTTCGGCAGCCGAGCTTGAAAAGGCGATCGACGAACTCAGGTCCAATGCCCGCAGCTTCGACATGGTGGTGGAAACCGGCCGGGACGAGTTGCTGGAAGTCCAGGGGCGCGTCTCCGGCGGCAAGGCCTTTGTCCGCTTCCTCGCACTCAACAATCTGCGCGCCGAACTGGCCGAACTGAAGATCGAGCGAGAGCGGTTGACGAGCTCGATCTCGCAGTTCGAATCCCTCCTGGATGCAATCGATCAGCCGGCATGGCGGCGAGATGGCCAGGGCAAGCTCGCCTGGGTCAACCATGCCTATGGCGACGCCGTGGATGCGACGAACCCGCAGCGGGCCGTTGAAGAGGGCCGCGAGCTTCTGGGCACGGTCAGCCGCGAAATGATCCGGGCGCAGGCGACGGTAACCTCACCCTTCCACGACCGCCTTTCGACCGTCGTTCACGGCAACCGTGCCGTCCTCGACGTCGTCGACGTGGTGACCATCAACGGCTCGGCCGGCATGGCGCTCGACGTCTCGGAGGCGGAAACCATCCGCGAGGAGTTGAAGCGCACGCTGAAGAGCCACGCCGAGACGCTCGATCATCTGGCGACGCCGGTGGCGATCTTCGATCATGCGCGCCGGCTGCAATTCTATAACCAGGCCTTCGTGCAGCTCTGGGGCCTCGGCCTGCCCTTCCTGGAATCGAAGCCCGACAATAGCGAGCTTCTCGACAGGCTGCGCAGCGACGGCAAGCTGCCGGAACAGCTCAACTGGCGCAACTGGAAGGAAACGGCGCTTGCCGTCTACCAGTCGCTCGATACCAAGACGGACACCTGGCACCTGCCGAACGGCCAGACGCTGCGCGTGATCGCGACGGCCCATCCGCAGGGCGGCGCGACCTGGGTGTTCGAGAACCTCACCGAACAGGTGGATCTCGAAGCCCGCTACAATACGCTGGTGCGGGTCCAGGGCGAAACGATCGACCACCTGTCGGAAGGCGTGGCGGTGTTCGGTCCCGATGGCCGCATCCGCTTGTCGAACCCTGCCTTCCGTGCCCTCTGGGGGATTACCGCCGAAGAGGCAGAGCCCGGAACGCATATCAAGAAGATCGAGGCGGCCTGCGCCACATCCTATGCCGAGCCGGATGGCTGGCGCCGGTTTGCGCAGGCCCTGACAGCCTTCGACGACGAGCGGATGACGCTGCAGGGCACGCTCGACCTCTATTCCGGGCTGATCCTCGACTACGCCGTCACGCCGCTGCCGAACGCGCAGACGATGCTGACCTTCGTCGACATGACCGCCAGCGCACGCGCCGAGAAGGCGCTGAAGGAAAAGAACGAGGCGCTGCGCAAGGCGGACGAGCTGAAGAACGATTTCGTCCAGCACGTTTCCTACGAATTGCGCTCGCCGCTGACCAATATCATCGGCTTTACCGATCTCTTAAAGACGCCCGGCATCGGCCCGCTGACCGACCGGCAGGCGGAATATATCGACCATATCTCGACCTCGTCCTCGGTTCTGCTGACGATCGTCAACGACATCCTCGATCTCGCGACCGTCGATGCCGGCATCATGCAGCTCAACTATTCGGAACTGGCGATCGAAGACCTGCTCGACGACGTCGCCATGCAGATCGCCGACCGGCTGCAGGACAACAACATGACGCTGGAGATCATCGCCCCGGCCGGCATGGGCACGATCGTCGCCGACCAGCAGCGGCTGAAACAGATCCTCATCAAGCTTTTGACCAACGCCACCAATTTCGCGCCGGAAAACTCGACCATCACGCTCAATTGCTGGCGCGACCAGACGGATGTGTTCTTCTCGGTGCGCGACCGCGGCCCCGGCATTCCCCCGGACATGCTGAAGACCGTGTTCGACCGGTTCCGGGCGCAGGCCAAGGACGGCAAGCGCAGCGGCGCAGGCCTCGGCCTTTCGATCGTCGAGAGCTTCGTCCATCTGCATAATGGCGACGTCTCGATCGACAGCCGCGCCGGCGAAGGCACGACCGTTACCTGCCGCATCCCGGCCGGCTCCTCGGCCCACTCGGTCGCGGCGGAATGACAGACGTCGAAACGCTGAGCTTCTTTCTTGCCGGCGAAGCGCAAACCATCGAATTCGGCGAGGATCTCGCACTTGCCCTCAAGGCCGGAGATTGCGTCGCACTTTCGGGCGATCTCGGTGCCGGCAAGTCGACGCTGGCCCGTGCGCTGATCCGCGCCGTTGCCGACGATGCCGATATCGACGTGCCGAGCCCGACCTTCACCCTGGTTCAGGCCTATGACCTGCGCCTGCCCGTCGCTCATTTCGATCTCTACCGGCTTGGCGATGCGTCGGAACTCGACGAACTCGGCTTCGACGAAGCGCTGTCCTCGGGTATCTGCCTGGTCGAATGGCCGGAAATGGCCGAAGGCCTGTTGCCGCGGGACCGGATCGTCCTGAAGCTGGAGCATGAAGGTGCCGGCCGTCGGGCGACGATTTCGGCACCGGCGGCAGCGATCGCCCGCATCAGGCGGGTTCTGGCGATCCGCGAATTCCTGACGCTTCACGGTTATGCCCATGCGAAGCGCCGGTTTCTGACCGGCGATGCATCGATGCGGGCCTATGAGCGGATCACCACCGAAACCGGCGAGACGCTGATCCTGATGGACTGGCCTCGGCGGCCGGATGGCCCTGCGGTACTCGACGGCAAGCCCTACCCCAAGGTCGCGCATATCGCCGAGGACGCCTATCCGTTCGTGGCGATCTCGGAATATCTGCTCGGCATCGGGCTCGTCGCGCCGAAGGTTCTCGCTGTCGATTACGAACAGGGCATTCTGCTGATCGACAATCTCGGCACGGATGGCGTACTGGATGACGAGGGCAGGCCGATTGCGGATCGTTATCGCGAGAGCGTCGTGGCGCTTGCCTTCCTGCACGGCCATCCGATGCAACAGGATCTGCCACTCAAGGACGGTCATATCCACCATGTGCCGGATTTCGATCCGGTGGCAATGAAGATGGAAGCCCGGCTCATTCTCGACTGGTACCTGCCATGGAAGCGTGGTGCGCAACCGAGCGAGGAGGAGCGGCAGGACTATCTTGCGATCTGGGACGGGCTGATCGCCGAGCTTTCCGGCGCCGAGACGAACCTGCTTTTGCGCGACTTTCATTCGCCCAACATCATCTGGCGGCCCGAGGAAGCGGGTATGCGTCGGGTCGGGCTGATCGATTTTCAGGACGCGATGATCGGGCCGACCGCCTATGATCTGGCGTCGATCGTGCAGGATGCCCGCGTCGATATTCCAAAGCCGCTGGCAGACCAGATGATGGTCGATTATCTGACGCTGCGCCGGGCGCTCGGCAGTTTCGACGAACCGGCCTTCCTCAAGGCCTGGGCGATCATGGCGGCGCAGCGAAACTGCAAGCTTGCCGGCCTCTGGGTTCGGCTGAAAGAGCGGGACGGCAAGCCGCAATACCTGAAGCATATGCCGCGCACGCTCCGGCATCTTTCGGTGGCGCTTGCCCATGATGCACTCGCCCCCTTGCGTGATTGGTGCGCGCGGGCTGGAATAGAGCTTCCCGAATCATAAAACACGGCATGCCATGACCCAGAATAAGGCCCCCATCACCCAGGCGATGGTGCTTGCCGCCGGACTCGGCACACGGTTGCGGCCGATCACCGATACGATGCCGAAGCCGCTGGTGCCGATCGCCGGAAAGCCGATGATCGACTACGGGCTCGATGCATTGGCTGACGCGGGCGTGACCCATGCCGTCGTCAACGTGCATCATTTCGCCGACCGGATGGAGGCGCATCTTGCCGCCTATCCCCGCCTCGACATTACCATTTCCGACGAGCGATCCGCGCTGATGAATTCCGGCGGCGGGTTGAAGAAGGGTCTGGCTCTGCTCGATCCGGGCCTCGTCTATGTGATGAATGCCGACCTGTTCTGGATCGGCGAGACAGCCGGAGAGAAGACCAATCTCGAGCGGCTGGCGGAATTCTTCGATCCCGAGGCGATGGACATGGCGCTGCTCTGCGTGCCGCTCGACCGCACCACCGGTCATAACGGCAAGAAGGACTTTCAGCTCGACGCGGATGGCAGGCTTTCTCGCTACGCCGACGGCGGCGACAACCCGGTCGTCTATGCTGGCGCGATCGTCATGCAATCGTCTCTGCTCGATGACGCGCCGGACGATGCCTTCAATCTCAACATCTATTTCGACAGGGCGATCGCAGCGGGCCGGCTATTCGGCCTGACGATTAATGGCGAATGGATCACGGTCGGGACGCCCGAAGCATTGCCCGAGGCGGAAGCGGTGATTGCCCGCTACTCAGTGGAGGCCTGATCGCAATGTCCGGTGTACGGCGGAACAACATTTTCACCATTCCTCCCGGCGCGCCCTTTCTGAAGACGCTGGCGGCTGCGGTCTGCGATGGTTCGCTGGACGAGACATTCCGCTTCGACCCGGCCGATCCGATGGCGCTGTCGGACGTGACGATCTTCGTACCGACCCGCCGTTCGGCGCGTGTGCTGCGCTCGGAATTCGTCGACCTGCTCGGCGGCAGATCTGCCATTCTTCCCGTCATCCGGCCGCTTGGCGAAACCGATGACGACAGCGGTTTCTTCGATCTGACGGCACCGGAAGAGATGGATCTTGCCATGCCGATCGGCGGCACGGCACGGCTTCTGGAACTTGGACGACTGATCCTTGCCTGGCGCAACCAGCTGCCGAAAGTCGTGCTCGACATCCATTCCGAATCCCCGCTCGTGGCACCGGCAAGCCCGGCGGATGCGATCTGGCTTGCCCGGGCGCTGGCCGAACTGATCGATGCGGTGGAGACCGAGGACCGGGACTGGTCGGATCTGAAAAACCTCAAGACCGGAGACCATGCGCTCTGGTGGCAATTGACCGCCGAGTTCTTGAAGATCGCCAGTGCCTTCTGGCCGGTGCGGCTCGAGGAGCTGAAACGCTCGTCGCCGGCAAAACACCGAGCCACGATCCTCACCAGCGAAGCCAGGCGAATCAGTGAGAAACGGCACAAGGGGCCGGTGATCGTTGCCGGATCGACCGGATCTGTGCCTGCTGCGGCCGAACTGATTACGGCGATCTCGCGCCTGCCGAATGGAACCGTGGTTCTGCCGGGGCTCGACCAGTCGATGCCGGACGAGCAATGGGCGATGGTCGACGAACAGACATTTGACGGCAGGCCGGATACGGCCGGCCGCAGCCATTCGCAATTCGGTCTGGCGCGACTGTTGAAGAAGATCGGCGTGACGCGCAGCGAGGTCGAGGTGATCGGCGCCATCGATGCCGATCTTAACTTTCGCGGTCGGGCGATCTCGCAGGCGCTTTTGCCCGCCAAGGCGACGGATGGCTGGAACAGCTGGCGCGACGACGCCGACCCCGAAAGGCTGCGCCAGGCCTTTGCCGATGTGTCGCTGATCGAGGCGGCGAGCGAGCGGGAGGAAGCGGTGGCGATTGCCATCGCGCTCAGGCTGGCGCTGGAAAAGCCGGGGCGCAATGGCGGCGTGGCACAGGCGGCGCTGATCACGCCGGACCGCGCGCTTGGCCGTCGTGTTGCCGCCGAGCTTGCGCGCTTCGGCATTCTGGCCGACGATTCGGCCGGTGCCTCGCTTTCCGGATCGCCGCAGGGCACCCTCACCCAGCTTCTGCTCGAGGCAACGCTTCGGCCCGGCGATCCGGTGGCGATTGTCGGCCTTCTGAAGCATCCGCTGGTGCGGCTTGGTCTGCCGGCCAAAGATCTGCGCGCCGCGATCGATGCGCTGGAAGTGCTGGCGCTGCGCGGTGGCGTGGGCGACATGGATATTTCCACGCTGGAGCCGCTGCTCGAAACGCAGCTGGAGGCAATCCTCGACGACCGGCATAATCCGCAATGGCGTGCCTCGCTGCCCGAAGGTGCCGAGGACGCGGCACGTGATGTGGCGCGGCGGATTGCGGCGGCGGTCGAACCTTTGGTCGGTGCCTTCGTGGCACGACGGGCGGACGGACGCGGGTTGACCGCAAAGCTCACCCTGTCGGACTGGGCCACTCGTACCGGCCGGGCGCTGGAGGCGATAGCGATCGACGAACGCGGCGATCTTGCCGGCCTGTGGTCGGGCGAGGCCGGCGATCGGCTGTCGGGCCTTTTGGCCGAGGTGATCGAGACCGACGGCCAGCTGGAGGCCGACGGGCCGCAATGGATCGATATCGTCATGGCGCTGACGACCGGCGAGGCGGTGAAGCCACGTTCGCTTGCCAATCCCCGCGTGTTCATCTTCGGGACGCTCGAAGCACGCCTGCAGAGCGTCGACACGATGATCCTCGGTGGTCTCAACGAAGGATCGTGGCCGGGCCAGACGGTCAACAACCCGTTCCTGTCGCGATCGATGAAGACCGATATGGGGCTGGAGCCACCCGAGCGGCGGATCGGCCAATTGGCGCATGACTTCGAGATGGCCTGCGGCACCCGCAACCTGATCTTTTCACGGGCACTGCGCCAAGGCTCGACGCCGACGGTTGCCTCGCGCTGGCTGCAGCGGCTTCTGGCACTGGGCGGCCGAAAGTTTGCCGAGGAGCTGAAAAGCCGTGGCGAGGATTTCAGGCACTGGGCATCGCTGATCGACCAGGGGGAAAACCAGCCGGGGGCCAAGCGCCCTACCCCGCGGCCACCAGCGGAGTTGCAGCCGGTCAAATACTCATTCAGCGAAGTGGGGCGGCTGCGGCGCGACCCCTATTCGATCTATGCCCGGCGTGTGCTGAGGCTCGATCCGCTGTCTCCTTTCAACGAGGATCCGGGGGCGGCCGAACGCGGCACGCTCTACCATGCGATCATCGACCGCTATACGCGCGAGGGCCACAAGCCGGGCACGCCTGTTTCACGTGAATCAATGGCGCGGATCACCGATGAGCTTTTTGATGCCGAGCAGCTGCCGCCGCATATCGACCGGGTCTGGCGGCCGCGCTTCCGCGAGGTGGCGCGGGCCTTTCTCGATTGGGAAGAGAAGCGCGCGCCAGAGCTGCGCAGCACTGTGACCGAGGCCGGTGCCGGCTTCGAGGTGGCAGAAGCCGGTATTCGGATTACCGGCATTGCCGATCGGATCGATCTCAAGCGCAGCGGCGAGGCAGACATTATCGACTACAAGACTGGCCTGAGCCCAACCGCCTCGCAGGCGCGCTCCCTGCTCGACCCGCAGCTGGCGCTGGAGGCGGCAGCATTGCAGGCCGGCGCGTTCAAGACGATGGGCGTGCAGCAACCGGGTGACCTCATCTATGTGCGGCTGCGGCCGGGAGACAGGTTCCGGACTGACCGCGTCAATAACGAGGGATCGTCGGCTACCGCCAAGCGGCAACCGAAATCGGCGATCGATCTGGCGCAGGATTCGATCGAGCAGCTGACCAAGTTCGTCATCAAGCTGCGCAAGGGTGAGGCCGGATTTGCCTCGCGGCTGATCCCCTTCGCCCAGGGTGATTTCGGCGGCGAGTATGATCATCTCGCCCGCGTCGCCGAATGGTCGACGGCGGATGACGACGGGGAGGCCGATGGCGATGAGTGAGCTTTTGAGCGACGGCCTTGCAACCGACGACCTGCCGAGGAGTGACGATTCGAAGAGCTGGATCGACTGGACGACGGTGCAGCAATCGCGTGCCTCGGATCCGGCCGGTTCCGCCTGGGTGTCGGCCAATGCCGGATCCGGCAAGACGCATGTCCTGACCCAGCGGGTGATCCGTCTGCTGCTTGCGGGCTGCCGCCCCTCCTCCATTCTCTGCCTCACCTATACCAAGGCTGCGGCATCCGAAATGTCGAACCGGGTGTTCCAGCGGCTCTCCGAATGGACGGTGCTTGCCGATGAGGAGTTGCGCAAGCGGATCGCGGCTATCGAAGGTTCTGAGCCGGATTCGTTCAAGCTTGCGGAGGCAAGGCGGCTGTTTGCCAAGGCGCTGGAGACGCCCGGCGGGCTGAAGATCCAGACCATCCATGCCTTCTGCGAGGCGCTGCTGCACCAGTTTCCGCTAGAGGCCAATGTTGCCGGGCATTTTTCCGTGCTCGACGACCGGGCAGCGTCTGCGCTCCTGGCCGAGGCGCGACGGTCTCTGTTGACCGCCACATCGGCGGAGGGCGACGCTGAGCTTGCCGAGGCCTTCGCCCATGTGCTCGATCTCGGTGATGAGTTCGGGCTGGACACGCTGCTTTCCGATATCGTCACCAACCGCACCGCGATCCGCCGCTTCGTGGCCGAGGCTGACCATCAGGGTGGGATCGGACCGCGGCTCAGGCAACTGCTCGGCTTGGGCGAAGCGGACACCGAGGAAAGCGTGGCGGAGAGCTATTGGCCGCTTCCCGGTCTCTCCGGCATCACGCTCGATCTCTATCTGTCGCTCGCCGACCAGAAAGGCGGTTCCACCGTTCATGAGGTGGCCTATGGGCTGAGGGTGGTGGCGAAGGAGCCGGAGGCTGCCAAGAGGGCCGAGCATCTGGAATCGATCTTCCTCACCGCCAAGGGCACGGTGAAGGCGGATCGCAGCCTGATTGCCAGCGCCATGGTGAAGATCGCGCCGGAGTTGGCGAGCGCGATCGATCAGGCCCGCAACCATGTCTTTGCCTGCCGGGATCGTCTGCGGCTGGTGCGGATGTTTGTCGCGACCAAGGCGGCACTGACGCTCGCCGAACGTCTGACCGAGGATTACGAGGAGCTGAAGCGGCGGCGCAGCCTGCTCGATTTCGAGGACCTGATTGCCCGCACGGCCGATCTTCTGACCCGCGACAGTGTCGGTGCCTGGGTGCATTACAAGCTCGACCAGGGCATCGATCATATCCTTGTCGACGAGGCGCAGGACACGAGCCCGATCCAGTGGACGGTGGTCAAGTCGCTGGCGGAGGATTTCTATTCCGGTGCCAGTGCGCGTGAAACGCTGCGGACGATCTTTGCGGTGGGCGACGAGAAGCAGTCGATCTATTCCTTCCAGGGCGCAAGGCCGGAACGGTTTGCCGAGGAGCGTAGCGCCACGCAAGTTCAGGTTCGCGACAGTGGGCAGGCATTTCACGCGATCCGGCTTCCCCTCTCCTTCCGCTCCACAGCCGATGTGCTTTCGGCCGTCGACCAGGTCTTCTCGGTGGCAGAGAATGCCAAGGGGCTGAGCGCCGATGGCGATCCGGTGCAGCATCGGTCGAACCGGATGGGCCATGCCGGCGCCGTCGATCTCTGGGACGTGGTGGCGCCTGACGTTTCCGAACAGGAAGAGGACTGGACCGCCCCCTTCGATTCCACCCCGGACAAGGCGCCGGTCGCAATCCTCGCAAGCCGGATCGCGGCGCGGATCGGCGAGATGATCGGGCGTGAAACGATCATCGAGAAGGGTGAGCAGCGGGCAATCGAGCCGGGCGACATTCTGGTTCTGGTGCGCAAGCGCGATGCCTTCGTCAATGCGCTGACACGAGCGCTGAAACGCGGCGGCAATATTCCGGTGGCCGGTGCCGACCGCTTGCGGCTGACGAGCCATATCGCCGTGCAGGATCTTTTGGCGCTCGGGCGCTTTCTGCTTCTGCCTCAGGACGACCTGTCGCTTGCGGCGCTGTTGAAGAGCCCCCTCTTCAATCTGTCCGAAGAGGATGTGTTCGAGATCGCGGCGCTTCGGCCTGAGGGGGAGAGCGCCTGGGCAGAACTCAACCGGCTGGCGGAAGAGCAGCCGTTGCGGTTCCGCGATGCGACCGAGCGGTTGCAGCACATGCTTGTCCTGTCACGCGCCCTGAGCCCACATGATCTCTATGCCCGGCTGCTTGGACAGTATGGCGGGCGCCGAAAATTTCTGGCGCGGCTCGGGACCGAGGCCGGGGATATTCTCGACGAGTTCCTGACCTTTGCGCTGGACCACGAGACATCGGGCCTGCCCGGCCTGCAGGCCTTCGTCTCGACGCTGGAACTGGAGAGCCCGGAGGTGAAGCGCGAGCAGGATGGCGGCCGCAACGAGGTGCGGATCATGACCGTGCATGCCTCCAAGGGCCTCGAGGCGCCGGTCGTGTTTCTGGTCGACAGCAATTCCAAGGCCTTCAATTCGTCGCATGTGGCGAAGTTCCGGATGCTGAAGACGAGTGTCGGCGAGGTGCCGGCGTGGCTGGCCGGCAAGGGTCTTTCCAACACGCTGACGGTTGCCGACGAGGAACGGCTGAAGATTTCGGCGGAAGAGGAGAACCGCCGGCTGCTCTATGTGGGCATGACGCGGGCCGCCGACTGGCTGATCGTCTGCGGCTATCGCGGCGTGCGGGACAATCCCGATAGCTGGCAGGCGCTGATTTCGCGCGCCCTGATGCTCGATGAAGATCATTGCAGTGCTGCGACCTTCAGCGGACCGGAGGGCGAATGGGGTGGTCTTCGCTGGCGGTTGCCGGTCTCGGCGGGCAAGACCGTGCCCGTGGCGGAGCATGGAGCCGCCGAGGCGGCCGAGAGGCCGAGCCTGCCCCCTGCCCTGTTCAAACCTTTATCGCCGCAGAAGATCCTGCCGCGACCGCTCAGCCCGTCGGGCGCCGGCACGATGATCGACGACGATGCCGATGATCTGATCGTCACCTCGCCACTCTTCGGCGAGAAGGCCTCTGGAAGCCTTGCCTTGCAGAAGGGCAAGCTCGTTCACCGGATGATGCAGATGCTGACGGAATTTCCCGAGGCCGAACGAGAAGCCGCCGCGCAGCGCTATCTCGATCGCGCAGCGCGTTTCTGGCCGCAACGGGAACGAGATGATCTGGTCACCAGCATCATGGCGGTGCTGACCCATGCGGACCTCGCTCCGGTGTTTTCGGCTCGCAGCCAGTCGGAAGTATCGATCATGGGGACGCTGGCGCTGGAGGGGCAGGAGTTTGCCATTTCCGGACGTATCGACCGGCTGGTGGAAACCGACAACCGGGTGATCATCCTCGACTATAAGACCAACCGGGTGCCGCCGATCGAGACGGATGCCGTGCCGCTGTCGCACCGGGCGCAGCTGGCGATCTATCGCGAGATCCTTGGCCCCCTCTATCCGGGCAGGATCATCGACTGCATACTGGTCTATACCGAGACGGCGAAGATCATCACATTACCTGTCGAGCTGATGGCGCGTTCGCTTGCGGAGCTCAAAACAAAGTGACATGACGGTTATTGAAAAGGATCAATGCCGTCCTCACATTTGCACTAACAAACGAATCGAAGGAGAGCCCGATGGCTACCGTGAAAGTCGATACCAACAATTTCCAGGCCGAAGTGCTGAACTCCGCTGAGCCGGTGGTCGTCGACTTCTGGGCCGAATGGTGCGGTCCGTGCAAGATGATCGCCCCGAGCCTTGAAGAGATCGCAACCGAGCTTTCCGGCAAGGTCAAGGTCGCCAAGCTCAATATCGACGAGAACCCGGAACTGGCCGCCCAGTTCGGCGTGCGCTCGATCCCGACGCTTGCCATGTTCAAGGGCGGCGAAGTGGCGGACATCAAGGTTGGCGCCGCTCCGAAGACGGCCCTCTCGGCCTGGATTTCCAGCGCTGCCTAAACGCTTAACAAAGTGTTTCACGTGAATCCGAAAACCCGGCTGGTCCCCAGCCGGGTTTTTTGCTGCCCTCTGGGATAATCGCCAATCCAAATAACGGACAGAGTCCTCCCTTGGTGCCTTTGGCGGTTTTGAAATTTCGGCATTTCAAAATCTCGGCCGGGACACATCGGGTGCCTCGAATGAAATTTTTATAAAGTGACACACGGCGTGTCCCGTTCGGTGTGTTTTTCCGCGCAACTCCGGTCCGTCTGCGGCGGGTTTGATGCCTTGCGGCACTGACCCGGTATGTGTGCGACACACGCACGTCCCCGTTCTTCAAGGAGAGGCAGACCATTTTCTGCGCGGCCCCCGGCGTCCCGCTTGCATAAGGGCGTTTCTCCGAATCACCGGCTCCGCCTCGCCGGCAATGCAGACCGGTGTAGCCGAAGCGGAACGGCATGATTGTAGGCACAGGTTTTGAGGGCGGGGATGAAGATGGCGAGAGATTTTTTCCTCAATAACGCCCCTCTGCGAGGCGAATGAAACAAGACCTCACCACGCCGGGGTTGAGACACGTGTCTCAACCCGTCCTTCGGACCCCCGCAAGGGAGAGGGCTTAACCCAGCCGTTCCGCTGCAGACCAATCGAGGCAAGCGGGCGAAGCGAGTCCTCTTCCCCTTGTGGGGGAGATGGCCGGCAGGCCAGAGGGGGAATCGCGGGCGATGGTTTTCGGCAAAGACGGAGTAGCGGGTAGGAGATGGCCCGAAGATCATCCCGTCAGGTCGGCGGCGTCTCGTTGTCGGCCAGAACGTTTCCGGCGAAATAGAGCGAACCGCCAATCAGAATGCGCGGTGGCGGCCGATCGGGGATCTGACGGATATCGATCTCCTGCAGGGCCTCCACGACCGAGCCCGCCGGCTCCGCCACAAGGCCGGCATCGAAGGCTGCATGCGCCAGCACGACAGGGTCGAGCCCCGCCTCGCTGTCACGGATGCGGATGGTGAAGACATGTTCGGCAAGATCGGCGAAGGCGCGGAAATAACCGACCGGATCCTTCGTATTGATCATGCCCGTGATCAGATAGAGCGGGCGCGGCTGGCGTTCCTCGCAGGCGGCCATGGCCTCGGCGATGACCTCGCCACCGGCGGGATTGTGCCCGCCATCCAGCCAGATCTCGGCTCCCGCTGGAGCCGCATCGAGCAACCTGCCTTCGGTCAATCGTTGCAGGCGTGCCGGCCATTCGACACCGATCATCGCCTTTTCCATCATCACGTCGGTCACCGTGAAGCCCGCAGCCTTGACGGCACGGATGGCGGCCGCGGCATTGGCATATTGATGCCGGCCGGGAAGCCGTGGCAGCGGCAGATCGTGAAGACCATCCTCATCCTGATAGATCAGGCGACCGAATTCCTCGTGAGCGGAAAAATCCTGGCCGTAGACGGAAAGCGGGCAATCGAGACGGTCAGCGGTGGAAATCAGCACTTCGCGGGCCGCATCGAATTCCTGCTGGCCGATGACGACAGGTTGGCGACGCTTCATGATGCCGGCCTTCTCGGCCGCGATCAGCTCCACCCGGTCGCCAAGATAGGCCTGGTGATCGAGCGCGATGGGCATGATGACCGAGACGGCGGGTTTGGGGATGACATTGGTGGCATCGAAACGACCGCCGAGCCCAACTTCCAGCACGACGACATCGGCCGGCTGTTCGGAGAACAGAAGGAAGGTCGCCGCCGTGAGAATCTCGAATACAGTAATGGTCTGGCCGTCATTGGCAGCAGCCACGCGACGCAGGGCGTCGGCAAGAAGCGCATCTTCAACCAGCTGGCCGCGACCGCCCTTCACGCCGATGCGAAAACGCTCGTGCCAATGGACCAGATGCGGCGAGGTATGAACGTGAACCGCATAGCCGCCGGCTTCAAGAAGCGCCCGACAGAAGGCCGTGCAGGAGCCTTTCCCGTTTGTTCCGGCCACATGAATGACCGGCGGCAATTTCAGATGCGGGTTTCTGAGCGCTTCGAGCAGCCGGGTAATCCTGCCGAGCGATAGATCGAAGCCCTTCGGATGAAGGGTCATCAGCCGCTCGATTTCCTGCTCGGCCGCGCTTGCTACGGGCTGGTTCTTGATGGACATCCCGAAGCTCCGACTGGTGTCTTCTGGTTTCAGGCGATGGCGGCAACCGGTGCCGGCAAAGCTTCCTGCACGGGCTGTTTCATCAGCATGCGAAGGATCCTGGCCAGTGTCTCCGGAATGTCGTGACGCTTGACGACCATATCGACCATGCCGTGTTCCAGGAGGTATTCAGAGGTCTGGAAGCCTTCCGGCAGCTTTTCACGCAGGGTCTGCTCGATAACGCGCTTGCCGGCAAAGCCGATTTCGGCACCCGGCTCGGCGATATGGACATCACCCAGCATCGCATAGGATGCCGTGACGCCGCCGGTGGTCGGATTGGTCAGCACGCAGATATAGGGAAGACCGGCTTCCTTGAGCAGGTCAACGGCAACCGTGGTGCGCGGCAGCTGCATCAGCGACAGGATGCCTTCCTGCATGCGGGCACCGCCAGAAGCCGGGAAGATGATGAGGGCACATTTTTCAGAGAGCGCGCGTTCGGCCGCCTTCACGATCGCCTCGCCGGCTGCCATGCCGAGCGAACCACCGATGAAGTTGAACTCATGCACGACGGCCACGAGCTTGACGCCGTGAACGGTGCCGAGACCCGAGAGGATCGTATCTTCCTGCTCGGTCTTCAGACGGCTGTCCTTGAGGCGGTCAGCATATTTCTTGCTGTCGCGGAATTTCAGCGGGTCCTGGGCGACCTTGGGCTGCGGCAGGGCTTCATATTCGCCGCCGTCGAAGAGATCCTTCAGGCGTGCCTTGGCCGGCATCTTCATGTGGAAGCCGGAGGCCGGAATGACCCATTTGTTCTCTTCCAGGTCCTTGTGGAAGACCATCTCGCCCGTTTCCGGGCACTTGATCCAGAGATTTTCCGGAACTTCGCGACGACCCAGCATGGAGTTGATGCGCGGTCGAACGTAATTGGTGATCCAGTTCACTTGGGGTACTCCGATAAGATAGTGTCGGGCCTTATGTGGGCCAGTTATTCGGCCGCAGCAAGGCGTGCCGACCGCACGCCCGTTGCAAGACCGCTGACAAAGGTGGAAACGGCGGAAATCGTATCCGGTGTCGCCGCACCATCCTTGGTGAGGCTTCCGGCCACCTGGACGACGATCGCCGTGCCGACGACGACGCCATCGGCGGCCGCGCCGATTGCCCTTGCATGATCGGCCGTCTTGACGCCGAAGCCGACGCAGACGGGAAGATCCGTATGGCCCTTGATGCGCGCGACGGCACCCGAGATCAGCGACGGATCCGGCAAAGCCGACCCGGTGATGCCGTTCATCGAGACATAATAGACGAAGCCGGACGTATGCTTCATCACCGCCGGCAGACGCTTTTCGTCGGTCGTCGGCGTCGTCAGGCGGATGAAGCTGATGCCCTTGGCAAGTGCCGGAATGCAGAGTTCGTCATCCATTTCGGACGGCAGATCAACGACGATCAAGCCATCGATCCCGCATGCGAGCGCGTCGTCGAGGAATTTGTCGACGCCATAGATATAGAT
Source organism: Neorhizobium sp. NCHU2750 (assembly GCF_003597675.1). Taxonomy (NCBI): domain Bacteria; kingdom Pseudomonadati; phylum Pseudomonadota; class Alphaproteobacteria; order Hyphomicrobiales; family Rhizobiaceae; genus Neorhizobium; species Neorhizobium sp. NCHU2750. The sequence goes on along the minus strand of NZ_CP030827.1, from coordinate 3,925,264 downwards.
GGGATTGTAATAGCCCATCAGCACGATCGGCGTTTCCTTGTCTTCCTGGCGGAAGAGGCGGGCGAGCTCCAGCGTCTTGGCCAGCGTCTGCCCGGCCTTCAACGCGCGTTGGCCGGCAAGCTGGATGGCAACGCCATCGGCCATCGGATCGGAAAAGGGCATGCCCAGTTCGATCACGTCCGCGCCTGCTGCCGGAAGCGCCTTCATAATGCCGAGCGAAGTATCGAAATCCGGATCGCCACCCATGAAATAGGTGATCAGCGCCGGCCGTCCTTCGGCCTTCAGCTTGGCGAAACGTGTATCCATTCTGGAAGTCATGATTACAGCCCCATTCCGAGGATCTTGCCGACGGTGAAGATGTCCTTGTCGCCGCGACCGGACAGGTTGACGAGGATGATCTCCTCCTTGCCCATCTTGGGTGCCCGCTTGATGACTTCGGCAATTGCGTGGCTCGGTTCCAGCGCCGGGATGATGCCTTCGAGCCTTGTCAGAAGCTGGAAGGCTTCGAGCGCTTCGTTATCCATGATCGGCACGTATTCTGCACGGCCGATATCGTTCAGCCAGCTGTGCTCGGGACCGATGCCGGGATAATCGAGGCCGGCGGAGATCGAGTGGCCTTCGAGGATCTGGCCGTCGCCATCCTGCAGGAGATAGGTGCGGTTGCCATGAAGCACGCCGGGCGAGCCGGCGGTGATCGATGCGCAATGTTCATTGCCGTCGATGCCGTGGCCGCCAGCCTCAACGCCGACGATCTTGACACTCTCGTCATCGAGGAAGGGGTGGAAGATGCCGATCGCATTCGAACCGCCACCGACGGCTGCAATGACCACGTCCGGCAGCTTGCCTTCCGCCTCGAGGATCTGGGCGCGGGCTTCGGTGCCGATGACGGACTGGAAGTCACGGACCATTTCCGGATAGGGATGCGGGCCTGCCGCGGTGCCGATAAGATAATAGGTGTCGTCGACATTGGTGACCCAGTCACGCAGCGCCTCGTTCATGGCATCCTTCAGCGTGCCGGCACCTGCCGTAACCGGCTTGACCTCGGCACCGAGGAGCTTCATGCGGAAGACATTCGGCGCCTGGCGCTCGACGTCGGTCGCACCCATGTAGACGACGCAGGGAAGGCCGAAACGGGCGGCAACGGTGGCAGAGGCCACGCCATGCTGGCCGGCACCGGTTTCGGCGATGATGCGGGTCTTGCCCATGCGCTTGGCCAGCAGGATCTGGCCGATGCAGTTGTTGATCTTGTGCGAACCGGTGTGGTTCAGCTCTTCGCGCTTGAAATAGATCTTGGCGCCGCCGAGATGTTCGGTCAGCCGCTCGGCGTAATAGAGCGGGCTCGGGCGGCCGATATAATGCGTGCCGAGCTCGGCCATTTCCTTCTGGAAGACCGGATCGCTCTTGGCCTTTTCCCACTCCGCCTGCAGATCGAGGATCAGCGGCATGAGCGTTTCGGCAACGAAGCGGCCGCCGAAAATGCCGAAACGGCCATCTTCATCGGGGCCGGAGCGGAAGGAATTGGGTTTAGGCGTCTCGTTCACTCTCTACTCCTTCAGCGCTTCTTCGGAGCCGCATCGGCGACCGCATCGAAAAACGCGTCAATCATTCCAAGGTCCTTTACGCCCGGGGCGCTTTCCACTCCGGAGGATACATCGATACCCGTTGCCCGCGTCGATGCGAGCGCAAGTGCGACATTATCCTTGTTCAGCCCTCCGGAAAGCATGTAATCCACGCCTTCGTCAAGCGAACGCATCAAGCTCCAGTCAAAGGAAACGCCGTTACCGCCGGGCAATTGTGATCCTTTCGGCGCCTTGGCATCGAAGAGAAAGCGGTCAGCGACACCGATAAAGGGATCGACACGATCCAGATCCGCCTGCTCCCTGATCGAAAAGACCTTCATGACCGGCAGCCCGTAAATCGCCTTGATATGAAGAATGCGTTCCGGGGTCTCGTGCCCGTGCAATTGCAATATGTCCGGCCTCAGCAGCGAGACGATATCGTCAAGCTCTTCATCGCCGGCATCGACGGTTACCGCAACGATCTTGACCCGTCCGCGCACCCTGTCGGCCAGTTCACCGGCGATCTCGGGCGCGATGTTGCGGGGGCTCTTTTCGAAAAAGATGAAGCCGATATGCGACGCGCCGCGGGCGACCGCGCGGTCTACGGCCTCAGCCGTACTCAAGCCACAGATTTTGACGTCCAGTTTCATGACGGCGGAGTGACATGAAATCTCGGCGGAGTCGAGGCATTTTCGTGTCGGAGCGACCATTCAAATACGGATTGTCAGACCAGTCAGCAACGGCTCGTAACGTTCGAATCGTGACCCGCTCACGCTTCGTGAATGACTGATATATGAGTTTTCACTCATGAAAGTTTTTATGTGAGCCAACGGGAAAAGAAATGGAATTTCCGTAGTTTGGCACCAAGCGAAAGATAATTGATCAAAGGCGCAAATTGAGGTAGCTTATTCCCTGCCGCGATGATTTGTGGAATTTTTTGGCGGGGTAATATGACGAGGATGACTGTGGCTGTTTCGCGAGCAGCACTTTGCCTGGCCGCTGGGGGCCTTCTCTCGGCGTGCACGAGCACACAGAACGTTTCGTCGGTCGATTCCGCGCCCAAATCGACCAAGCTGGCTGCTGCCCATACGGGCCCGCAGAAGACCGTCTACAGCTATACGAACAAAGATCGCGAATGCCTGAAGCGCGCGATGTATTTCGAATCCGAGCGCTCCAGCGAAAATGGTTTTCTGGCCGTCGGCAGCGTGATCATGAACCGTCTGACGTCGGGCATGTATGCGCCGACCATCTGTGGCGTCGTTGCCCAGAAGAACCAGTTCGCGCCGGGCGTCATGACCCGCAAGATGGATGAGGCAACCGCGCCCGATCTTAACGAGGCGGCCGATGCCGTCCTGAAGGGTGCACGTCACCCCGGCGTCAAAGACGCGATGTTCTTCCATACACAGGGCTACAAGTTCCCTTATAACAACATGCATTATGTTGCTGCGGCCGGTGGTAACGTCTTCTACGAAAAGCGTGACGAAGACGGTAACCTTGAGACGGCAGCACCGAAGCCGGTCAACAGCTACATTCTCGCCTATGCATCGAACGATCCGGAGCAGAACCCTGCCCTGTCGTCGTCGGTTCTCGCAGAGGCCGCCAGCATGGCCGCCGCGGCTCCTCAGGTTGCTGCGGCAGCGCCTGCGGCCGCCGCCGGCTCCATCCAGACCGCTGCACCTGCGCAGACCGCAACAGTTGCCGGCGTAAGCGAAGGTCGCGTCGGGGCTCAGCCTGCCGTGGCGCTTGCAACTGCGCCCAAGCCGCCGCTTGCACCGGTCATCACCGCAGCGATCGCGCGCGCCAGCATGGACGAGGCTTTCGATACCGCCTATTCGGCACCGCAGAACTCTTCCTACACGCAGGCCCATCTCTATCAGGCCAGCCTGGAAAGCGGTTCGAACATTCCCGTGCCGGCTGCACGGCCGCGTGTGAGCGCCCAGAAGCGCCAGGCCGCAGGAATGGCAATGGCCGATTCCGCTGCAGTGCCGAGCCAGGAAAACTGGGCGATGCGGACCGGCGACTGGCAGTAAGAGGGCGATTGGCAGCAAGAGCCGGGCGCCGATCGAACAGACCGATCAGCTGAAATCTATTGCGTGAAGTTGTGAGCCGTGAGTTTTCAGCCAACGGCGCGCTTCTTCCATTCTCGGGCAAAGCTCCTTGCAGAGCGCCCAGAATTTCGGTCCGTGGTTCATTTCCTTCAGATGCGCCACTTCATGCGCTGCCAGATAGTCGATGACGACGGGCGGTGCCATGACGATGCGCCAGGAAAAGCTCAGGTTTCCATCCCACGAACAGGATCCCCAGCGGCTGCGGGTATCCTTCATCGAGACCGAGGCAACGGGCTTGCGTATCGAGGCAGCATGCCGACGCGCGAGCGCCTCGAGTTCGCGGCGGGCCTCCTTCTTGAGGAAGGTCGAAATTCTCCGACCCATGTGATCCTCAAGCCCGCTCACCCTCAGCACCGGCTGACCGTCGACAACCACGGCCTCCGTCACCCCTCGCAAGGAGCCCGTATGCTCGATACGATGCTCGACACCGCGCAGGCAGATGCGGCCGCCCGGCCTGATCGGATTGTCGAGCGAGAACTTGGCGAGCTTTGTTTTCAGCCAGCCATCGTGCCTTGCCAGAAAGTCATCCACCTCGACGTGGCGAAGCCCGACAGGGATGGTGAGATTGAGCGCCCGGCCACCGGGTTCGATCCGCAGGGTGATGCGGGTCGCGCGGCTGTTTTCCTTGATTGTCAGCGGCATGGTGCGATCGCCGACATCAAGGGTGCGCTTGACCGTTTCGAGTGGTCTGGCGGAGCGGCGGACAGGCTTCTTGAGGAGCGCGAACATATTTCATCCTTACCCGATTCCCCGGATTTCCGGCACGAAAAAAGCCGATGCCGTCAAGGCACCAGCTCCTTTCCGATCAAATTTCGCCGAAAATCAGAGATCGACAACCGGCTGGTCGCCCGAGGGCCTGTTCTTCCGCTCGCGCATGAAACGATCGAACTCTTCCTGATCCTTCGCCCTGCGCAGCTCGCGCATATAGCTGTCGAAGTCCTCGCGCATCTGATCGAGCTTGCGCCGCTCCTCCTCGATCCGGTCGAGTTCGGCCCGGCGCCATTCATCGAATGCCATGTTACCGGTGGAGAACGGCGTCCTGTAACTCTGGCCCGCCTTGCGGCAGTTTGAAAACCATTTAGCGGGACCGCCAGCATCTGCCTTGAAGCCCTGCAGCCGGTCACCGAAGATGATGTAGGCAAGCATTGCCAGGCCGAGAGGCCAGAATACGACGAAACCGAGCACCATGAGAGCAATGGTGGCCGGTGTCCAACCGGGACGGATCAATGCAGACTGGTTCATGGGTCACCCTTAAGGTTGCAGCGGGCGGCCGCACGCCAACCCGACGGAATCGATTTGGTGACACCCCGATCGCCCTTCAAGAAGATCGAAGATTAAATCGGTGAAGACACTGAAAAGACGTGAATAATTCCGCTCAACCTGGCTTCTTTGGGGTTCTTTTCCTTGCAGGCCGCGGCTTTGCCGCCGGCTTTTCTGCCTGGCGGGCACCGCCATGCAGCCGCGTGAACTCCACTATCCGCGGTGCAATCTCCCGACGAAAACGCGAGCCATTGAATACGCCGTAATGGCCTACATCCGGTTGCACATAATGGAGGCGCAGCGCATCGGGAACATTCGGGCAGATGGCGTGTGCCGCCTCTGTCTGGCCGAGCCCCGAAATGTCGTCATTCTCTCCCTCGACGGTCATCAGTGCGACATGGCGTATCGCGGCTGTATTCACCGGCACGCCGCGATGCAGCATCTCACCCTGGGGGAGAGCATGGCGGATGAAGACGGTATCAACCGTCTGCAGGTAGAACTCCTCCGTCAGGTCCATGACGGCCAGATATTCATCGTAGAAATCACGATGCCTCTCTGCGGATTCCCCGTCATGCTTGACGAGATGTTCGAAGAATTCGCGATGCGCCACCACGTGTCGGTCGAGATTCATCGACATGAAACCCGAGAGCTGCAGGAAACCCGGATAGACAGGCCGCATGAATCCGGGCTGCGGGAACGGCACCGTCATGATGACATTGTCTCTGAACCAGTCGAGCGAATGTTCCTTGGCGAGCTTGTTGACAGCGGTCGGATTCTTGCGCGTGTCGATCGGCCCGCCCATCAGGATCATGGAAGCGGGCAGTGCGGGATCGCCCCGCTTTTCCATCACCGCGATGGCCGCCAGAACCGGCACCGACGGCTGGCAGACGCCGATCACATGCGCACCGGCACCCAACTGGTGCAGCATTTCAATGACGTAATCGATATAATCGTCCAGATCGAAATTACCCTCGGTGACCGGTACCATGCGCGCATCCACCCAATCGGTGATGTAGATATCGGCATATGGCAGCAAGGCCTCGACGGTGCCGCGCAGCAATGTCGCGTAGTGACCGGACATGGGTGCGACCAGAAGGATCCTCTGATCAAGCGGTCTGCCCTCAGGTAGATCGCGCTTGAAATGCAGCAGGTTGCAGAAGGGTTTCGACCAGGCCACTTCTTCTACGACAACGATTTCCTCGCCGTCGACCACCGTCTCGGTCAGTCCGAAGGCGGGCTTTGCGTAGCGTCGCGTTGCCCGCTCGAAGACCTCGAGGCTGGCGGTGAGTGTTCTGCCCAGAACGGTCTGCGAGAGCGGGTTGAGCGGATTGCCGGCAACGAAGCGCAATGCCTCCGCACCGGCGCGAAAAGGCGCCAGCGCAGCGTGGTTCAACTCGTAAAGCTGATAGAACATGATCGAGCTGCCCTTCATGGCCCTCTCCTCCTGCCATTGAAAGCTCCCGGGAGGCACGACATCGGTCATGGCTCCCTCTCCTATGCCATCTATGACCTACCCAAACTGCCTTGTCACCAACGGCGGACGCCACGACGATTGCCAAGCACGCCTCAAGAGCTATCTTCCCCTTCACAAAAGAAGGAGCCGGCGATGACCAGCAGCAATTCCAGAACATCCGAGTATCCGATAGACGCATTCTTCCTCGATCGCTGGTCGCCTCGCGCCTTCACCGATGAACGTATCGACCGGGACGTCATGCTGACCATATTGGACGCCGCCCATTGGGCGCCCTCGTCCGGCAACAACCAGCCATGGCGCTTCATCTATGGCCTGAGGGGAACGCCCGCCTTTGACACCATTCTCGATCTGCTGGTTGCCGGAAATCAGCGATGGGCCAGGAATTCAGCCGCACTGATCGTCATCGTATCGAAAAGCTATCGAGTCGCCTCCAACGGCGAGCACAAGCCCGCCTATACCCATTCCTTCGATACGGGCTCGGCCTGGTTCTCGGTCATCGCCCAAGCCATGAAACTCGGTTATCACGCCCATGGAATGGAGGGGTTCGACAAGGAGAAGGCCGTCGAGGTTCTCGGATTGCCGGATGGATTTCGCGTCGAGGCGGCGGCAGCCATCGGGCGGATGGCGGACAAGGCAACGCTTCCAGAGGAACTTCGTGAGCGCGAGGTGCCGAGTGGGCGCAAGGCAGTAGCCGAGATTGCATTCGAAGGAAAATTCAGCGGCGAGGCCTGATACAACCGACTGAAATGGCCGACTTCACGTGAATCGTTAGCCGGATATGACAACGGGGCCATATGGCCCCGTTTTGCATGCGGTAAATGACGGATCGGCGCCTCAGATATCGAGGTTGGCGACGCTCAAGGCGTTATCCTGGATGAACTCGCGGCGCGGCTCGACTTCGTCGCCCATCAGGCGAGAGAAAAGGCCGTCGGCATCGGTCGCGTCCGTGACCTTGACCTGGAGCAGCGAGCGAACGTTCGGATCGAGCGTCGTTTCCCAGAGCTGCTCGGCATTCATTTCCCCGAGCCCCTTGTAGCGCTGCATCGACAAGCCCTTGCGGCCGGCTGCGAAAATAGCGTCCAGAAGTGCGCGCGGCCCGGAGATTTCCTGCTGGCCATCCTTGCGGGCAAGAATGGGAGAGGTCGAGTAGATCTCCTGCAAGCGGCCGGACAACTGGTCGATATAGCGGGCGTCGGTGGAGCCGATCAGCGCGTTATCGATGAAGGCCACTTCGCGGACGCCACGCACCATGCGCTCGAAACGCAGGCCGCCTTCATCCGTCACATGGCCGCTCCAGCCGCGCTCCGTCTCCTCGGCGATCATGTCAAGGCGCCTCGCGACTTCGTCGGCCGTCTGCTGGGCGCGCTCGCGGTTGTCGGTCAGATCCGGATTGAGCGCACCGGCAATGGCAGCCTGTTCGATGATAGAGCGGTTGTAACGCGAATGCAGTCCATCGACGAGCGAGCGAAGGCGCTGGGCATCGTGGATGACTTCGCGCATGTCTTCGCCGGCACGAACTTCACCGGAGCCGAGCGTCAGGGTCGCTTCTTCGATACCCATGGTGATCAGGTATTCCTCGAGAGCCGCCTCGTTCTTGAGGTACTGCACCGACTTGCCGCGGGCTACCTTATAGAGCGGCGGTTGGGCGATGTAGATGTGGCCGCGTTCGATGAGTTCCGGCATCTGGCGGAAGAAGAAGGTGAGAAGAAGCGTGCGAATATGCGCCCCGTCCACGTCAGCGTCCGTCATGATGATGATCTTGTGATAGCGCAGCTTGTCGGCGTTGAACTCATCCTTGCCGATCGATGTGCCGAGTGCGGTGATCAGCGTGCCGATTTCCTGGCTGGACAGCATCTTGTCAAAGCGCGCACGCTCGACATTGAGGATCTTGCCGCGCAGCGGCAGGATCGCCTGGTTTTCACGCGAACGGCCCTGCTTGGCCGAACCGCCTGCCGAGTCGCCCTCGACGAGGAAGACTTCGGACTTGGACGGATCGCGCTCGGAGCAATCGGCGAGCTTGCCGGGCAGCGATGCGATATCCAGCACGCCCTTGCGGCGGGTCAGCTCACGCGCCTTGCGGGCCGCTTCACGGGCGACAGCGGCCTCGACAACCTTGCCGACCAGGACCTTTGCCTCATTCGGATGCTCTTCAAGCCACGAGCTGAGCGCTTCATTGACAAGGCTTTCCACAACCGGGCGAACTTCCGAGGAAACCAGTTTGTCCTTGGTCTGCGAGGAGAATTTCGGGTCGGGAACCTTGACCGAAAGAACTGCAGTAAGACCTTCGCGGCAATCATCACCGGTCAGCGAGACCTTTTCGCGCTTCATGATACCGGACGTATCAGCATAGGAGGTTATCTGACGCGTCAATGCCCCACGAAAACCGGCCATGTGAGTGCCGCCATCGCGCTGCGGGATGTTGTTGGTAAAGCAGAGAACATTCTCGTGGTAGCTGTCATTCCACCACATCGCCACTTCAACCGTCATGCCATCCTTCTCGCCCTTGATGGCGACAGGCTTTTCGACGAGCGGCTTCTTGGATCGGTCGAGATACTGGACGAAGGCTTCGAGGCCACCGTCATAGACCATTTCCTCTTCCTTGATGTCCGGCTTGCGCCGATCCGTGAGCCGGATTCTGACGCCGGAATTCAGGAAGGCCAGTTCGCGCAGGCGATGCTCGAGCGTGTTGTAATCATACTCGGTCATGGTGAAGGTTTCTGGGCTGGCCAGGAAGGTGACTTCCGTGCCCGAACGGCCCTCGTAATCGCCGATCACCTTCAGCGGCGCATCAGCCACCCCATGGGTGAAGTCGATTTCGTGGACCTTGCCATTGCGGCGGATCTTCAGCTTCAGCCAGACCGACAGCGCATTGACGACGGAAACGCCGACGCCGTGGAGACCGCCCGAAACCTTATAGGAATTCTGGTCGAACTTGCCGCCGGCATGCAGCTGGGTCATGATGACCTCGGCCGCCGAAACGCCCTCTTCCTTGTGGATGTCGGTCGGGATGCCGCGACCGTTATCGGTCACGCTGACGGAGCCATCGGGATTAAGGGTGACGGTGACGATATCGGCATGGCCGGCAAGGGCCTCGTCGATGGCGTTGTCGACCACCTCATAGACCATGTGGTGAAGACCGGAACCATCATCGGTATCACCGATATACATGCCGGGCCGTTTGCGAACCGCATCCAGGCCCTTCAACACCTTGATCGAATCGGCACCATATTCTGCACTCGCACCGTTTTCGCTGGCGGGTAGATCGGTCATTCAGTTTCTTCCAGGTTGGTTCTTTTTCAGTGACGCGCGAATCACCGCTGTTTCCGGTTCGAATATAGGAAATCCCGGGCTGACCCTAAAGGTTGGGCAGGCCCAAATGGCTGCGAAAGCCGTGGATGTTTCCGAGAAAAATGCGGCTATTGTGAGCGCTTCAAGAGTTTGGTGAGATCTTCTACCACGTCCGGTGCCAAAGTGCGAATCCGTTTGGACAATTCGTTGGCGAACAGGGTGTATTCCGGAGGAAGACCTGCCGTGTCCACTACCACACGCGGGTCTGACGCATCGGCAAGGCGAAACAGGTCTTCGGCCTCGTCCCAGATGATGTTGAAATAGCCTGCGATGCGCTGGAGAAGCTCGAAGGTCGGGCGTCCGCGGCGTCCGTGTTCGAGTGCCGACAGATAGGCCGGCGTCACCCCGATCGCCTGGGCGAGCGCGCGCTGGGTCACGCCCTTGCGCCGCCGCAGCTCGCGCATCGCCTCGCCAAAGGGCGTCACAACCCTGCCCTTTCGCCACGCGACAGCCGTACGTAAAGCGCGCCCTCGCCGCCATGATGACGTGCTGCCCATTCATAGGACGAGATCAGAAAGCGGAATTCGGCCTTGGAAAACCACAGGGGCACGGCACGGCGCAAGGCACCGTCGCTTCCCATGGAACTGCCCTTGCCGGTAATGACGAGCACGTGGCGGAGGCCGCGCTCATGTGCCCGGTAAATGAAATCGAGCAGCAGATCATGCGCTTCGGACTGGAACATGCCGTGCAGGTCGAGTCGCGCATCGATCGACAGCTTGCCTTTCGCCAACTTGCGCTGCGTCGGCCGTTCCAGAGGATGATGAAGACCGCTCGCCTTCCTTGTGGCCGGCATCTGTTCCGGAGCCTGCCTTGCAGCAACTTCCTTCGGTGGCGGCGCAGACTGAACCTTGGCGAGGCTCTCAGCCTCCTCAACCTCGAATTCCAACAGGTCGCGCTTTCGGTCGGCAAAGGCGCGGGTGGACCTGGCAACCTTGCCCCACAGAATCCTTTCTTCCGGATTGAGTTTTCGCCCGCCGCTCATGGTCCGTACCCGCGCCCTGCCGCCTTGGGCATCAGCAGAAAGAACTCCGCCTCGTTCCTGACCGTGCCCGCCAGTTCGCCGGCTTCATATCCCGAGCCGGTAAAGATATCGCCGCGGCTCGGGCCGACGATGGCAGATCCCGTATCGAGAGCAAGCATCAGCCGTGAAAACGGCGCGCCGCCATCAAGATGTGTCAGCGTCTGAGAATGGACGAAAAACGGATAGCCGAATGTGTGGATCAGGCGGTCGACCGCGAGAGAGCGGCCGGCGACCAGCGGCACCTTTGCAGCCGCCACCGGGCCAAGGTTTTCGTCCGAAACATCGGCATCGCGGAAGAAGATATAGGACCGGTTATGCCAAAGGACCTCATCAACCTTAGCCGGATTCTCAGCAAGCCATTTGCGGATGGACTGCATCGAGATATTTTCCCGTGCGATTTCGCCCCGGTCGATCAAAAGCTTGCCGATGGGTGAAAACGGATGACCTGCCTTGGCGGCATAGGTGATCCTGCGGATGGTTCCGTCAGGATAGCGAAGCCTTGCGGCGCCTTGGACATGGGTGAAAAAGACGTCCACTTTCGAACGCGCCCAGGCGATTTCCAGCCCTTGTCCGGCGAGATAACCCTCGTCGATCGCCCGCCGATCGGGATAGGCCTCTATCCCTGACGGCCCGCTTCGGCCAAACATGTAGCCGGAGTCCAAATCCGCCGGCCGGTTGCCGTCGTCTAGATCGATCAGGTCATCCGGCCGGAAATAGAAAGGGTGCGCAAAGGTAGCATCCGGCTTTGCGGCAACATCGACTTCCGGCTCGTAAAAGGCGGTGACCATGCTCTGGCCGCCATCCGTCCTGACAATCCGGAACGGCGTGCAACTTACCTCGAAAAAGGCGCGGGCCTCCTCCGCGGTGGTTGGCGCGCTCGCTTCTGCTTGCTCCAGAAGCGCCTGGAGATCTTCGGACGAGAGGCCCAGTGCTCCAGTCTTATAGGGTTTCACATCGCGGATATGGACAAGACATCGCGACATCGCCGCAAAGAGCGGGCGCGGATCGTCATTCTCCCAACCCGGAAGATCGCCAAAGGATACTTGATGCAGGCGGCAACCGGGCGACGAAGGGGTCATTGTTCGGATTCGGTGGCGATCAGTTTCCAGTTCGGATCCTTCGAGCGGACATCGCGCGCAAAGGTCCAGATGTCGGTCACTTCGGCTACCGTTTCCTGGTCACCGTCGATCAGCTTGCCGGCCTTGTCGAAGGTGGCGGAAATCAGCTGGCTGACGATACGAACGGTAACCTGCGCCTCGGACTGCTTGAGCCCGGCCTGGGTGATCGCTGCCTTGTCGATGCCGACGAAAGTGGACTTGACCACCTCGCCCCGCGTTTCACGCTCGCGGATGGCGGCCTCGAATCCGTCGAACACTTCCTTGGACAGAAGGCCCTTCAGCGTCTTGCGATCGCCATCGGCAAAAGCCATCACGATCATTTCATAAGCCATCTTGGCGCCGTTCAAGAATTCCTTCGGGTTGAAGGAGGCGTCGGACCTGATCAACGCCTTCAGCGATTCGTTGAGATCGCTGCCCGGCTGAGCCATGGCGTCGGCATCGGCAAAACGCGGGTCGTCTTCCGGGGTATCGCGACGCGGCAGGGTCACGACCTTTCCGTCATCCGTTGCCGGCACGGGGCTTTTAGCCACATCCCGCGGGCTATAGGAATCGAATGGCGGTTTCTCGTTTCCCGTCCGCCGGCCCAGAACACTGCGCAGTTGCAGAAAAATCAGGACAGCGGCGACAAGGAAAAAGAGTGTAATGAAGTCGTTGGAGCCCATCTTAACCCGCGGTTACCGTTTAAAAGTTGAATGCTCTTCATCATATAGTCTGCATTAAGGCATCTTCAAATAGAGAAGGTGTGAGACCGAGAAGCTGCCCCGTTCATCGATGATTGGATCATGCGCCCGATTTTTGCTCTTGTCATATTGCTCGCCTGGCCGCTGGCCGAAATTGCCGGCTTCGTTCTCGTCGGCAGCGTGATCGGCGTCGGATGGACGCTGGCCCTCGTCATTCTCACCAGTCTGCTCGGTGCCTTCCTGATGCGCAGCCAGGGCCTTCATCTTTTGAGGACACTTTCCCAGCAAAGCCAGCAGGGGCAGGTGCCACCGAGTTCCCTGATCGATGGCGCGATGATCGTGGTGGCTGGAATATTGTTGCTTCTGCCCGGTTTCCTGACCGATCTCATCGGCCTCGCGCTATTCGTCCCATTCGTCCGGCGTTTTCTCTGGACGATCATCGGCCGGCGCATCGTGATAATCGGCTCGGCCAGTCGCACCGGTCGCCGGCGCGGCCCGGACAATGGGTCGGAACCACCGAAAGGCTCATCCGGCGGCGCAGACAAGGTCGTGGATCTCGATGAAGGCGAGTTTCACCGGACGTCCAACGGCAAGCCATCCTCACCCTGGTCGAAAGGGATCGATCGAGATCGCGACTGACGTGCAAGACCATACGGGTTGTAAGCGAATAGGCGAGATGTTAGACGGCCTCAACGCACAAGTCCTGAGGATATTCCATGGCAGACGAAAACACGCAGTCGGCGAGCCCTTCGATCAACATTCTCGCCCAATATACCAAGGACCTTTCCTTCGAAAATCCGGGTGCACCGCGCTCTTTGCAGGCGCGTGACAAGGCTCCGAACATCAATATCGGTGTCAACGTCAACGCCAACCCGCTGTCCGAAAACGATTTCGACGTCGTTCTGTCGTTGAACGCCGAAGCCAAGGATGGCGACAAGGTGGTTTTCGCCACCGAGCTCGTCTATGGTGGCGTGTTCCGCATCACCGGTTTCCCGCAGGAACACATGCTGCCAGTTCTGTTCATCGAATGCCCGCGCCTGCTGTTCCCGTTCGCGCGCCAGATCGTCGCAGACGTGACCCGCAATGGCGGCTTCCCGCCGCTGATGATCGACCCGATCGATTTCGCGCAGATGTTTTCTCAGCGCATGGCCGAGGAACAGACCCGCGCCCAGGTTCAGCCGCTCAACAGCTGACAAGACGAAAAAAGCCCCGCCTAAACCGCGGGGCTTTTTCTTGTTCTCTACCGATGGCGGGCTGATCAAGCCCCTTCGGTTCAGCCGTCTTCGGGCCTGTATTTCTGCCAGATTGCCTTGCCCTTCATCGAGGCAAGCATCGCCGCATGGGCAGCCCGATCATCCTCCTTCAGTCGGCTCGGCAATGCCCGCGGCCGAATGTGGCTGCTGACAACCACATCCTCTTCCGCTTCGGTTTCAACGACAGCCTGCTCTGTGCCAACCAGGCCCAATGCGGCCTGACGGCCGCCATTCATCTCGATATAGACTTCCGCGAGAAGCTCGGAGTCGAGAAGCGCGCCGTGCTTGGTACGGTGTGCGTTGTCGATGCCGTAGCGGCGGCAGAGCGCATCGAGGGAATTCGGGCCCATCGGATGCTTGCGGCGGGCCAAAGCCAGCGTATCGACCACATGCTCGGCGGATACCGGCGGCAGACCCAACCGGTCAAACTCCGCATTGATGAAGCCCATGTCGAAGTTGGCGTTATGCGCCACCCACTTCGCCCCGTCGAAAAAATCTATGATCTCCTGGGCAACCGCAGCAAATGGCGGTTTGTCCTTGAGGAATTCCTCGGTGATGCCGTGCACAGCCAAGGCGTCCGGATGAATCTTGCGGTCGCCAGGATTGATATAGAGATGCAGCGTCCTGCCGGTGGGGAAATGGTTCACCAGTTCCACACCACCGATTTCGATCACCCTGTCCTGCTTAGATTCAAGACCGGTGGTTTCCGTATCGAAAATGATTTCACGCATTTCTCTCGCTCCGTAGTCCCGACCGCAGAAGGCCGATAATCTCTTCCACCCGCTGCTTTGCCGCTTCGAGGCCGTGGCCGGTGTCGATCAGGAAATCTGCGCGGGCCCGCTTTTGCGAATCAGGCATCTGGCGATCGAGGATCAGCCGGAATTTTTCCTCGCTCATGCCCGGCCTGGCAAGAACACGCTGCCTCTGTATCTGTGGATCGCAGGTCACGACGACAATAGTGTCCACGCGATCCTCGCTCCCGGTCTCGAAAAGCAGCGGTATGTCGAGAACGACAATATCGGCGCCCGCGGCACGCTGCGCCGCGATGAACCGTCTCTCGCGCTCGCGGACCAGAGGATGGACGATGGATTCCAAGAGCTTGAAACCACCCGGTCGATCGACAAGCTGGCGCGACAGTTCGGCGCGATCGATTTCGCCGTCTCGGACCGTTCCCGGAAAGGCTGAGCCGACCGGCTCAACCGCATCGGTCCGGTAGAGATCGTGCACAACGGCATCGGAATCATTGACCGGTATGCCGAGCGCCTTGAACATGCCGGCCGTGGTCGACTTGCCCATGCCTATGGAGCCGGTCAGACCAATCAGGATCATGGCTCTACCTTGATATCGTCGACGATAAGCTGACGTAGCGTTTCATCGACCTCGGGGCGCGTGCCGAACCATTTTTCAAACCCAGGAACGGCCTGATGCAAAAGCATTCCCAAACCGTCGGCGGTTGCATAACCCTGCTCCCGTGCCTGTCTGAGGATCGGCGTCTCCAGCGGCACATAGACGATATCCGTCACCAGTGCGCCTGTGGCCATTTCCGAGAAATCGATGTCGATCGATTCAAGCCCGTCCATGCCGAGCGAGGTTGTGTTGATGAACAGGCCGGCGCCCTGCACGACCTCGGCCAGCGCGGGTAGACCATGGGCGTGGATGCTCTTGCCGAACCGGTCTGCCAGTTCCCTCGCACGCGGCATGGTGCGATTGACGATATGAATCTCTTTCACACCGCGGTCGCGAACCGACTGGACGACTGCCCGGCTTGCACCGCCGGCACCAAGGATGACCGCCCGATCCGCCTTGTCCCAGCCGGGAACCTGATGGTCGAGATTGGACACGAAGCCGTAGCCATCCGTGTTGGTGGCGTAAATCCTTCCATCCTCGCGCCATAGCGTGTTGGCTGCGCCAATTTCGCTGGCCAGTTCGTCGAGATGGTCGGCGAGAAGGCAGGCGGCCTCCTTGTGGGGGATCGTGACATTTCCGCCGACAAAACCCGAAGTGCCTTCCTTCAGGGATGTGATGAAGCATGCGAAATCCTCGGGCGTCACGGCAACGGGATCGTAGCTTCCCTGAAGCCCATAGTGTTTCAGCCAATAACCATGAATGATCGGCGAACGGGAATGCTTGATCGGCCAGCCGGTCACGAAGGCTGCCGGGGCATTTATACGGTGAGAGTCAGGCATCGATCGCTCGCAGATTACGCAGTTCCGCCAGGAGAGGCAGCATGGGCAGGCCGAGGATTGTAAAATAATCCCCGTCGATGGACGAGAACAGCTGGATGCCCTCCCCTTCCAGCTGGTAGGCACCGACGCTGGTCAAGGCCTTGTCGCCGACGCGATCGAGATAGCGTTCGACAAAATCCTCATTGAAGACGCGGGCAGTCAACAGCGCATGGGACACATGTTCCCAGATAATCTGTCCATCGCGGGCGATGACCACCGCGCTGTTCAGGCGATGGGTACGTCCGGAGAGCGACATCAGCGTATCCTTCGCGCCTGCCCTGTCCGCCGCCTTGTGATAGACCCGATCGCCGAGCGACATCGTCTGGTCTGAACCGATGACGAGTGCAGACGGAAAGTGGCGAGAGACATCCAGCGCCTTGGCACCGGCCAGCACGATAGCCACCTTATCGGGGCTTCTTTCCTCTATCGAAGCTTCGATTGTCCGCTCGTCGATTTCGGCCGCCTGCCATTCGAATTTCAGGCCGGCGTTTTCCATGAGCATGCGCCTAAACGGGCTGGACGAGGCAAGAACAAGGGACACGTCGGCTACCATCTCCAGATTGTGATGATGATCCGCTTATCTGAGCCTTGGACGCAGCGCAAGAATCGCCGCTGCCGTCTCCTCGATGGAGCGCCTTGATACATCGATGATCGGCCAGTTGTTACGGGCACATAGCGATCTCGCGTATTTCAATTCCTCGTTGATGCTGGCCCGGTCCGTATAGGTATTGCGATCGAGGCCCTGGGAGCTGCCGAGCTCGCGGTTTTCGCGTACCTGGGAAATGCGATCGGTGGTGGCGATCAGGCCGACGATCAGCGGACGGGTTGCGAGATAAAGCGAAGCAGGCAATTCGACCCCGGGTACGATCGGGATATTCGCAGTCTTGATACCACGATTGGCGAGATAGATGCTGGTGGGCGTCTTGGATGTGCGACTGATCCCGATCAGCACCACGTCGGCTTCGTCGTAGGTTTCCGGCATCTGGCCATCGTCGTGATCCATGGCGAAGTTCAGCGCCTCGATGCGGGCAAAATATTCTTCGTTCAGCGCATGCTGGGCACCGACGCGACGGCGTGACGGCGCGCCGAGGAAGGCCTGAAACAGCGTGATCACGGGTTCAAGGACGCTGACACAGGGAACCCCCATTTCACGGCAGCGCAAATCGATCAGCGACGCAAGATCCTGATCGACAATGGTGTAGAGGACGATGCCGGGTTCGGCATCGATCGCGTCCAGCACCTTTGCCAACTGTTTGCGGTTTCTGATCAGCGGATACACATGTTCGAGGGCATAGCTGTTCTGAAACTGTGCCGCCGCGGCCCTGCCGGCCGAGATCAAGGTCTCCCCTGTCGAGTCAGAAACCAGGTGCAAGTGGAAGAAATTTTTCCGGTTCTCCACGCTATTCTTTACCGTCTGTTGATAAGTCGGGACAGGCGACCGGAGTTCCGTCCGCCGGGGATCGGGCCTTGGAAAACTGCCGAGTTCTCCACAGCGAGCATTTGATCAGATTGCTGAACGAGCCGGATGTGATTTGCGTGGATAAAGATCATGGCGTCCAAAGTTATCCACATGTTGTTCATCAAAAATCGTTGATCGACCTCTCGCCTATGAGGCTGAATTCAAAAGGAAAATTCGATCCTCAAAGCATAATCCCCGCTCTGCTCTGGAGATTATGCGATCACATCCACGAAGCGCAACGGCGACTGGTTAATCTGTGAACCGACTTTAATCCTTGATACCCACCGAGTCTAAGAAATAGAAACCTTTTAGAAATTAGATTTTTTATATGAGGGATCGATATTGGTAGCCATGCGACGCAAGATCGTTGAGGTGCTCGAGGGCAAGACGATAACGCCGCCACCTCTCTGGCTCATGAGGCAGGCAGGACGTTACCTGCCGGAATACAGGGCAACGCGCGCAGAGGCAGGCGGTTTCCTCGATCTCTGTTACAGGCCTGATCTGGCAGTCGAGGTTACGCTCCAGCCGATCAGGCGTTACGGTTTCGATGCGGCCATCCTGTTTTCGGATATTCTGGTCATACCGGATGCACTGAAGCGGAATGTGCGTTTTACGCCCGGCGAAGGGCCTCAGATGGACCCGATCGACGCGGCGGGTATCCGAGCCTTGAAAAACGATGGCGCGCTGAAGCATCTGTCACCGGTCATAGAGACGGTTCGGCGCTTGAGAGATGAACTCCCTCCGGAAACGGCGCTGCTCGGCTTCTGCGGGGCGCCCTGGACGGTAGCAACCTATATGATTGCCGGTCATGGCACACCGGATCAGGCGCCTGCACGTCTGTTCGGCTATCGCGATCGGGCAACACTTGAATATCTGCTGGCTTTTCTTGCAGAAATCTCCGCCGAATATCTGATCGCCCAGATCGACGCCGGTGCCGATGCGGTGCAGATCTTCGATTCGTGGGCAGGCGTGCTCGGAGAGGAGGAGTTCGAAGACTTCGCGATCAAGCCGGTTGCCAGGATGATCGAGATCGTCCGCAGCCAGCGGCCTCAGGCGCGTATCATCGCCTTTGCCAAGGGCGCGGGGATGAACCTGCGCCATTATCGGCAGAAGACCGGCGCGGATGCGATCGGGCTCGACTGGAGCGTGCCTCTGTCCTTTGCGGTCGAGCTGCAGAAGGAAGGCCCGGTTCAGGGTAATCTCGATCCGATGCGGGTTGTGGCGGGCGGCCGGGCTTTGACCGATGGCATCGATGCGATCCTTCAGGCTCTCGGTCACGGTCCGCTGATCTTCAACCTCGGCCACGGCATCACGCCGGAGGCGGATCCGGAGAATGTTGCAGCTCTTGTCAGGCGCGTCAGGGGGCAGGCCGATGTCACCGCATGACGGATCGGGGCCAAAGGATGCCGGCGCGAAGGCGAAGACGCGGGCTTTCATTGCGCTTGCGGTATTCCTGCTGATCCTTGGGGGCACCTATGTGCTTCAGCCGGACGATTTCTTCCTCTACGTGAAGGCGTTTCACGTGATTGCGGTGATGTCCTGGATGGCGGGGCTGCTGTATCTGCCGCGACTGTTCATCTATCACACCGATGCGGAGATAGGATCGGACCGGTCGGAAACCTTCAAGATGATGGAACGGCGGCTCCTGAAGGTGATCATGAACCCCGCCATGATGGTCAGCTGGGTTCTGGGGCTCTATCTCGCGTGGGACATCTACGGTTTCCAAGGCGGTTGGCTGCATCTCAAGATTGCTATGGTGGTGGGGCTGACAGCGGTGCATATGTTCTTCAGCCGTGCAGTCCGCGATTTTGCCGCAGACCGCCCGCGCGGGGCGGCAAGCTATTGGAGAATATGGAACGAGGTGCCGACGATCCTGATGATTGTCATCGTCATCCTCGTCATCGTGAAGCCGTTCTGAGAGGTATTGCGCTTTTTATTCAGATGCCCCTTGCGGGCTGATTGGGGAATCGCTATTTTCTCGCCACCTCCATCTCGTGGCATGCGTGTAACCTGTCGTTGTCCCCGGATATGTCTCCGCGGTAGCGAACTTCTCACCCACACGCCCATCTTTCCCTTTATTTTTCTTAAGTGGTCTCCCCTTCATGGCTGAAATGAAGCTTCAAGAACTCAAGAGCAAATCTCCGACTGATTTGCTGACCTTCGCAGAGTCGCTGGAGGTCGAAAACGCCAGCACGATGCGCAAGCAGGAGCTGATGTTTGCAATCCTGAAGGTTCTGGCAAGTCAGGATGTGGAGATCATTGGCGAGGGCGTCGTCGAAGTTCTGCAGGACGGTTTCGGCTTCCTTCGTTCGGCCAACGCGAACTACCTTCCGGGCCCGGACGACATCTATATTTCTCCCTCGCAGATCCGCCGCTTCTCGCTGAAGACCGGCGACACGGTGGAAGGTCCGATCCGCGGCCCGAAGGAAGGCGAACGCTATTTCGCCCTGCTCAAGGTCAATACGATCAATTTCGACGATCCGGAGAAGATCCGGCACAAGGTTCATTTCGACAATCTGACGCCGCTTTATCCGAACGAGCGCTTCAAGATGGAACTCGACATCCCGACGTCGAAGGATCTGTCTGCCCGCGTGATCGACCTGGTGGCGCCGCTCGGCAAGGGTCAGCGCGGTCTGATCGTTGCGCCTCCTCGCACGGGTAAGACCGTGCTGTTGCAGAATATCGCCCATTCGATCACGGCGAACCATCCGGAATGCTATCTGATCGTGCTTTTGATCGACGAACGCCCGGAAGAAGTGACGGACATGCAGCGCTCGGTGAAGGGCGAAGTGGTTTCCTCGACCTTCGACGAACCCGCAGTGCGTCACGTGCAGGTCGCTGAGATGGTGATCGAGAAGGCAAAGCGCCTTGTCGAGCATGGGCGTGATGTCGTTATCCTTCTCGACTCGATCACCCGTCTCGGTCGCGCCTATAACACGGTCGTTCCGTCTTCCGGCAAGGTTCTGACCGGTGGTGTGGATGCGAATGCGCTGCAGCGGCCGAAGCGTTTCTTCGGTGCCGCGCGCAATATTGAAGAGGGCGGTTCGCTGACGATCATCGCGACGGCACTCATCGATACCGGCAGCCGCATGGACGAAGTCATCTTCGAAGAGTTCAAGGGTACCGGCAACTCCGAAATCGTGCTCGACCGCAAGGTTGCCGACAAGCGCATCTTCCCGGCGATGGACATTCTCAAATCCGGCACGCGTAAGGAAGACCTGCTTGTTCCGCGCCAGGATCTGCAGAAGATCTTCGTGCTCCGCCGTATTCTGGCACCGATGGGCACGACCGACGCAATCGAATTCCTCATCGACAAGTTGAAGCAGACCAAGAACAATGGTGACTTCTTCGACTCGATGAATACGTAATCCTTAGCCGGATTCACGATCTATCTATCAAGGCGCTCGATTCTTCGGGCGCCTTTTGTCTTTTGGATATCGAGGCCACAGCATCATGACGCAGGGAACAATCTTTGCATTGTCGAGCGGACAAGTTCCGGCTGGAATTGCCGTCATACGAGTGAGTGGCCCTGCGACTGCCGCCGCACTGACAGCGCTCGTCGGTGGCGTGCCATCTGCACGCACAGCATCACTGAGAAAGATTCGGAGCCGTAACGGTGATCTCCTGGACGAAGGGTTGGTCCTTTATTTTTCCGCTCCCAATTCTTTTACTGGAGAGGATTGCGCGGAGTTACAGGTTCACGGCAGCCGGGCGGTGGTCAACGCCATAGGCCAGAGCCTTCTCAAACTAGGCCTTCGGCAGGCTGAGGCCGGAGAATTCTCACGGCGCGCCTTCGAAAATGGCCGTTTGGATCTTGTGGAGGTAGAGGGTCTCGCAGATCTCGTATCGGCCGAGACTGAAATGCAGCGAAAGCTGGCACTTCAGATCGGCTTCGGCGTCGTATCCCAGCGATACACGGGCTGGGCAGATCGCCTGACTTATGCGCGGGCCATGATCGAAGCCGAGCTGGACTTTGCCGATGAGGAGGATGCTCCCTCGTCGGCGATGGACCTTGTGTCGGTCGATCTTGAGGTCCTTGCATCGGAAATGGCGCAGGCGGCACGTGCGACGGCATCTGCAGAGATCATACGCAACGGCTTCAAGGTGGCGATCATCGGCGCGCCGAACGCCGGCAAGTCAAGCCTGATGAATGCGATGGCTGAGCGGGATGTTGCGATCGTGACCGATATTGCCGGCACAACCCGCGACGTGCTTTCGGTAGACCTCGATATGGAAGGCTATTTGATCCGGCTCTACGATACAGCCGGCATTCGCGACGCCGATGACATCGTCGAGCGAGAGGGAATTCGCCGCGCCCGCAATGCCGCAGCCAATGCCGATCTCGTATTGCATCTGACCGCGTTGGATTCGCTGGCAGAACGATATGAAGATATCGCCGTACCGACGCTCAGGATTGGCACCAAAGCTGACCTTTTCCAGGCGGCCGCGGATTTCTATCTGTGCATATCGTGCGTCACCCTTGCGGGACTGGATGAATTGCGGGAGGTGATTGTCTCGCATGCGAGGTCGGCGGCAGTAAACGCGGATCTCGGCGGCAAGGAACGTCACATCACTTATATAAGTTCGGCTTCCAAATTTCTCCAAGATGCACTAGAGGAACCTCGACTGGAGTTGAAGGCAGATGCGCTGCGCGCCGCCGGAAACGAACTGGGCAGAATTACCGGCCGTGTTGATGTTGAGGATCTGCTGGATGTGATCTTCTCCAAATTCTGTATCGGCAAATGATTCACGTGAAACACGCGAGGTTTCCATGAGTGACATGACCTTCGATGTCGTTGTTGTTGGCGGTGGCCACGCGGGATGCGAGGCGGCAAGTGCTGCTGCGCGTGCGGGCGCGTCCGTCGCATTGGTCACGCACCGACGAGACACGATCGGAGTCATGTCCTGCAACCCCGCAATCGGCGGTCTGGGCAAAGGTCATCTCGTTCGCGAGATCGACGCACTGGATGGATTGATGGGACGCGTTGCGGACGCTGCCGGTATCCAGTTCAGGCTGTTAAATCGCAAGAAGGGTCCCGCTGTTCGCGGGCCTCGCACCCAGGCCGACCGACGCCTCTATCGCGAAGCAATGCAGCGCGAAATCGGGGAGCATGCTGGACTTATCGTTGTCGAAGGCGATGCCTTCGATATAGAGATCGACAAGGGCAATGAGCTCACGGGTATCGTTTTAGCGGATGGACGGCGTATTAGCTGTCGTTCCGTCGTGTTGGCGACAGGTACCTTCCTTCGCGGTCTGATTCATATCGGTGACCAGAAGACCCCTGCCGGGCGGACTGGCGAGGCACCATCCTTGGGTCTTTCCGGAACATTGAAGCGCTTTGGGCTTGCCCTTGGTCGCCTGAAAACGGGAACGCCGGCGCGGCTCAACGGCAAGACGATCGACTGGGCATCAATCGGTAGCCAAGAGGCGGATGATATCCCCTCCCCGTTTTCATTCATGACCGACCGCATCACCAACCGGCAGATCGCCTGTGGCGTAACGCGGACCACGTCCAGGACGCATCAGATCATCGCCGACAACATCCATCGCTCGGCGATGTATTCCGGGCAGATCGAGGGTGTCGGGCCTCGTTACTGCCCATCGATCGAGGACAAGATTGTCCGGTTCGGTGAACGCGATGGCCATCAGATCTTCCTGGAGCCGGAAGGGCTCGATGATCCTACAGTCTACCCGAACGGCATATCGACTTCGCTTCCTGCGGAGATCCAGGAAGAATTCATACGGACCATTCCCGGCCTGGAGCGGGTCGAGATCTTCCACCCGGGCTATGCGATCGAGTATGACCATGTTGATCCGCGCGAGTTGCAGCCTTGGCTGGAAACTCGAGCCATCAGGGGGCTGTATCTCGTCGGCCAGATCAACGGTACAACGGGCTATGAGGAGGCCGGCGCACAGGGCCTGGTTGGTGGCCTCAATGCAGCTCGGCGCGCTCAGGGTCTTGAGCCGCATATCTTTAGCCGCACCGACTCCTATATCGGCGTAATGATTGACGACTTGATCAGCCGTGGCGTGACTGAGCCCTATCGAATGTTCACGTCGCGTGCCGAATTCAGGCTTTCGCTGCGGGCCGACAACGCCGATATGCGGCTGACGGAACTCGGTCAGTCGCTTGGAATCGTCGGCGGCGCGCGGGCGGAGAAATTTGGTCGTTTCCGGCAGGACATGGAAGAGGGCCGCCTGCTTTTGCGCTCGCTGTCGCTGACGCCGAACGAAGCGGAACGACACGGGCTGAAACTAAACAAGGATGGTCAGCGCCGGAGCGCTTACGAGCTGTTGTCCTATCCGGACACATTCATCGCGGGATTGCGCGACGTATGGCCGGAACTTGCGTGCTTGTCGCCCGCGGTGGGCGACGCGCTCGAGATCGAGGCGGGATATGCTGTCTATATGGATCGGCAGTCCAACGATATCCGCTCGGCCCAGAGAGATGAGGCGCTTACCATCCCAGAGAGCTTCGACTTCATGACCATATCGGGCCTGTCGAATGAGCTTAAGCAGAAACTGGTGCGACTGAAGCCGAGGACGATTGCACAAGCGGCGAAGATTGAGGGTATGACGCCGGCGGCTGTCACGCTCCTGCTTGCATTGGTGCGCAAGTCGGCAAGAGTCTTGAGTGAGGCATCGTAGAGCGAATGAGCATGCAGAACGTTTCACGTGAAACGCGCGAGCGCCTTGACATATTTGCCGCGCTTTTCATGAAATGGGCAAAGGCAATCAATCTGGTTGCGCCTTCTACGAAGGAGGATGTCTGGAGCAGGCATATCTGGGATAGTGCGCAGATCTTCAATCTGGCGCCCCAAGCTGCCACCTGGGTGGATCTCGGTTCCGGCGGTGGTTTTCCCGGAGTGATCACCGCGATCATGATGGCGGAACTCGGAGATGGCTGGGTGCATCTGGTTGAGAGCAATCAGAAAAAGGCGTCTTTTCTTCGCGTCGCTCTCTCCTCCACGGGTGCGCGGGGGTCGATTCATTCGATCAGAGCCGAGGATGCGCCAGCCGTTATTCCTGAATGCGACTACGTTTCTGCGCGGGCGCTTGCTGATCTCGATAAGCTTTTGGGTTATGCGTCGCCCTGGATGATTGGCCGGTCGTCAACCGCTTTCTTTCACAAAGGCCGGGATTACCAGAAGGAATTGTCGAAAGCGCATAGCGGTTGGGATTTCGATTTGGTAAAACACCAGAGTTCAATTCAGGCGGATTCGGTTATTCTTGAGATCGGAAATCTCCGAAGGAGAATGCCGTAGGATCGGGTGCAATATGCTTGGCAAACGTCGGATCATTACAATAGCAAATCAGAAGGGTGGCGTTGGCAAGACGACGACCGCCATCAATCTCGCGACGGCGCTGGCCGCTATTGGCGAGCGGGTGCTGATCGTTGATCTCGATCCGCAGGGTAATGCGAGTACTGGTCTCGGTATCGATCGACGTGACCGCAAGATCTCCTCCTACGACATTCTTGTCGATGCGGCCTCTGTGAGGGAGGCGGCGGTCGAGACGGCGGTTCCTAATCTTTCGATCGTGCCATCGACCATGGATTTGTTGGGATTCGAGATGGAGATCTCGCAATCTCAGGACAGGGCCTATCGACTGAAAAAGGCGCTTGTAACTGATGGTGCTGGGGATTTCAGCTATATCCTGCTTGATTGCCCACCCTCGTTTAACCTGTTGACGATGAATGCGATGGCGGCTGCCGATTCCGTGCTGGTGCCGTTGCAGTGCGAATTCTTTGCGCTCGAAGGCTTGAGCCAGCTGCTCGAAACGGTCGATCAGGTGCGCCGTACGGTCAATCCACAACTGGATATCCAGGGTATCGTCCTGACGATGTTCGACGCGCGCAACAACCTTGCACAGCAGGTGGTCAGTGATGTCAGGACCTATCTCGGAGAGAAGGTCTATCAAACGCTGATCCCGCGCAATGTGCGCGTGTCGGAGGCGCCATCATATGGTAAGCCGGCTATCCTTTATGATCTGAAATGTGCCGGCAGCCAAGCCTATCTCCAACTCGCGTCGGAAGTTATCCAGCGGGAACGACAGCGGAAAGTCGCTGCCTAGCAGTGCGCAAACGGGTAGAAGCGTATGAGTGATGATATTTCCAAGCGGCGCCTCGGGCGCGGACTGGCGGCACTGATTGGCGAAATGGACCAGCCGATGCCGGCAAGCGGTAGCGCGTCCACGAATGTAAGCGCCGATCGCCTCGTTCCTATCGAGAACATTACCCGTAATCCGCGGAACCCGCGCCGACATTTCGACGAGAACGAGCTGCAGGATCTGGCAAGCTCGATTCGCCAGCATGGTATCGTGCAGCCGGTCGTGACGCGGCTGCTGGCCGATAATCAATACGAGATCATTGCGGGTGAACGGCGCTGGCGCGCGGCGCAGCTGGCGGGATTGGTGGAAGTTCCGGTTATCGTCCGCAATGTTGACGACCGGACGGCGCTCGAAATCGCCATCGTGGAAAACGTCCAGCGTTCGGATCTCAATCCGCTGGAAGAGGCATTGGGTTACGAGCAGCTGATCGCCGAGCACGGCTATACACAGAACGATCTCGGCGACATTATCGGCAAGAGCCGCAGCCATGTCGCCAACAGCCTGCGCCTGTTGAAACTCCCCTCCCCGGTTCGCGACATGCTGTCGTCGGGAACACTGTCTGCCGGTCATGCCCGCGCCCTCATTCCGACCTCCGATCCGACTGCGCTTGCGAAAGCGGTGGTGGCCAAGGGGATGTCGGTTCGCGACGCGGAACGTCTGGCACAGAACGATATCCGGTCGCAGTCCGAGCCGCAGACCGTTGCCAAGTCTGAAAAGGATTCCGACACGCTGGCTTTGGAGCGCACGCTGACGGATTCGCTTGGGCTTGAGGTCAAGATCAGCCACAAGGGCGGTCCCGGCCAGATCAGGATTTCCTACAAGAGCCTCGATCAGCTTGAAGAAATCTGCCGGTTGCTGGAACGGCGCTGAGACGGGGCTTCGCCCCGATTCCGAAAGAGCGATTATTTCTGCAGGTCCGGCGGGTGTCGTGCAGCTACAGTTATCGGCGTGAAGCCTGAACTGCTGCCGCAAGCAGCGCATGGAAGACGATGCTTGGTTCCAGGCTTTGCCTCTGGCGCGACATCAGAACGGCGGATTGAATTCGTTCGGCTTCACGTGTCACCACGTCCGGGCGCCAGGCGGCGAGCGCCCGTTCCAAGACGGGCTTTCTTTTGAAGTGGATATGGCGGCCGAGCGTCAGCATGACCTGGCCCGCCGGCGTGCGCTTTTCCTCCATCTCGATCTTCATCAGGTCCAGAAGCTGGAACTGCTTCAGGCAGGATTGCAGGATGAGGAAGAGCGGCGTCTTGGATGTGAGGATCTTCTGGAAGGCCCGGTTGAAGGCGGGCAGGTCGCCTGTCAGGATCGCATCCACGGCATCATCGGCGGAGATGTTGCTCGCATCACCGATGATCTCGTCGACGTGGTGCTCCTCGATCCTGCCCATGCCACGGCAATAGAGGGCCAGCTTGCGGATCTCGTTGCGCGAGGCGACGCGGTCGCCGCCTAGCTGATCGATCAGCTGCTTTCTCGCATCATTGGTGATGGTCAGCGATTCCAGCGCCAGTTCGGTATCGATAAGAGCATTGAGCGCCCGCACGTCGTCGGCATAGCAGGGAATGACGGCGACGGATCGCGAGGGCTCGACGATCTTGCGCAAGCCGCTTCCCTTCTTCAGGTCGCCGGCTTCGATCAAAAGCGTGTTGGCGGGCGTGCCTTGCTCCAGGATTGCCTGAACCGCATCGAGAACGGGTTTCTCGTTGTTGACGCCACGCAGCCAGATCAGCTTGTCCCCGCCGAAAAGGCCAAGTGCGTTGACCTCGTCTAGAAGTCTGCCCGGCGATCCCTGCAGGTCCGCGACGTCCAGCTTCAGCAGCGCAAACGGGTCATCAAGCGACACGCCGCTGCGCTTCGCCAGAAGACCGGCGCGCTCCGACACCAGGCCGCGATCCGGCCCGTAGACGACATAGAAGCGATAAAGTTCTGCTCCCTTGTCGAGGAAGCGCTCGAACTCGTGGGACTTTATTTCTGCCATGCAGGTTGCTGGAGCGGCGGCTCCTTGGCCAGTACGATCGCAATGTCGGCGCGAATGAATTCGGCCAGCTCACGCGAGGCGCGGTTTTCGCCATCGCGGATGGCACGAAGCTTGGCGTAGCTCTGGCGGGATACGTCAATCAGGGCAACGCTGGAATGCTCACTACTCTTCAGCACCTTGTCATCGCTGATCCGCTTGATCGTGTAGGAGCCGGTCACCTGAACGCGGCCGGCTACCGGTACGTCCTGATCGACAAGGCCATCGTCATCCAGCACGTTGGATGCGGTGCTGGTCACGTGAAGGGTGACGTCATAGGCGGGCTTCAGAGGCTCGCCAGCGCCGCCTGCAACGAGGAATACGAGCTCGTTGCGGACGACCTGCTCGACGCGACTTGTCGGCTGCGAAAACGAGACGGAGGCCAGCTTCGGCTGCACGCCGCCAGCCTGGGAATAAAGCGGGCGAACCTGGCAGCCGGCCAGGCCGGCGCAGAGCGCAAGCCCGAGCAGGAGTGCGGAACGACGCGGCAGAGATGAGCGGTCAGGCAACAATGTTCACGATCCTCTGTGGGACGACGATGACTTTCTTCGGCGCGCGGCCATCAAGAGCCGCCTTGACTGCATCCAATGCCAAAACCGCAGCTTCGACAGCAGTTTGATCCGCGTCGCGGGCGATTGTCAATTCGGCGCGCTTCTTGCCGTTGATCTGTACCGGCAGTGTGACATCACTCTCGACGACCAATGCCGGATCGAATGTCGGCCACGCGGTCTTCGATACCATCTCGCCATTGCCGAGCACTGCCCAGCATTCCTCAGCGAGATGCGGCGTCATCGGCGCAACGATCTGCACGAGGATTTCCGCGGCATCGCGGACTGCGGCGCGATAGGCGTCATCACCCTTGCCGGCGGCGACATCGGTCAGTGGTGCTGCAAGCGCATTCACAAGCTCATAGATGCGTGCCACGGCCTTGTTGAAGGACAATTTGTCCAGATCAGCCTGGACCGCCTGCAGCGTCTTGTGAGCGAGCTGTGAGATCGCCAGCGCATCGCCTTCCTTCGCTGCTGCCGGTGCAACGGTCTTGAGCTTGTCGGCAGCTTCCGAGATCAGGCGCCAGAGACGCTGGGTGAAGCGGTGGGCACCTTCGACGCCGGCTTCCGACCAGATGACGTCACGGTCCGGCGGGCTGTCGGAGAGAACGAAGAAGCGGGCGGTATCGGCACCATAGGAGGCGATGATATCGTCGGGGTCGACGACGTTCTTCTTCGACTTCGACATCTTCTCGATCGAGCCGATGGTGACTTCCTCGCCGCTCTTCAGCAGCGATGCGACGCGCTTGCCGTCGACTTCCTCGATCCTGATATCGGCCGGAGAGACCCATTCGCCCTTCTGGCCTTCGGCGCCGAGGCGATAGGTCTCGTGCACGACCATGCCCTGGGTAAACAGGCCCTTGAAGGGTTCCTTGACGTCCACATGCCCGGTCTCGCGCATGGCGCGGGTGAAGAAGCGTGAATAGAGCAGGTGCAGGATCGCGTGTTCGATGCCGCCGATATACTGGTCGACCGGCAGCCAGCGGTTGGCAACCTTTGGATCGGTGGGTTCATTCAGCCAGGGGGCCGTGAAGCGGGTGAAATACCAGCTGGAATCGACGAACGTATCCATCGTGTCTGTCTCGCGACGCGCATCATGTCCGCATTGCGGGCAGGAGACATGGCGCCAGGTCGGGTGACGATCGAGCGGATTGCCGGGCAGATCGAAGGTGACATCGTCGGGCAGCTTGACCGGCAGGTCCTTCTTCGGAACAGGCACGACGCCGCACACTTCGCAGTGGATGACCGGGATTGGGCAGCCCCAATAGCGCTGACGGGAGATACCCCAGTCGCGCAGGCGGAAATTGACCTTCAATTCACCCTGGGCCGCATTACCGAGCGTCTGCGCGGCCAGCTTGTCGGCGACGATCTGGAAGGCTTCGTCGGTTGTCTTGCCATCGAGGAAGCGCGAATTGATCATTATGCCGTCATCAACGAAGGCGGTGTCGTCGATCGCAAAGCTTGCTGCGTCGCCATCCTTGGGCATGACAACCGGGATGACCGGAAGGTCGTATTTGCGGGCGAAATCCAGGTCGCGCTGGTCACCGGCCGGGCAGCCGAATATGGCGCCCGTGCCATATTCCATCAGCACGAAGTTTGCGACATACACCGGCAGTTCCCAGGAAGGATCCAGCGGATGCTTCACGCGGATACCGGTGTCGATGCCCTTCTTTTCGGCCGTTTCCAGTGCGGCCAGGGACGTTCCCTGGCGGCGGCATTCCTCGGCGAAGGATTCGATAGCCGGATTCTTTGCCGCCGCTGTCTTGGCCAGCGGGTGATCTGCGGCAATCGCCAGGAAGGAGGCACCAAACAGCGTGTCGGGACGGGTTGTGTAGACGGTCACTTCCGTCTCACCGGCGGGTGCTGTGGAAGAGACGATTTCCCAGCGCAGCGCCATGCCTTCGGAGCGGCCGATCCAGTTCTTCTGCATCAGCCGGACCTTTTCCGGCCACTGATCCAGATGATCGAGTTCGTCCAGCAGATCCTGGCTGAAATCGGTAATCTTGAAGAACCATTGAACCAGCTCGCGCTGTTCGACCAGTGCACCGGAGCGCCAGCCGCGTCCGTCTATGACCTGTTCGTTGGCGAGGACCGTCTGGTCGACCGGGTCCCAGTTGACCTTGGACTGCTTGCGGTAGACCAGCCCCTTTTCCATCATGTCGAGGAAGAGATGCTGCTGCTGCTGATAATATTCGACGTCACAGGTGGCGAATTCACGCGACCAGTCCAGCGACAGGCCCATGGCCTTCAGCTGCTTCTTCATCGACGCGATATTCTGGTAGGTCCAGGATTTCGGATGGGTCTTGTTGTCCCGGGCAGCGTTTTCTGCCGGCATGCCGAAGGCGTCCCAGCCCATCGGATGCAGGACATTGAAGCCGCGGGCGCGCTTGTAGCGGGCGACGACATCACCCATGGCGTAGTTGCGCACATGGCCCATATGGATGCGGCCGGAGGGATAGGGGAACATCTCGAGGACGTAATACTTCTCCCGCGGGTCGGCATTGTCGGTCTCGAAAACCTTCGCCTCGTTCCAGTTCTGCTGCCAACGGGGTTCGGCATCGCGCGGGTTGTAACGTTCAGTCGCCATCTGGATGATATTCCGGGAAATCAGGATAAAGAGTCGGGCAGACCTTCATCATGAATGGCTTCGAGCGTCAAGTTTTTGAGGCCTGACCTGCGGCAAACTTTGATTGGGAATACCCTTGGCAGAGGCTCATATGGGCATTAATCGCTAATCCCACAAGAAATGCGCAAAGGATGCCGGTCATGACCGTCGAAGAACGACTGCAGGACGTCAAGGACAAGATCACCAAGGCCGAGGCCTATGCCAAGCGTGCGGCGGCAAGCGTGACGCTGGTGGCGGTGTCCAAGACCTTCGAGGCTGACGCCATCCGGCCGGTGATCGCGGCCGGGCAGCGGGTCTTCGGCGAGAACCGGGTTCAGGAGAGCCAGAGCAAGTGGCCGGAGCTGAAAGCCGAAACGCCCGGGATCGAACTGCATCTGATCGGACCGCTGCAATCCAACAAGGCGGCCGATGCCATTGCGCTGTTCGATGTGATCGAAACCGTCGATCGCGAGAAGATCGCGCGGGCGCTTGCCGAGGAGATGGGCAAGCAGGGCAAGCGGCCCAAGCTCTATGTCCAAGTCAATACCGGGCTTGAACCCCAGAAGGCGGGGATTGCACCGAAGGAAACGGCGGCCTTCGTCGCCTTCTGCCGGAAAGATCTGGGGCTTACCATAGAAGGATTGATGTGCATTCCGCCGGCGGATGAGAATCCCGGCCCGCATTTCGCTCTGCTTGCGAAGCTCGCCAAGGAATGCGGCGTGGAAAAGCTCTCCATGGGCATGTCCGGCGATTTCGAGACGGCAGTCGAGTTCGGCGCGACGAGCGTGCGCGTCGGCTCGGCGGTTTTCGGAGCGCGCTGATCCCTTCCCCCTTTGTCGGGGTTTCCGCACCGTCCAGCACGACCTAGATTGGCTTGACAAGGCTAGGCTCGTGTAACGGGAGGTGCATATGCAAAGCCGCTATTTCGACGTCTATGACGCGTGGAAGGAGCGCCCGGAGGACTTCTGGCGGGACGCGGCGCGGGCGATAGACTGGTTCAGGCCGCCGGACACGGTCTTCGATCCCGATCAGGGCGTCTATGGCCGCTGGTTTGGCGGCGGTGAGACCAATACCTGCTTCAATTGCCTCGATCGTCATGTCGCAGCCGGACGCGGCGCCCAGCGGGCCTTCATCTTCGACAGCGCGATGACAGGTGAGGAAAGATCCTTCACCTATGCAGAAGTCCTTAGCGAGGTGAAGGCGATTGCCGCCGTGCTTCAGGATCTCGGGATCGGCAA
Organism: Neorhizobium sp. NCHU2750; assembly: GCF_003597675.1. Classification (NCBI taxonomy): domain Bacteria; kingdom Pseudomonadati; phylum Pseudomonadota; class Alphaproteobacteria; order Hyphomicrobiales; family Rhizobiaceae; genus Neorhizobium; species Neorhizobium sp. NCHU2750. The sequence goes on along the minus strand of NZ_CP030827.1, from coordinate 3,893,247 downwards.
GGGTGACCGGGTGATCATCTATATGCCGATGGTGCCCGAAGCGGTGTTTTCGATGCTGGCCTGCGCCAGGCTGGGCGCCGTGCATTCGGTCGTCTTCGGTGGCTTTGCTGCCCGGGAACTTGCCTCACGGCTGAATGATTCGGAGGCAAAACTGATCATCTCCGCGAGCTGCGGGCTGGAGCCGGGTCGGGTGGTCGCCTACAAGCCGCTGATCGACAAGGCGATCGAACTGGCCAAGGCGAAGCCCGATCACTGCCTGATCCTGCAGCGGTCGCAACTCGTCGTGTCGCTTGATCCCCAACGTGGCGAATTCGACTTCGAGGCGCTTGTCGGCAAGGCACGCGGACGGGATATCGCCTGGGTGCCGGTGAAGGCCACCGATCCGCTCTATATCCTCTGTACATCCGGCACGACGGGCCAACCGAAAGGTGTAGTCCGGGACAATGGCGGGCATATGGTGGCGCTTGCCTGGACCATGCCGAACATATTCGGCATGGCGCCCGGCGAGGTGTTCTGGACTGCGTCCGATATCGGCTGGGTCGTCGGGCACTCCTATATCGTCTATGCGCCGCTGCTGAACGGCAATACGAGCGTCATCTTCGAAGGCAAGCCGGTAGGTACGCCGGATGCCGGGACATTCTGGCGGGTCGTTGCCAGGCATGATGTGAAGGTGCTGTTTACGGCGCCGACCGCATTTCGGGCGATCCGCCGGGACGACCCGGATGGCGAATTGGTCGATAACCACGATCTGCTTGGCCTGCGGGCGCTGTTTCTCGCCGGCGAACGCGCCGATCCCGAAACCCTCAAATGGGCCGAGCAGAAGCTGAAAGTGCCGGTCATCGACCATTGGTGGCAAACGGAGACCGGATGGCCGATCGCCGCCAATACCGTCGGGCTCGGCCTGATGCCGTTCAAGCACGGCTCTCCGACGCGGCCGATGCCGGGATATGCAGTCGAAGTGCTGGACGATGCCGGGCATGAGGTGCCGCAGGGAACGCTTGGAAACATCGTGATCAAGCTTCCCCTTCCCCCCGGATGCCTGCCGACCTTCTGGAATGCGGACCAGCGTTTTCGCGATGCCTGCCTCACCGATTTTCCGGGTTACTACAAGACCGCCGATGCCGGGTTGATCGATGAGGACGGCTATGTCTTCGTCATGGCCCGCACCGACGATATCATCAATTGCGCCGGGCACCGTCTGTCCACCGGCTCCATGGAGGAGGTCTGCGCCAGGCATCCCGATGTCGCGGAATGCGCGGTGATCGGGGTCAGGGATCGCGTCAAGGGGCAGATCCCCTGCGGCTTTCTGGTACTGAAGAACCATGTTTCACGGGAAACGGCCGACATAGCTCGGGAAGTGGCCGAGATGGTGCGCGGCGAAATCGGTCCCGTGGCTGGATTCAAGACCGTGATGGTGGTGCCGAAACTGCCGAAGACACGATCGGGTAAAATTCTTCGCGGCACGATGCAGAAGATTGCCGACGATCTGCCCTGGACCATGCCTGCGACGATCGAGGACCCGAAGACGCTGGATGTCGTGCGGGAGACCTTGTGGCGAAACGGCTTTGCCCATGAGGAGAAAAGCGTGGCATCCCCGGTCGGGTAAGGCCAAAAGAAAAGCCGCCGGGGCATGCCCGGCGGCTTTCGAATATCCTGTGTGAAGCGATCGCTTAGAAGCGGTCGTCCTCGTCTTCGTCGTCGTTGCGGGTCGACTTGAGCGAGGAGAGCTTGGCGAAGACTGCGTCTGCGTCGATTTCCTTCTCTTCCTCGCGTTCGCTGCGGTAATCGCCGAAGCCGAGGTTTTCGGTTTCGGAGGCCGGCTGGAGCGAAGCGCCGAGTTCGGCAGCGGTCGGCAGCGGACGGTTCTTGGAAGCCTTTTCGACTTCGAGGTCGAGGTCGATCTGCGAGCAGAGGCCAAGGGTGACCGGGTCCATCGGCGTCAGGTTGGCGGCGTTCCAGTGGGTGCGCTCGCGGATCTGCTCGATAGTCGACTTGGTGGTGCCGACGAGGCGCGATACCTGCGCATCCTTGAGTTCCGGATGGTTGCGAACCAGCCAGAGAATGGCGTTCGGGCGGTCCTGACGCTTGGACACCGGCGTGTAGCGCGGGCCGCGACGCTTGGATTCCGGGACGCGAACCTTGGGCTCGGAGAGCTTCAGCTTGTAGTTGATGTCCTTTTCACCGCGCTGGATTTCATCGCGTGACAGCTGGCCGGTGGCGATCGGGTCAAGGCCCTTGATGCCCTGCGCCGCTTCGCCATCGGCAATCGCCTTGACTTCGAGCGGATGCAGTTTGCAGAACTGGGCGATCTGGTCGAAGGAAAGGGCAGTATTGTCGACGAGCCAGACGGCGGTTGCCTTCGGCATGAGCAATGTTTGAGCCATGGGTATAGTTCCTCTGTCCGTCCGCGCCGGTGTCGCGGGCCGTGGGTATCAACCACAATTTCCGGGAATTTACCGCCGTATAATCGAATTAGGACAGAATTGCAATTCTTTGAAACGTCATCCTTGCCGATGAGTTTGATGGCCTCACAGCCATTTGTCTAATTGCCGCTTCCGCCCCAATTGTTATGAATGCCAAAATGTCGCATCGGTGACGAATGCCATGTCGGTGATGCATGTGAGGGAGGAATAACATGTCCGAAAAAATCTATCCGGTTCTCAAGTCCACCAGGGCTAAAGCGCTCATCGACAAGGAAAAATACGAAAAGTGGTATGAGGAGAGCGTCGAGGATCCGGACAAGTTCTGGGGCAAGCACGGCCGACGGATCGATTGGTACAAACCCTATACAAAGGTGAAGAACACCTCGTTCAAGGGCAAGGTGTCGATCAAGTGGTTCGAGGACGGGCTGACCAACGTTTCCTATAACTGCATCGACCGTCACCTGAAGACGCATGGCGAGCGCACGGCGATCATCTGGGAAGGCGACAACCCTTATATCGACAAGAAGATCACCTATAACCAGCTCTACGATCAGGTCTGCCGGATGGCGAACGTGCTGAAGAAGCACGGGGTCAAAAAGGGCGACCGGGTGACGATCTACATGCCGATGATCCCGGAAGCGGCCTATGCGATGCTGGCCTGCGCACGCATCGGGGCGGTGCATTCGGTGGTGTTCGGCGGCTTTTCGCCGGAAGCACTGGCCGGCCGCATCGTCGATTGCCAATCCACCTTCGTGATCACCTGCGACGAAGGGGTGCGTGGCGGCAAGCCGGTTTCGCTGAAGGACAATACCGACAAGGCGATCCATATCGCTGCACGCCAGTATGTGACGGTCAACAAGGTTCTGGTCGTGCGCCGCACCGGCGGCAAGACCAACTGGGCGCCCGGACGCGATCTCTGGTATCATCAGGAAATCGCGACCGTGAAGCCGCATTGCGAGCCGGTGAAGATGAAGGCGGAGGATCCGCTGTTCATCCTCTACACGTCGGGCTCGACCGGCAAGCCGAAGGGCGTGCTGCATACGACCGGCGGTTACCTCGTCTATGCCGCCATGACGCATGAATATGTGTTCGACTACCAGGATGGCGATGTCTACTGGTGCACGGCCGACGTGGGTTGGGTGACGGGCCACTCCTATCTCGTCTACGGGCCGCTGGCGAACTGCGCCACGACGCTGATGTTCGAAGGGGTGCCGAATTTCCCCGATCAGGGCCGATTCTGGGAAATCGTCGACAAGCACAAGGTCAATATTTTCTACACGGCACCGACCGCCATCCGCTCGCTGATCGGGGCCGGTGACGAGTTCGTCAAGCGCTCGTCGCGCGAAAGCCTGCGCCTGCTCGGTACGGTCGGTGAGCCGATCAATCCGGAAGCGTGGGAATGGTATTACAACGTGGTCGGCGAAAAGCGCTGCCCGATCGTCGATACCTGGTGGCAGACGGAAACCGGTGGCCACATGATCACACCGCTGCCGGGTGCCACGGATCTCAAGCCCGGATCGGCCACCAAGCCGTTCTTCGGCGTGAAGCCTCAGCTCGTCGACAACGAGGGTAACGTGCTCGAGGGTGCGGCCGATGGAAATCTCTGCATCATCGACAGCTGGCCGGGGCAGATGCGTACGCTTTATGGGGACCACGATCGCTTCGTGCAGGCTTATTTCTCCACCTATAAGGGGAAGTATTTCACCGGCGACGGCTGCCGACGCGACGAGGACGGCTATTACTGGATCACCGGCCGCGTCGACGACGTTCTGAACGTCTCCGGCCATCGCCTCGGTACGGCGGAAGTGGAATCGGCGCTGGTTTCGCATCATCTCGTTTCGGAAGCGGCCGTGGTCGGCTATCCGCACGGCATCAAGGGCCAGGGCATTTATTGCTATGTGACGCTGATGGCGGGGAATGCCGGCACCGACGAATTGCGCCAGGAACTGACCAAGCATGTGCGCAACGAGATCGGCCCGATCGCGGCACCGGACAAGATCCAGTTCGCGCCCGGCCTGCCCAAAACGCGATCCGGCAAGATCATGCGGCGTATCCTGCGCAAGATCGCAGAAGACGATTTCGGTTCGCTCGGCGATACGTCGACGCTTGCCGAACCGGCTGTCGTCGACGACCTGATCGCCAATCGGCAGAACAAGGTCGATGCCTGACGAGAAAGTGTCTCAGTCGCCGCAAGCCTCTTTCGGCTTGCGGCCGCCGTCATAGGGGCGGGCCAGGCCGGCAAGCAGAAGGTTGTCTGCAGCGCTCTGGCCGTCGGCAAAGATGACATCGGCGACGATGCGGCCGAAATATTTGTCGCCGGAAATCCGGATCAGCTGAATATGGGTGGATTGGCCTGCGAGCTGTTCCATCATCTGTCGGGCATCTGATGCAGCTGCGCGAATGGTCTGGCATTTGGATTTCAGTTCCGGCGTGTCGATGCCGCGGATGCGGACATAGACTTCCATTTTCTGCTGCGGCCAGGGCTGTGCCTCGACCAGAAGCGTATCACCATCGATGACCCGGATGATTTCGGCCGAGACAGGGCCGGAAATCTCGTCGCGTGCCATCGCGTCGGCGGCGAGAGCCAGAAGGATCGAAACGGCAATGGTCAGTGACTTGATCATGAAAGGAATAAATTCCGATCACGGAATGAAGTCAATAGGAATTTTATCTTATATCTGGAAGAGGTGATCAGAAGTCGATTGCGCGGCCCTTGATCTCCCAATCGCCGAAGCGGGCCGGATCTGCCCCACCGCGTCCGCCGAATTCTTCCGGCATCTCGACATTTTCCGCTGCCACACGGCGCTCCTCGGCTTCCTTCAGAGCCCGCTGTGCTGCCGGAGAGAGCGGCTTTCTGGCAGAACCCTCCTCAAGGGTGGCCTGCATGTTATCGTTGTCTGCATCCTGCATTTGTCTGACTACCGGAAGATTATTGAAAACTCTGGTTGAATTGACCACATGATAGGCTGTTCGACACCGCTAGAAAACCCTTGGCATGCAGGGGGATGAAATCGGCAACGGAGAGATGACGATGAATGTGATGCGCACCGCCATGCTTCTGGCCTTCATGACTGCCCTGTTCATGGGCGTCGGATTTCTGATCGGCGGCAAGGGCGGCATGATGATCGCGCTTCTGATCGCTGCCGGCATGAACCTGTTTTCCTACTGGAATTCGGACAGGATGGTGCTGTCCGCCTACCATGCCCAGGAAGTGAACGAGCGCACGGCGCCGGAATTCTATCACCTGATTCGTGACCTTGCTGCCAATGCCGGCCTGCCGATGCCGAAGGTCTATGTCTATGACAATCCGCAGCCCAATGCGTTTGCGACCGGTCGTAATCCGCAGAATGCGGCCGTCGCGGCATCGACCGGGCTTCTGCAGCGCCTCACCCACGAGGAAGTGGCCGGCGTGATGGCGCATGAACTGGCGCATGTGCAGAACCGTGACACGCTGACGATGACGATTACCGCGACACTTGCCGGTGCGATCTCGATGCTCGGCAATTTCGCGTTCTTCTTCGGTGGCAACCGAAACAACAATAATCCGTTCGGTTTCATCGGTGTTCTTGTCGCCATGATGGTGGCGCCGTTCGCTGCCATGCTGGTGCAGATGGCGATCAGCCGTACGCGGGAATATTCCGCCGACCGTCGTGGAGCGGAAATCTGCGGCAACCCGATGTGGCTTGCCTCGGCGCTTGCCAAGCTCGCCGGTGCCGCACATTCCATTCCCAACTACGAGGCGGAGCGAAACCCCGCCACGGCGCATATGTTCATCATCAATCCACTGTCCGGCGAGCGGATGGACAATCTCTTCTCGACCCATCCGAATACCGAAAATCGTATCGCCGCCCTGCAACAGATGGCGGGAGAGTTCCGCGGTGGTGGGTCGACGGGATCGTTTTCGGCTGCTAGACCCCAGCGCACCGCTCGCTCCGTTCCCAATACCGGCGCAAACAATCCATGGGGCCGCGGATCGGATGAACCGCGCAAGGGTCCCTGGTCTTGAACGAGACGAAAAAAAAGAAGCCTTTCAAACGCTCGCCTCAGAAGCCGGCCTCTGCCCGCGTTTCTCATGAGCCGCCGAAACCAGGGCTCGAAGTGCGTGCCACGGCGGCAAAGCTTCTGGCGGCGGCCGTCGACCGGAAGATCTCGCTCGACGGGATGCTGGACCTCACCCACGGCAATCCGGCCTACAAGACGCTCAGCGATGCCGACCGCGCGCTTGCCCGCGCGATCCTGACGACGGCGCTTCGGCATTTGCCGCGTCTGGAAGCCGCCATCGCTTCCCTGCTCGAATCACCGCTGCCGGAAGGCGCGCGCGCTCTTCATCACGTTCTGGTCGTTGCCGCCGCGCAAATCCTGCATCTCGGCGTTCCATCCCATTCCGCTGTCGATCTTGCGGTGGAACAGGCCAATCGCGACCCGCGCAATCGTCGCTTTGCCAAGCTGGTGAACGCCGTGCTGCGCCGCCTGGTGCGCGAGAAGGAGGAGGTTCTGGTGGCGACTGCTTCGGTGTCGCCGGTTCCCGACTGGTTCCGCGAGCGGCTGGTCAAAGCCTATGGCGCGGTGGAAGCGGAGCGCATTGCCGAAGCCCAGCTGACGCCACCTGCAATCGACCTCACCGTGAAGGCGGATCCGGCGGCCTGGGCGGATCGGCTTGGTGGTCGGCTGCTTCCGACCGGCAGCGTTCGCCTTGGTGAATTCGAAGGCTCGGTCACCGCGCTCGAAGGGTTCGAGACGGGCGAATGGTGGGTGCAGGACGTGGCGGCCAGCATTCCGGCAAAGCTGTTCGGTGACTTGAGCGGCAAGCGCGTGGCCGACCTTTGCGCTGCGCCGGGCGGCAAGACTGCACAGTTGATTGCCGCCGGCGCCCAGGTGACGGCCGTCGAACAGTCGCCCAACCGGCTTGCACGTCTCAAGGAAAATCTGGCCCGGCTTGGAATGGAGGCGGAGCTGGTGGGGGGCGACCTGTTTGCCTATTCACCAGACGAGAAGCTCGACGGCGTGCTCCTCGATGCGCCCTGCTCTTCGACCGGTACCACGCGACGGCATCCGGATGTGCTGTGGACGAAGGGCGTACAGGACATCGAAAAGCTCGCCAGCCTGCAGGAGCGGATGCTGCGCCATGCCGTGACGCTGGTGAAAAGCGGCGGGATTATCGTGTTTTCCAACTGCTCGCTCGACCCGCTTGAGGGTGAGGAACTTGTCGAGCGGGTTCTCGCCGATACACCTTCGCTTCAGCGGCGGCCGATCGATCCGGAGGATTGGCCCGGTCTTGAAGAGGCGGTGACGGTCAAGGGAGAGTTCCGAACCACACCGGCGATGCTGCCGCCATCGGAGGGTTTTGCCGGCGGTATGGACGGGTTCTTTGCCAGCGTGCTGAGCGTCAAGTAAGATATTATTCACCATCACCCCAGATAATTCCGATTCAACTAAAATTGTTTCAGCTGATCGAGCAGACAGCCATTCCGGCGGAGAACCCAGAGTGACCATGCGGCTCGCCGATCGCCGACGGCTTCTGGCTTGCGGCATGCGGGAAATGCGCCGGCGCCTACGCCTGCGCATGGCGCCCTATCGCGTGGCTCTTTCCGCGCCGCTTTCCGCCGTGCCGGAACGATTGATTGTCGCGCCGACAGACCTGCGCCCGGTCGATCCGTTCGTCGCGCATGAAATTTTCGACGGGCGTTTTCCGCTCGCCGGCCGTGTTCTCGAAACGCTTGGAGATTCACCCTTCGAGCTCGAATTGCCGTCGCGTGCGTTTGCCGAAAGACTGCATGGCTTCGGCTGGCTGCGCCATATAAGGGCAGAACGGACAGAGGCGGGCTGCGCACATGCCCGGCATATCGTTTCCGACTGGATCAACATTCACGGACGCCGGCGCCGGGGTATCGGCTGGGAGCCGAATGTGGTCGCGACGCGGGTCATAGCGTGGCTTTCCCATTCCACGATCGTTCTTCACGCTGCCGAAGCGGGTTTCTATCGCCGTTTCATGAAGAGCCTCGCCTACCAGATCAGCTACCTGCGAAAGATCGCGGCGTCCTGCCCCGATGCGGAAAGCCGGCTGAGAGTGCGTACGGCACTTGCGATGGCTTCGCTCGCATTGCCCACGAGGGTCGGCGGGATCAATCGGGAGAGCCTGGCGCTGGACCGCGAGCTCGATCGGCAGATTCTCGCCGATGGCGGGCATATATCGCGCAATCCGCGGGCGATCCTCGACGTTCTCGTCGATCTTCTGCCGCTGCGTCAGACATATATCAATCTGGGTTACGATGTGCCCCAGAAGCTCATCCCGGCGATCGACCGCATGTATCCGGCGCTACGATTCTTCCGTCATCAGGACGGCGATCTGGCACTGTTCAACGGCGCGAGTTCGACTTCGGCGAGCGAGCTGATGTCTGTGCTGCGCTATGACGAATCCGCCGGCAAGCCGTTCAAGGCCCTGCCGCAGATGCAATATCACCGGCTTGCCGCAGACAATACGATCATCATTGTCGATACCGGTTGTCCGGAGGCGATTTCGGCCTCGACAGGTGCCCATGCCGGCACGCTTTCGTTCGAGATGTCGTCGGGCCGGCACCGGTTCATCGTCAATTCCGGTGCGCCGAAATTTGCCAGCCGGTTCTACAGGCATCTCGCGCGCTCTACCGCGGCCCATTCGACGCTGACACTTGGAGATGTGTCGTCCAGCCGGGTGATCAACTCCAATTTCACCGGTCCGGTTCTCATGCCCGGCGTTTCGGCCGTCGATGTGGAACGTTGGGACGACAAGCATGGCAATGATTGGCTGCGTGCCCGCCATGACGGATATCTGGAGCAGTTCGACTATACCCATGAGCGGGAAATCGCGCTGAGTGCCACGGGTGACAAGATAAAGGGATGCGACCGGCTCATTCCGCGGGAAGGTGGCGAGGGCAAGCCGAAAAACTCTATTGCCTTCATCCGGTTTCACATCCATCCGGCAATCACCATCACCCGCCGCGATGCCGAGAGCGTGGCGCTGAGGGCTGCCGATGGGCAGGGCTGGATTTTTGCGGCTCCGGGTCTGGATCTCCAGATCGACGAGGATGTGTTCTTTGCAGATGTCTCCGGCATGCGTCCCAGCCAGCAGCTGGTGCTCGAAAGCGCGGTCTCGGGCCTGAAGGAAATCCGCTGGATGCTCAGACGCGGCGAATAAGCGTTCCTTCTTGCCGCCAGCTGTGCTAACCGGCCCGCATCCCCTTCCCGCCCCTTTGTGGCAAGCTCTTTCAGGAGAGACCCGATGGCCGTTGTGTCCAAGAAAATCCCCGCACCCGATCGCGTCAAGATCCGTACCGCGCTCCTTTCCGTTTCCGACAAGGCAGGGATCATCGATCTCGCGCGCGCGCTCAGCGAACAGGGCGTTCGTCTGTTGTCGACCGGCGGCACGCATAAGGCCATCGCCGCCGCCGGCCTTGCGGTGACCGACGTTTCCGAGGTTACCGGCTTTCCGGAGATCATGGACGGTCGCGTGAAGACGCTTCACCCGAATGTCCATGGTGGTCTCCTGTCGATCCGTGACGACGAGGAGCATGTCGCGGCGATGAAGGAACACGGGATCGAGGGTATCGATCTTGCGGTCATCAACCTCTACCCGTTCGAGGAAGTACGGGCCGCAGGCGGCGACTATCCGACGACCGTCGAGAATATCGACATCGGCGGCCCGGCAATGATCCGCGCATCGGCCAAGAACCATGCCTATGTGACGATCGTCACCGATCCTTCCGATTACGCAGCGCTGATCGAGGCGCTGAAGGCGAATGGCGGCGAAACCGAATATGCCTTCCGCCAGAAGCTTGCCGCCAAGGCCTATGCCCGCACCGCGGCCTATGACACGGCGATCTCCAACTGGTTTGCCGAAGCGCTCGAGATCGAAACCCCGGCCTACCGGACGATCGGCGGCGTGTTGAAGGAAGCCATGCGGTACGGCGAAAACCCGCATCAGAGCGCCGGCTTCTATGTGACCGGCGAAAATCGCCCCGGCGTAGCGACGGCGAAGCTCCTGCAGGGCAAGCAGCTTTCCTACAATAATATCAACGACACGGATGGCGCTTTCGAGCTGATCGGCGAGTTTGCCGCCGATCAGGGCCCGGCCTGCGCGATCATCAAGCATGCCAACCCGTGCGGCGTTGCCACCGGTTCGACCTTGAAGCAAGCCTATCTGCGGGCACTGGCCTGCGATTCCACCTCGGCCTTCGGCGGGATCATCGCGGTCAACCAGCTTCTCGATGCCGAAACGGCGGAAGAGATCGTCAAGCTGTTCACCGAAGTCATCATCGCGCCTGAGGTTTCCGACGAAGCGCAGCAGATCATTGCCGCCAAGAAGAATCTTCGCCTTCTCGTGACAGGTGGCCTGCCCGATCCGCGTTCGCGCGGCATCACCGCCAAGACGGTGGCCGGCGGCCTGCTGGTCCAGAGCCGCGACAATGGCGTGATCGAGGATGTCGATCTCAAGGTCGTCACCAAGCGCGGACCGACGGCGACCGAAATGGAAGACCTGAAGTTCGCCTACAAGGTTGCCAAGCACGTCAAGTCGAATGCCATCGTCTATGCCAAGGACGGGCAGACGGCGGGCATCGGCGCCGGCCAGATGAGCCGTATCGATTCCGCCCGCATTGCCGGGTTGAAGGCTGAGGATGCCGCCAAAGCGATGGGCTGGGCCGAGCCGCTGACCAAGGGTTCTGCCGTTGCGTCGGAAGCGTTCTTCCCGTTTGCCGATGGCCTGCTTTCCGCCATCGCCGCGGGTGCTACCGCTGTCATCCAGCCGGGCGGCTCGATGCGTGATGCGGAGGTGATTGCCGCAGCCGACGAGCACAATGTCGCGATGGTATTCACCGGCATGCGTCATTTCCGGCATTGATTAGCCGGGGTCATTTCGAACGGGATGCCGGATAGGGCGTGGCGGCAAGCAGTGCTAGGCCGGCCCCGAGGAAGATGACCAGGGTCGCCATGCCGAGATGGGCGGAACCTGTGGCATAGGTGACGAGCGAGAAGGACAGGGTGGCGAGAAAACTCGTCGCCCGTCCAGACAGGGCGTAGATGCCGAAATAGCGGCCGGCTTCATCAAGATCGATCGACCGCGCCAGATAGGATCGCGACGAGGCCTGGACGGGCCCGAAGGCGATGCCGATCAACAGGCCGAAGAGGATGTAGGCCCTCTCCGCGGTGGTGCCGAACCAGCCGCCACTGTCTTGCGTCGAAAGCGGCATCAGGCCGAAAAGAACCGAGCCCGGGCTGATCGACACGATCCCTATGGTTGCGGTCAGCAGCAGGACGAGACTGACGACCACGACGATCTTGGAACCCAGCCAGCGGTCGAGAAAGCCGGCGGCGATGCAGCCGAAAATCGCCACGACGTTGAGGATGATGCCGTAAAGGCCGATCTCGATCGTCGCCCAGCCGAACATGCCGGCAGCGAATGTGCCGCCGAGGATCAGCAGGCCGTTGACGCCATCCTGATACAGCATTCGCGCAAGCAGAAATCTCGCAATGGCAGGTCGCCGCTTCAATTCCTGCAACGTGCCAGCAAGTTCCGCCACGCCGGATCGTATCGCCTGCCCCAGCGGCTTTCCCCTTTCGGCATCTGGGGTGAAGAAAAACATCGGCAGGATGAAGAGGAAATACCAGACTGCTGCGATCGGGCCGGTGATGCGGGCGTCCTCGCCCAGGTTTGCATCCAGACCGAAAGGCGGGGTTATCCCGATCAGCGTCCTGCCGGTTTGCGGGTTGGCAGCGAGCAGCGCCACGACGGCGATCAGGACCACCATGCCGCCAAGGTAGCCGATGCCCCAGGCGGTGTTGGAGATCCTTCCGACATCCTCGCGCGAGACGAGCCGCGGCATCATGGAATCGTTGAAGACGATGGAAAATTCCGCCGCGATCGAGGCCAGAATCATGAAGGTGATCGGCCAGACGAGCGGGGAACCGGGCGCGGCGAACCACAACATCATCAGGCTCGCGATCTTCACTGCAGCAAAGGCGGCGATCCATGGCTTTCTCGCGCCGGACTGGTCGGCGATCGAGCCGAGGACCGGCGAAAGGATGGCGATGATGATCGAAGAAATCGTCGCCATATTGCTCCACGCGGCTTGCGCCGAAACGGGATCGTCGGTCAGGCGCGAGACGAAATAGGGGCCGAAGATGAAGGTGGTGACGACGGTGAAGAAGGGCTGTGCCGCCCAATCGAACAGCATCCAGCCCCAGATGCCGCGCCGGCCGGGTTTTGTCGGCGCTTCACTGACGTCTGCCACGCCCATTTCTCCTCCCCGGCCTCTAGAGCAGCCTGCCGGTGGCCAGGTCACCGAGCAGACCGGCCGCGACGGAAATCTTCGGCAGCGTCAGCTCGCCGCTTTCGCCGAGCGTAACAAGTTCGGCGCCGATCCGGTTTATTCGCAGGCGATCGGCGGCGATCCAGGCGGCAACCGGTTTCTTGTCCTTGCGGTGCTCGCTCAAGGCGGCGATCACGATGGCACGGCGGGCCGAGGCAAGTTGCTGAAGGCTGCGCGACAAAGCCAGGCTCTCGTAGTGATCGGACGTCCCGATCCGTTCACCGGCCCCGATCAAGCGATTTATACGGAAGGTCTCGGTTACCGCGAGATAGCTCTCCGCTGCGCGTGCCATGCCTTCGCCGGTCTTTTCGGCGATGAGCATGATTTCCGGCACGATGACCAGAGCGGACAGTGTGCGGATTTCGCCAAGCAGGTCTGTTGGAACACCAGCCGCTTCAAATTCGGCGGCAAACGGCGCCGTCTCTGCTATGACATCTTTGGTCACGGTCGGGCGAAGCCCCTTGATGGCTGTCCTTAGCCGGGCAACGGCTTCGCTCATGTCCGACGCAGCGATCTGCGTCTGAAGCGCGAGGTAGGTGCCGAAGAGGACTATTCGACCGACCTCGGCGTAGAGATCGTTCTGAATGCGGCCGGCGACTCGAGTGTCCAGTGCGTCTATCTGAGACCAGAGTTCGGGCAGGCCGAAGCCGTCGCGGATCAGGAAGATCGCCTTGACGACATTTGCCGCGGTGGCACCGGTCATGTCGACCATGGCCTGAATGAAGCCGGGGCCACCGCGGTTGACCGCCTCGTTGGCGAGGATCGTGGCGACGATCTCCCTGTGCAGGCGATGTTTCTGGATATCGGCCGCATAGGGCTTCTGCATCCTGGCGGGGAAGTAGTCTTTCAGCAATGTCGAGAAATAGGGATCGTCGGGCACGGTGCTTTCGAGCAGGGTGTCGAAGAGCACGATCTTGGAATAGGAGAGCAGTACGCCTATTTCCGGTCGCGTGAGAGGCTTTCCGGCTGCATAGCGTTCGGCAAGCTCGGCATCGTCGGGCAATGTCTCCACCTTGCGGTTCAGCTTGCCCTGCGCCTCCAGTACGGACATCAGCCGGGCCAACTGTTCGCGGTTTGCCGTGCCGCGCCGTTCGATCAGCGAAATGGACAGCGGCTGCAGATAGTTGTTGCGCAGGACCAGGCCTGCCACTTCGTCGGTCATCGATGCGAGAAGCTGGTTGCGCTTGGCACGGGGAAGGCGCCCGTCCTGCATGGCCGCGTTGAGCGCGATCTTGATATTGACCTCGACGTCGGAGGAATTGACGCCGGCGGAATTGTCGATCGCGTCGGAATTGCAGCGCCCGCCGGCGAGCGAATAGGCAATGCGGCCTTTCTGGGTGACGCCGAGATTGGCGCCCTCGCCGATGACTTTCGCGCCCACTTCAGCGGCGGTAATGCGGATCGGGTCATTCGCCCGGTCGCCCACCTCGGTATCCGTTTCCGAGGCAGCCTTCACATAGGTGCCGATACCGCCGAACCATAAGAGATCCGCCTTGCTTTTCAGGATGGCGGTCATGATCTCGAAGGGCGTGGCTGTCGTCTTGTCGATGCCGATCGCGTCGGCGGCCTGCTTCGTCAGCTTTACCGATTTCTCCGAGCGCGAGATGATCATCGCGCCGTCCGACAGGGTCGACCGGTCATAATCCTGCCAGCTGGAGCGCGGCAGGTTGAACATGCGTGCGCGCTCGGCGAAGGAGTTTTCGATGTCGGGATCCGGATCGATAAAGATATCGCGATGGTCGAAGGCGGCGATGAGCCGGATCTTCGGCGACAGAAGCATGCCGTTGCCGAAGACATCGCCCGACATGTCGCCGACGCCGACGACGTTGAACGGGGTCGTCTGGATATCGACGTCCATTTCGCGGAAATGACGCTTGACGGCTTCCCAGGCGCCGCGGGCAGTGATGCCCATCTTCTTGTGGTCGTAGCCGGCCGATCCGCCCGAGGCGAAAGCGTCGTCCAGCCAGAAGGAGGCTTCCTGCGCCAGACCGTTGGCGGTGTCGGAGAAGGTCGCGGTACCCTTGTCGGCCGCAACGACGAAATAGGGGTCGTCGCCGTCAACGCGGATCGTCTGGGGTGGTCCGACGATCTCGCCATCGACGATGTTGTCGGTGATCGCCAACAGCGTGCGGATGTAGGTCTTGTAGGCTTCCCGGCCGGTGTTGAAGATCTCGTCGCGTGATCCGCCCACAGGCAGCATTTTGGGGAAGAAGCCACCCTTGGCGCCGACCGGCACGATGACGGCATTCTTGACTTGCTGGGCTTTCACCAGACCGAGCACTTCGGTCCGGTAGTCCTCGCCACGATCGGACCAGCGCAGGCCGCCGCGGGCGACCTTGCCGAAGCGCAGATGGACGCCTTCAACTTCTGTGCCGTAGACGAAGATTTCGCGGAACGGCCGCGGTTCGGGCAATCCGTCGAGGAGCTTGGGGTCGAACTTAAAGGCGAGCATTCTGTTGGGAGCGCCGTCGGCGTCGCGCTGGAAATAATTGGTGCGCAATGTCGCGTCGACGGTGTTGACGAAGCGGCGCAGCGTGCGGTCTTCGTCGAGGCTCGGCACCGCGCCGAGGCTTTCCTCTATGGAGTCATGAAGCTGCGCGAGTTTCTTCGCCCTCGCCTTGTCGGTGATCGCCGGATCGAAGCCGGTGGTGAACAGGTTGAGGATGTCCGCCGAGATATGCGGATATTTCACCAGCGTATCGGCGATATAGGCCTGCGAATAGACGATGCCGGTCTGCCTGAGGTATCGGGCATAGGCGCGAAGAACGGTGATTTCCCGGGCCGACAGGCCGGCCAGAAGAACAAGCCGGTTGAAGCCATCGTTGTCGATGGAACCTTCAAAGGCGGTGAGGAAGGCTTCTTCGAGGAGCGGGCCTTCGCGGGAAAGGTCGACGCTGCGCCCCTCGCCAAGCTCGAGCTCCATATCATGCAGCACGACGAGCCGTGCCTGCGGTCCGACATGAATTTCAAAGGTCTGTTCGCTGACCACATGGAAGCCGAGGTTTTCCAGAAGCGGGACGCGGCGCGACAGCGACAGGGGGTGGGCTCCGTGAAAGATCTTCAGCGATATGCCATTCGTCGCATCGGTTGGTCGCCGGTAGAACTCGATGCGGATGGGCTCATCGGCTGCGCAGGCGGCAATATCGGCGAGATCGGAAAATGCCTCTTCCGGCGTGAAAGCTTCCTGGAAGGCATTGGTGACGCTCAGACGGGGCCCGTGTTCGGCAAGCAGCGAGAAGCTTTCCTCCCAGGGGGTGGCAATCAGGCTGACGGCCTCCTCGAGCTTGCCTTGCGCGATCCGGGGCGTCTTGCCGCCACGGCGACCGATGATGAAATGGACGCGGGCAACGCCGCCTTCGGGGAAAGCCGGATAATAGGCGGAAACATGGCCCTCGAAGACATCGGCAAGATAGGCGCCGACCTTTTCGCGAACGAGCGAGTTATAATCCTCGCGCGGGACATAGACGATGGTCGAGACGAAGCGGTCGAAATGATCGATGCGGGCGAGCACGCGCACGCGTGGGCGCTCGATGAGTTCCATGATCTGCTCGCAGAATTTCGCCAGCAGGTCCCCGTCGATCTGGAATAGGTCGTCGCGCGGGTAGGATTCCAGCGTGTTTTCCAGCATGCGACCGGAATGGCTGTGAGGGTCGAAGGAGAAATGCCGGTCGATCGCGGCGACCTTCGTCCTCAGCATTGGAATGTCACGGACCGATTGCGTATAGGCGGTTGCGGTGAAGAGGCCGACGATGCGCAGCTCTCCCACCACATTGCCGTTCTCGTCGAAGCGTTTCACCCCGACATAGTCCATATAGGCGCGTCTATGGATGACCGATTTGACATTGGCCTTGGTAACGATGAGGAATTGCGGTCCGTCGAGGAATTCGAGGATTTCCGGCGTCGTTGTCACCTGATCCTTGCCCTGCCGCAGAACCAGCACATCCGGGTCCGACAGGATGCCGAGCCCCCTGCCCTTGCCGCGTTCCACCTTGGCTGCCGAGCCTTTGCCGGAATAGACATATTCGCGCATGCCGAGGAAGGTGAAGTTGTCATCGCGCAGCCAGTCGAGGAAGGCCAGCGCCTCATCCCGGTCGGCGCCCTTTCTGGGTTTCGCATTGAGCAACTGGCTTGATGCGCCATTCATGGTTTCGAGCATGGCCGACCAGTCGGTGATGGCCAGATGCACCTGCTCGAGGATGAAGCGGATACGCGCTACGAGATGATCGGCCTGTTCCTGGTTCATCTGCGCCAGATGGATCTGGATCAGGCTGACCTGATGGGCGGGGTCGGTCGGCTGATCATTGCTGCGCAGAACAGGCTGCTTGCCGGGCTCGATCGTCAGGATCGGATGCACGGCCATAATGAGGCTGCGATGGCTGGCCGTCACCTCTCCCATGACGGAATCGAACAGGAACGGCATGTTGCGGTCGATGACATTCAATATCCATGCCGTCATGCCGCCGGGCTCGACCCCCGGCACCTGCACGAGGCTGATATCGGCCCGGAGACGGCTCCAGTCTCTCAGGCGGCTTCCGGCATGGGCAGCGGCAATGCCGAGCATTTCCGGCGTATAGGCAGCAAGGTCATCGTCACTCGCCCTGCCGAACAGGATGGAAGGATCAAGAGCGTCCGCATCGATCCTGTCGGCGAAGGAACGTGCCTCCTCCATCTGTCTGCTGCGTTTCGGGCTATGCTTCCAGACCATGACCTCTCCCCTTCAGGCTGAATTCTGCTCCGGACCCCTCAGAATCGTCCGAAGCGATGCAAGTTGCACCGTTATAGCGAGCATTATTGACAGGATGTGGCAAAGCAACCATCAAAACGCAACAAAATCGAGATTGGAATCATGCAGGCACAAAACGGCGCGGTCATCGTCATTTCCAGCCATGTCATCCGTGGCGCCGTCGGAAATCGCGCGGCAGTCTTCGCGTTGGAAAGCATGGGGCATCCGGTCTGGGCCTTTCCGACGATTGTCCTGCCGTGGCATCCCGGGCATGGCCCTTCAACACGGCTGCATCATCCGGTTGCGGATTTCGAGATGGCGATCGATGATCTCATCCGCGCGCCCTGGCTTGGCGAGGTCAAGGCAGTGCTCAGCGGCTATTTCGGCCATGCCGGGCAGCCGGCTGCGGTCGCCAAGCTGATCAAGGCGCTGAAGCAGCGCAATCCCGAAATGCTTTATGTCTGCGACCCGGTGATCGGTGATACGGGTGGTCTCTATGTACCCCAGGCAATCGCGGAGGCAATCCGGACCGATCTCATGCCGCTTGCCGATCTCATCACGCCGAACCGCCACGAGCTTGCATGGCTTTCGGGGGAAAGCGTCGACAGCAACGCGCAGATCGTGCAGGCGGTCAGGAAGCTTGGAACAAGCCGGGCGCTCGTGACATCGGCCATACCGATGATGAATGCCGCTATCGGAAATCTTTTCGTGACGGAGAAGCGTGTGTTTCTCTGCGAACACCGGCTGGTGGACAATCCACCGAATGGTCTCGGTGATCTTCTTTCTGCGGTTTTCCTGTCACGACTGATGTCCGGCATGGATGAAGAGGAAGCGTTGAGGCTCGCGACCGCCAGCATTTTCGAGATACTTGCGCGGACTTCTGCGGAAGGAAGCGACGAACTCATACTCCCGGCCCATGCGCTTAGCCTTCAGTCTCCGATGGCTGGCGTGCAGATGCGGCAGATCGTTCATTCCGCGAAGCGAAGTGCATGAGTCGCAATGTTGCGCGCAACGAACCGTTGATCTTGGGTTAAAGCCGTAATAATCGTTGCGGTCATGAGCGAATTTCCAGCCAAATTGCTTGCGGGCTACCGCAATTTCATGAGCGGTCGTTACATTGACGAACGCGAACGTTACCGTGTGCTTGCCGAAAACGGCCAGAAGCCGCATACGCTTCTGATTGCCTGTTGCGATTCCCGCGCCGCGCCTGAGACGATCTTCGACTGTGGGCCGGGCGAATTGTTCGTCGTGCGCAACATTGCCAACATGGTGCCGCCCTATGAGCCGGACAGCCAGTTCCACGGTACCTCGGCCGCACTCGAATACGCTATCCAGGTTTTGAAGATCCGCGATATCGTGGTGATGGGGCATGGGCGCTGCGGCGGTATCCAGGCGGCGCTCGATCCGGAACTCGCACCGCTTTCGCCCGGCGACTTCATCGGCAAGTGGATCGGCCTCGTCAGGCCTGCCGCTTCGCAGATCCAGAGCAATGACCTGATGACCGCGTCGGAGCGGCAGACGGCGCTGGAGCGCGTTTCGATCCGTAATTCGATCGCCAATCTGGCAAGCTTCCCCTTTATTCGCTCACTGACCGAAAAGGGTGAGCTTGCGGTCCACGGCGCATGGTTCGATATTTCGACCGGCGAATTGTGGGTGATGAACCAGAAGGGCGATTTCATGCGCCCCGATCTGGAAGCGGAACAGGCGCCTGCCGAAGCGGACGAGGCGCCGCCTGTCGCCTGAGGCTTACTTGCCGTCTATCTGTGCGCCCATATAGGCAATGGCGCGCTGGTAGACGGTAGCGGCGTTCCAGCCCTGGATCGCGGCAAAGCTCGGCTCGCCCGGCTGATAGCCGGCACCGGTGACCCAACCATGACCCTTAAGGAAGTTGGCTGTCGATGCGAGTGCATCGGCGCGTGAGCCGACCATGTCGATATGTCCGTCGCCATCACCATCGGCGCCGTAGCGGATGACGTTGAGCGGCAGGAACTGGGTCTGGCCGATCTCGCCATGGGCAGCACCGTGGGCGGAAGGGTTCAGGTCGCCACGGGCAACGAGTTCCAGGGCGGCATAAAGCTGCTCGGTGAAATAATCGGAACGGCGGCAATCATAGGACAGCGTAGCAACGGCTGAAAGCGTGTGCTGGTTGCCCATATAGGCACCGAAACCGGTTTCCATGCCCCAGATGGCAATCACCGGGCCAGCCGGTACGCCAAAGCGGCGTTCGATGCGATCGAAGAGTGCGGCGTTTTCCGCCTTCTTGCGCTTGCCCTGGGCAATGATCGCTGCGGCGCCGCGCTTCTTCAGAAACTCGTCGAAGGAAAGCCTGAAGCTTTTCTGCCCGCGATCTGCGCTGATCGTGGGGCGATTATACTGCACATTGGCAAAGGCACGGTCGAGAACGGCAGGGCTGATGCCCTTGGAGGGAGCGACCTGCTTGAAGTCCTGTACCCAGCGGTTGAAGCCGGATGAATCATTGCCGCACTGGAGTGCTGCCGCTGCGGGTGTCGCTGCAGCCAATCCGGCCAAGATCAGGCCTGCCATTAAAATCTTGTTCATTCGATAATCCGTGATTGCCGATCAGCGGCGGTGTCGTCCTTTATTACTATTCGTTGTAAAAGCATCCACTTGCAAGCAATTGCCGGGCGCGTTGCCATGAATAGTTCGTGAGGACATGCCTCCAAAAGAAAACCCCGCCTTTCGGCGGGATTTTCTAGAGCAATATGCTTAACGAATTCTATCGATCAGGCGGCGGCCTGGCGCGGCTTGATCAGGCCGCGATTGACCAGAAGCTCCGCAATCTGAACCGCGTTGAGGGCAGCACCCTTGCGCAAGTTGTCGGAAACAACCCACAGGTTGAGGCCGTTTTCGACCGTTGCATCCTCGCGGATACGGGAGATGAAGGTGGCATCCTCACCAGCGGATTCGACCGGGGTGATGTAGCCGCCGTTCTCGTGCTTGTCGATGACGAGGCAGCCCGGTGCTTCGCGCAAGATGTCGCGCGCCTGATCGGCGGTGATCTCGTTTTCGAACTCGATGTTGACCGATTCGGAGTGGCCGATGAAGACGGGAACGCGCACTGCGGTGCAGGTTACCTTGATCTTCGGATCGAGCATCTTCTTGGTCTCGGCCAGAACCTTCCACTCTTCCTTGGTATATCCGTCTTCCATGAAGACATCGATATGCGGGATGACGTTGAAGGCGATGCGCTTGGTGAACTTCTTCGATTCGACCGGATCGGCGACGAAGACGGCGCGGGTCTGGGTGAAGAGTTCGTCCATGCCTTCCTTGCCGGCGCCGGAAACGGACTGGTAGGTCGAGACGACTACGCGCTTGATCTTGGCGAAATCATGCAGCGGCTTCAGCGCGACGACGAGCTGGGCGGTCGAGCAATTCGGGTTTGCGATGATGTTCTTCTTGGTGAAGCCGGTGATCGCATCCGCATTGACTTCCGGCACGATGAGCGGAACTTCGGCATCATAGCGCCAGGCCGACGAATTATCGATGACGACGCAGCCCTGTGCGCCGATCTTCGGCGACCACTTCTGCGATACGGTGCCGCCAGCGGACATCAGGCAGATGTCGGTGGTCGAGAAGTCGTAGTTCTCGAGGTTGGAAACCTTGAGCGTCTTGTCGCCGAAGGAGACTTCGGTGCCCTGCGAGCGGGCGGATGCAAGTGCTACGACTTCATCAGCCGGAAATCCGCGTTCTGCCAGGATGTTCAGCATTTCCCGGCCGACATTGCCGGTAGCACCGGCGACTGCAATCTTGAAACCCATGTCTATGCTCTCTTTCTGTCTCTCCTCGGTCTTTAGAGGGGGAAGCCGTGTCATGGAGACCACGGTGTTCCTTGTCCCCGGCCTTGCCGGGGAGAGAGCGGCGGGCCAGAGACGTCAGACGATTTTCGTCGTCGTTTTGGCCATGGTTTTGGAGAAAGCGAAAAAACGCTGCCCGGCTTGTTCGGCCGGCAGGCAAGATGCAGCGATGTCAAAGTCGCGAGCGATCATTTGGGCGTTTTCCCGTTCGCGCATGTGTTTAGAACATTCTGCCATGGAGTCAAGCTGGCTTGACGGCTGATCGGTTTCACTGCCCGAGTTCGATTTAGACGAAAGTCATAATCCCAAAGGATCACTCACCGGTTGTCCTGATTTCTGTCAATCTGAGACAATCGCATAAGGTTGTTTCGGCGGAGGAGGAAAAGCCGAAGTAGCCGTACGTGAGTTTCACCTTGTTGGGAGGACGACAATGGCAAACGTCACAGCGGCGGCCGATACGAAGGCCGGCCCCATGACACGGGAGGAGAAGAAGGTCATCTTCGCATCCTCTCTCGGTACCGTATTCGAATGGTACGATTTCTATCTTTATGGTTCGCTCGCCACCTATATCGGCGCGACCTATTTCACCCAGTATCCCGAAGCGACACGCAATATCTTCACCTTGCTTGCCTTTGCCGCGGGCTTTCTCGTTCGACCTTTCGGGGCACTGGTGTTCGGGCGGCTCGGCGATCTCGTCGGCCGAAAATACACGTTCCTGGTCACGATCCTGATCATGGGTCTTTCGACCTTCCTGGTCGGCGTGCTGCCGGGTGCCGCAACGATCGGTATTGCAGCACCGATCATCCTTATCGTCCTTCGCCTGCTTCAAGGCCTGGCATTGGGTGGTGAATATGGTGGCGCGGCGACTTATGTCGCCGAGCATGCGCCGCATGGCCGGCGGGGTTACTTCACCTCATGGATCCAGACGACGGCGACGCTCGGCCTGTTCCTGTCGCTGATCGTTATCGTGACGGTCCAGTCGATCATGGGCAATACGGCCTTTGCCGCTTGGGGATGGCGTATTCCGTTCCTGGTTTCGGTCGTCCTGCTCGGCGTGTCGGTGTGGATCCGCGTCAAGATGAACGAGTCGCCGGCCTTCCAGAAGATGAAGGCCGAAGGCAAGGGTTCCAAGGCACCGCTCACCGAAGCGTTCGGCACCTGGAGGAATGCCAAGATTGCGATCATCGCCCTGCTCGGCGCGACGATGGGTCAGGCGGTTGTCTGGTATGGCGGCCAGTTCTATGCCCTGTTCTTCCTGCAGAACGTGCTGAAGGTCGACCTGCAGTCGGCCAATATCATGGTGGCGGTCGCGCTGTTTTTGGCAACGCCGTTCTTCGTCATCTTCGGCTCATTGTCCGACAAGATCGGCCGCAAGCCGATCATCATGGCGGGCCTGTTGATTGCGGCGGTGACCTATATGCCGCTGTTCAAGGCGCTGACCCATATGGCAAACCCGGCGCTTGCCGAGGCGCAGGCTTCCATTCGTGCAACGGTGACGTCAGATCCGGCGGATTGCAAATTCCAGTTCAATCCGACAGGAACCTCGAAGTTCACCAGTTCCTGCGATATTGCCACTGCCTTCCTGACCAAGAATTCCGTGCCCTATGAAGTGGTGCCGGGACCCGCCGGTCAGGCGGCGACGGTGAAGATCGGCGACAAAACGGTGGCGAGCTACGACGCTATCAGCGCCGGCGCCGACGGCAAGGCGAAGCAGGCAGCGCTTGAAAAGGGCATCAACGTTGCGCTCCATGATGCGGGTTACCCGCTGACACGCGGCGCGGCCAAGGTGCCGGATTCTAAGCTTGATGGCTTCATTGCCGCCAATCCCGAACTCGGGCTCAACGCGGAAGCCGTTCGCGCGGGTGACAAGGCGACGGTTCCGGCCGCCGATCTCGTGTCTCAGAAGCTGCTGACGGCCGATGAAGCCAACGGCGTCACCTCCATGCCGGTCTATACGATCGCTAAGGGCGGCACGTTCAGCATGGTGGCCGATCCGGCACGGGTAAATTGGGTCGGCACGATCGCCGTCCTGTTCGTCCTCGTCCTCTACGTGACGATGGTCTATGGCCCGATCGCAGCACTTCTGGTCGAATTGTTCCCGACCCGCATCCGCTACACTGGCATGTCGCTACCCTATCACATCGGCAATGGCTGGTTCGGCGGTCTTCTGCCGGCAACGGCCTTCGCGATGAGCGCTGCGGCCGGGAATATCTATTACGGCCTGTGGTACCCGATCGTATTTGCGGCGATCACGCTGGTGGTTGGCGTGTTGTTCCTGCCGGAAACGAAGGATCGCGATATCCACGCGGAATGATGGCCCTCTCGTTCGGACGCAAAAATAACAAAGCCCGGCACATGTGCCGGGCTTTGTCTTAGGTTTCTTCTATCAGCCTTTACGCCGAAAGAGCCTGGAACTCCTTGAGGATGGCGTCGCCCATTTCGGACGTGCCTACCTGGCGGCAACCATCGCCCATGATATCGCCGGTGCGGATGCCCTTGTCGAGCACCGTGGCGATTGCCTTTTCAAGATGGTCGGCCTCGGCAACCATGTTGAAGGAATAACGCAGGCACATGGCGAAGGAGGCGATCATGGCGATCGGATTGGCGATGCCCTTGCCGGCAATGTCGGGCGCCGAACCGTGCACGGGTTCATAGAGCGCCTTGCGGGTGCCGGTCTTGGCATCGGTTGCGCCGAGAGAGGCCGATGGCAGCATGCCGAGCGAACCCGTCAGCATGGCGGCAACGTCCGACAGCATGTCGCCGAAGAGATTGTCGGTGACGATGACGTCGAACTGCTTTGGCGCGCGCACAAGCTGCATGCCACCGGCATCGGCCAGCATATGTTCCAGCTTGACGTCCGAGTAGGCACGCTTGTGGGTTTCGGTGACGACCTGGTTCCAGAGGACACCAGACTTCATCACGTTACGCTTTTCCATCGAGCAGACGGTGTTGTTGCGCGTGCGGGCCAGTTCGAAGGCGACGCTGGCAATGCGCTCGATCTCGTAGGTGTCATAGATCTGTGTATCGATGCCGCGCTTCTGGCCGTTGCCGAGATCGATGATCTCCTTCGGTTCGCCGAAATACACGCCGCCGGTCAATTCGCGCACGATCAGGATATCGAGGCCTTCGACCAATTCCGGCTTGAGGGACGAAGCCGAAGCGAGTGCAGGATAGCAGATTGCCGGGCGCAGATTGGCGAAAAGCTGCATATCCTTGCGCAGGCGCAGAAGACCGGCTTCCGGCCTGACCTCATAGGGGACGCTATCCCATTTCGGGCCGCCGACGGCGCCGAAAAGAACTGCATCCGCCGTCATGGCCTTGGCCATGTCGCCTTCGGAGATTGCTACGCCATGGGCATCATAGGCCGATCCGCCGACGAGGCCTTCGTCGAGGGAGAAATCGGCGCCCATCTTGTCATTCATATAAGCGATGACCTTGCGGACTTCGCCCATGGCCTCGGGGCCGATGCCATCACCGGGAAGAAGGAAGAGGTTCTTTGCCATTCGTCTGCTGTCCTTGCAGTTCTGCAGGCTCGCCATGCTTGTGCGCATTTCAGATGCGCGCGGCAGATCTCATCCGGGCCTGCCGCGGATGAGATGACCAGCTTGTCTTCAGAGCCAGGGGCGCTCGCTGCGGTTCTTGGTCTCGAAGCTCGAGATAGCCGCATCGCTCTTCAGCGTCGAGGCAATGTCGTCCAGACCTTCGAGAAGGATATGGCGGCGGCCGGGATCGATGTCGAAATGCAGGTGTCCGCCGTCCGGGCCGGTGATTTCCTGGGCTTCCAGGTCTACCGTCAGAATTGCGTTGGAACCGCGATCGGCATCATCGAGCAGCTTTTCCAAATCTTCCGGGCTGACGACGATCGGCAAAATGCCGTTCTTGAAACAGTTGTTGTAGAAGATATCGGCGAAGCTCGTCGAGATGACGCAGCGAATGCCGAAATCGAGCAGAGCCCAGGGAGCATGCTCGCGGGAAGAGCCGCAGCCGAAATTATCACCCGCAACAAGGATCTTGGCACCGCGATAGGCAGGCTTGTTGAGGACGAAATCGGGGTTTTCCGAACCATCTTCCTTGTAGCGCGCCTCGGCGAAAAGGCCCTTGCCAAGGCCGGTGCGCTTGATGGTCTTCAGATAATCCTTCGGAATGATCATGTCGGTGTCGATGTTGACAACCGGAAGAGGCGCAGCAACGCCCGTCAATTTTTCAAACTTTTCCATGATCGGCCTCCATGAAGACTTTGGTGGAGGCTGCCATAGCGGATTTCTGGACGGATTTGAAGTCCGATTCAGTACCAATCGGTACGCGCCATTTCTCCGGATCCAGCCCGCATCTCGCAGGCAGCGCCCGAAAAGGATCACATGTCGATGATGGTTCCGCGGCCGTCATTCCAGACGCGCATGTCTTCCCGCTTGGTCTTGGCACGAACCGGTACCGGTTTCAGCCGGTTCGACAGTGCCCTACCGATGGAAAGAATGGCCAGGGTGCCCATGAAGGCGATCGTCAGGGAAGCCGTCAGCAAGGCGGCAACGGCAAGAAGAGCGATGGCGGTGGCGATGATGAAGAAGGAACGAATGTTCTGCATGTTCAAACCTTTCTAATTTCAAATGTGGGCCTTCCATTCTTCTCTTGCAAGGGCTTTTCGAGCGGGATTTATTGCAGAGCTCTGAAAAGACCGTCAGAAGAAGGCAATGGAATTCTTGAAAGACAGTGATCCACCCGTTCGCCGCTCCGTTCTCAGCGTTCCGGCAGATAACCGGCGCGCGCTTGAAAAGGCGCCAGGTCTGGACTGCGATGCGGTGATCTATGATCTTGAGGATTCCGTGGCGCCCGGACGCAAGGCGGAAGCACGCGACAATCTGGCTGATGCTTTTGTCCGGTTTCCGGCGTCGCATCAGGAGCGGGTCATTCGCATCAATGGCTTGGATAGCGAGTTTTCGCGGTCGGACATGGATCTCGTCGCCCGGCTTTTGCCGGATGCGCTGCTGCTGCCGAAAGTGGAAAGCGCAGCCGAGCTCGAAAAAGCCGCGGAATGTCTGGCAGGTCTCAACCCATCAAAGCCCGTGGCCCTGTGGGCCATGATCGAGACGCCGAAAGGCGTGCTGGACGCGGGTTCCATTGCTGCAGGCGGTAAGGGATTGCAGGGAAAGGGATTGCAATGTCTCGTCGTTGGCCTGAACGACCTGCGCAAGGCGACCGGCGTGCTGCCGCAGAAGGGGCGAGCCTATCTCGTGCCGTGGCTGATGCAGATCGTGCTTGCCGGACGCGCCCATGGCGTCGATGTGATCGACAGCGTTTTCAACGATTTCAAGGACCAGGCGGGGTGCGATGCGGATTGCATCCAGGGCCGTGCCATGGGGTTTTCCGGCAAGATGCTTGTCCATCCCGCCCAGATAGAACTGGCCAACCGGCATTTCGCACCGGATCCTCAAAGCGTTGAGGAGGCAAGGACAATCGTTGCGGCGTTCAATGAGCCCGGCGCCGAAAGTCTCAATGTCGTCAATATCGATGGAAAAATGGTCGAGCGCCTTCACTTTGAAGAGGCTAAGACGCTTCTCAACCAGGTTGCCAAAATCGCTGCAAGAAAGAAGATATCATGAAGCTCTATCGTTTTCTCACCGGCCCGGACGATGCCTCCTTCTGCCACAAGGTGACGGCGGCGTTGAACAAGGGGTGGGAGCTTCATGGCTCTCCGACCTATTCCTTCAACACCACGAGCGGGCAGATGCAGTGCGGCCAGGCTGTGACGAAAACTGTCGATGGCAAGGATTATCACCCGGATATCAAGCTCGGCGAGCAATAAGCCTTTACGGGGTCAGCGCTGGGTCGCATCCTCGGCGCTGGCTTCTATCCGTTCCATGTCATCGTCGCTCAGGCCGAAATGATGGCCGATCTCGTGGATCAGCACATGGGTGATGATGTCGCCGAGGGTTTCCTCGTTTTCGGCCCAATAATCCAGGATCGGGCGGCGATAGAGCCTGATCCGGTTGGGCAGCTCCCCTGTCTCAACGGTAAAGCGTTCGGAGATACCTCGTCCCTCGAAAAGACCGAGCAGATCGAAGGGCGTTTCCAGCGCCATGTCTTCGAAGACGTCGTCGTCGGGAAAGTCCTCGACCTCGATGATGAGGTTGGTGGTGAGGGCTCTGAATTCCTGCGGAAGATGACCATAGGCCTCGATCGCCAACGATTCAAACGCACTGATCGTTGGCGCATGGCGATCCCGCCAGTCGTCGGTTTGGTCGATGCGAGCCATGGGTTCTCCCTTTTCCAGGTCACATATAAGGCTGTTGCCGCTTTTTTTCGAGATAAGATTCATTGCTATAGCTAATGAGGAAAAGATTCCTGTGCTGGAGTGATTGACTCTTTGTGTGTCCTCTGGAATCCATAGGAACATAAGGTGAACGTATGGATTGGAGCTGACGCCATGGCCGGTAATGCCGCGGCGCGGGAGAGGGTTTTTGCCCTGCGCGAACAGATCGCCAGACTGGAAGGCAAGGCTTTGCCGGGCATGGTTGCGGCACGACATGAAGATCTTGCCGTGCCGGGTAGGGCGGATGCGAAGCAGGCCGAACCGACAAGGCTGGGTTTTGATATTCCGTTTCTGGACGAGGCGCTGGATGGCGGCCTGAGGCTGGACGGTCTTTCCGAAATTCGCTCGCTCACGCTCTATGATGCCGGGGCAGCCAGCGGCTTTGCTGTTTCGCTGGTGGCATTCATCATGACCCGGAAATTTTCCGGTGCTCCCCTGCTCTGGATCGCAGATGGTCTTTCGGCCTGCGAGAGCGGTGTGCCCTATGGCGGGGGTATCAGGCAGATCGGTGTCGATCCTCGCTTGGTCTTTCAGGCGTCGCCCCGCAGGCTGGGGGATGCGCTGTGGATTGCGGAAGAGGCACTTGCCAGCAAGGCCTTTGCGGCAACGATCCTTGAAATTCATGGCAATCCCAAACCCTTCGGCCTGACGGAAAGCCGAAGGCTCAAGCTACGGGCAGAGGCGGCGGGACGGCCGCTTCTGCTTTTGCGGCATGCGGGAGATGAAGAGGCCAGCAGCGCTTCTTTCCGCATGCTCGTCGAACCGGCGCCGGCTCTGGAGCGGCGCCTTGCGGATGGCACAATGCTTGGCGGCAGCATAGGCCATCCGGTTTTCCGGATCACCCTTGAGAAGAGCCGCAATCCGGCTCCGCTCTCCTTCCTTCTGGAGTGGAATTCCCATGACCGCCAATTTCGTCTTGCCGGAGGGGCAGAAAACCCTCGCCTTCGCCAGGGACCAGCGTATCCTGGCCCTGTATTTCCCGCATCTTTCCACCGACAGGATAGCGCGCAGGCTCTGGGGCATGTCATGGCGCTCGAAAGAGCGTCCTGAGCATCCGCCGATCGTCTGTGCCGGCCGGCGCGACAATGCATTGCGGCTGACGGCACTCGACGAGGTGGCCGAGAGGTCTCGCCTGACACGGGGGCAGGCACTCGCCGAGGCGCGTGTCATGTATCCGAAAACGGCTGTTTTCGACGAGGATGAGAAGGCGGATTTCGAGCTTCTCGAGGCGGTTGCCGACTGGTGCGACCGCTATACGCCGCTCGTCGCGCTGGATGGAAAGGATGGCCTCTTTCTCGATGTCAGTGGTTGCGCCCATCTCTTCGGCGGGGAGGATGCCATGCTCGGCGATATTCTCCTCAGGCTGAAGCAGGTGGGATTTGACGTGTGCGGCGCTATTTCCGGTTCTCCGGGTCTCTCCTGGGCGATGAGCCGGTTCGGCCGTGGTGGGATTACTGCCAGGGAGGATATGGCAGGCGCATTGGCGGCGCTTCCCATTCATGCGCTGCGTCTCGATGAGATGACCCTTACAGGGCTCTGCAAGCTGGGACTGAAGCGGATTGCCGATCTGATGGCCATACCGAGAGCGCCGCTCGTGCGCAGATTCGGTGCGCATTTGATGATGAGGCTCGATCAGGCGCTGGGGGCCTGCGAGGAAGCGATTTCGCCGCGGCGTCCGGTTGCCGCGCTCTCGGCAGAACGGCAGCTGGCGGAACCCGTCCAGGCGGAAGAGGACATTATCGGTGTGACGCGTGAGATTGCGGTCTCGCTCAAGGCCAGCCTGGAGGAGAGGGGCGTGGGGGGGACGGTTTTCGAACTTTCCCTGTTTCGCGTCGATGGAAGGGTGTTCCGTATCAAGGTCGGTGCATCAAGAGCATTGAGGGATCCAAAGACGATCGCCGGCTTGTTCTGTGAACGCCTCGATGCCGTCCACGATCATCTGGAGGCCGGTTTCGGGTTCGAACTCCTGCGGTTGAGCGTGCTGCAGCATGCGGCCTTTGGCCTGCTGCAGAGTGATTTCTCGGGCAAGGAAAGCCAGGAAACGTCGCTTGCCGATTTCATCGACAAGGTGGCCGCCCGGTTCGGGGTGGATTGCCTTGAGGTCCTCAGGTCGCGCCAGAGCCATATTCCTGAGCGGGCCGAAATAGCCGTTCCGGCAATCGAAGCGGCGGTGCGTCCCGCAGATGTGGGCGATGCCTTGCCCTTCTCACCGAAATCAAGCCGCCCTTTGCGGCTCCTGCGTCGCCCCGAGCCGATTGAAGCCTTTGCCGCCATCGTTCCTGATGGGCCGCCGCAGCGGTTCCGCTGGCGGCATGTCCTGCACATAGTCACTCGTGCGGAGGGACCGGAGCGGATCGCGCCGGAATGGTGGCTTGATGACGATGAGACGCCAGAACGCGACTATTATCGTCTTGAAGCAGAATTCGGCCGGCTTTTCTGGGTTTTCCGGCTCGGGCCCTATAATGGCAAGGATGCACCAGACTGGCGCATGCACGGAATTTTTGCGTGATGGGGGCTCCAGGTTTTTTTGAGATCGGTGCCAGGACGAATTTTTCTTTTCTGGAAGGCGCGTCGAGGCCGGAAGAGATGGTGAGGTCCGCCAGCATCCTGGGACTTTCCGGGCTGGGGATTGCCGACCGGAATTCGGTTGCCGGTGTGGTGCGCGCCCATAATCAGATTTGTGAGATGAAGGCGGGTTTTGCCCGTCATAGGGCTGGCGGCAAGGAAGAGGGTGAGGAGGGTGCGGTTGAGCCCTGCCGGTTTCACCCCGGTGCCCGGCTCGTCTTCACCGATGCAACACCTGATGTTCTTGCCTATCCGATGAACCGCAGAGGCTGGGCCAATCTCTGCCGACTGTTGAGTAGAGGCAATCTCAGGACTGAGAAAGGCTCGTGCATTCTGGAGGAATGGGATTTTCTGGAATGGTGCCGGGATATGATGCTTGCCGTCGTGCCCGATTTTTCGCGGGCCGAGGACCGGAGCTACCTCGCTG
Organism: Neorhizobium sp. NCHU2750; assembly: GCF_003597675.1. NCBI lineage: Bacteria > Pseudomonadati > Pseudomonadota > Alphaproteobacteria > Hyphomicrobiales > Rhizobiaceae > Neorhizobium > Neorhizobium sp. NCHU2750. Next base: position 3,862,644 of record NZ_CP030827.1, on the reverse strand, counting down.
ATCTGGCCAGGCGGCTTGTTGATTACCGACAGGCATTCGGCAAAAATATGTATCTGGCGCTGTCGCCGACCTATGACGGGCGTGATCCCTTTGTTTTTGCCAGTTTTGCCCAGGTTGCGCGCCAGAGCCGTGTTTCTCTGATCGCAACAAACCTGCCGCTCTTCGACCTGCCTTTGCGTCGGTCACTTGCGGATGTCGTCACCGCGATCCGCAATCACGTGACGGTACAGGAGGCCGGCTTTCTGCTGGCCCCCAATGGAGAGCGGTATCTCAAACCGGCATATGAAATGGGGCGGCTCTTTCACGCCTATCCGGAGGCTGTGGCGAATACGGCGATATTCTTTGGCAAACTAAGCTTTTCCCTCGGGGAGTTGCAGCATAATTATCCGGATGAAAGCGTTCCCGGTGAAACCGTATCGGAGACGCTGGAGCGTCTGACCTGGGAAGGGGCACGGCGGCGCTATCCTGATGGAATCCAGCCCGGTGTTTCACAGCAAATTCGCGAGGAACTCGGCCTCATCAAGGAGATGGGATATGAGCCCTATTTCCTGACCGTCCGCCATATCGTCTGGCATGCGCGGTATGAGCTGAATATCCTTTGCCAGGGTCGTGGTTCGGCCGCCAATTCGACGGTCTGCTATTGCCTCGAAATTACCGAGGTGAACCCGGAAAAATCGGAACTCCTCTTTGCGCGCTTCATATCCACCGAGCGGAACGAACCTCCGGATATCGATGTGGATTTCGAACACGGGCGGCGCGAGGAGGTCATCCAGTATATCTACGAGCATTACGGTTATCGCCATGCCGGGTTGACGGCGGCGGTGACGAGCTATCGGACACGGATGGCCGGGCGCGAGGTGGCAAAGGCCTTCGGTCTTTCCGAGGATGTTCAGGCGGCGCTCTCGAGCACGGTCTGGGGCTGGTCGGAGGATGGGCTTTCCGAGCGTGAGGCCAAGGTGGCGGGGCTGGATGTCACGGATTCCGTGACGAAGAAGGTTATCACTCATGCGAAGGAACTGATGGGGTTTCCGCGGCACCTGACCCAGCATGTCGGCGGTTTCCTCATCACCCGCGACCGGCTCGACGAAGTGGTGCCGATCATGAAGACGGCGATGCCGGGCCGCTACATGATCGAGTGGGACAAGGACGATCTCGACACGTTGAAACTTCTGAAGATCGATGTATTGGCGCTCGGCATGCTGACATGCCTGAAGAAGGCTTTCGGGTTGCTGGAGGATCATTACGGTAAGGCATTGAGGCTTGCCGACCTGCAGAAGGAAAATCGCGACCAGAACGTCTATGACATGATCTGTCGTGCCGATACGATTGGCGTTTTCCAGATCGAAAGCCGGGCGCAGATGAGCATGCTGCCACGTCTTCGGCCCCGGAAGTTCTACGATCTCGTCATCGAGGTGGCGATCGTGCGACCAGGGCCGATCCAGGGCAATATGGTTCATCCCTATCTGAAGCGCCGCGAGGATCGGAGAAACGGAAAGCCGATCGAATATCCAAGCCCCGCTCTCGAAAAGGTTTTGGAGAGGACGCTTGGCGTGCCCCTGTTCCAGGAGCAGGCGATGCAGATCGCGATCACCGGTGCCGGTTTTCCTCCAGAGAAAGCAGATCAGCTGCGCAGGTCGATGGCGACTTTCAAGAGGTCCGGTCGGGTCAAGGAGTTCGAGCGCGATTTCATCGGGGGGATGCTCAAGAACAAGTATTCTGAGGAGTTTGCCAAGCAATGTTTCAGCCAGATCGAAGGATTTGCCGAATATGGCTTTCCCGAGAGCCATGCGGCCTCCTTCGCTCTTCTGGTCTTTGCGTCGTCCTGGATCAAAACCTATTATCCGGATGTCTTCTGTGCGGCTCTTCTGAATTCCCAGCCCATGGGCTTTTATGCACCATCGCAGCTTGTCCGCGATGCGCGAGAGCATGGGGTAACTGTCCTGCCGGTCGATATAAACCGCTCCGAATGGGACAACAGTCTGGAAGAGATTGATTTCAATCGGGCTGCCATCGATCGGCGACATGAAAGCATGCGTGAGGTCATCAAAACCCGATACGCGGTCAGACTTGGTTTCAGGCAGGTCAAAGGCCTGAGCGAAAAGGACATGGCAGGAAAGCTCGTGGCAAACCGGAGTGAGACGTACCGAAGCGTCCATGATCTTTGGCTCCGGTCAGGCCTCGACAGAGCCAGTCTCGAAAGACTTGCCGATGCTGACGGTTTTGCGTCGATCGGGCTTACGCGCCGGCAGGCATTATGGGCGGTCAGAGGGCTTGAGGTTCGAAGCGCGCCAGAAAGCGTTCCTTTGTTCCAGGCGGCCGGGCGAGAGGATCTGAGGTCGGAACAGGCAGTACAATTGCCCCTGATGCTACCCGGCGAGGAAGTAATCGAGGATTATCGTCATCTGTCGCTTTCCCTCAAGGCGCATCCGGTCTCGTTTCTTCGCGAGGAATTCAGGTCGATGGAGATTACCCGCAGTGTCGATCTGCTCGGCGTGAGAGACGGCGAAAGGGTTACGATCGGCGGTATCGTGCTGGTGCGGCAGCGACCGGGTTCTGCAAGAGGCGTGATCTTCATCACGCTCGAGGATGAGACCGGTGTCGCCAATGCAATCGTCTGGCCGAAGATTTTCGAGCGGTACCGTTCGGTTGTGATGGGGGCACGGCTGGTGAAGATACGCGGCAGGTTGCAAAGCCAGCATGGCGTGATCCATACCGTGGTCGAGCATATCGAGGACATTACCCCGATGCTGGGGCTACTACAAAGGGAAGCGCGTCGGTTCGCGGCGCTGCGGTCAGACGAGGCACTGAACTCTGGCGGCGGATCCTGGCGGCCACGATCCCAGCCGACGGTCCAGGCTCTTTCACAGAGGGATGATGATCTCGCAAGGTCTCATTCCCAAACTGAAGCCGATGTCCGGGATGCGGGTCGTGTCATGCCGAGAGGGCGAAACTTTCATTGATACTCAACGCGGCGCAATGCGCCAGCCGTCCTCCAACGGCTATCCCTCGACCCATAGTCAGCCGTCTGTGATCATTCCGGACCGGATTTTTCTTGACATATTAGCTCTTCTTTCTCAAAAGAAGATAAGTTTCGTCATGTTTGACAGGTCTTCCGGGAATGCTCGTCTGCAGTTGCAACTATATTACCGACAAGGAAATCAGGGACGTTATCGTCCAGCTTCTTGACGAGGACTGTTGGCAGCTCATCGTTCCCGCCAAGGTCTATCATGCGATGAGCAAACGTGGCCGCTGTTGTGGCTGTTTTCCGAACGTCGTCGATCTGATCATTCGAACGACGGAGGAATATCACGCGCGCCGTCACTCGACGGAAGACGAAGTCGTTGTATATATGTCCCGCTTGAGACAGTTCCATGAGGACAATAGGAGAGCGGACATTGAAAGGCGACAAAAGAGTCATAGAGCGGCTTAACGAGGCCCTGTTCCTCGAACTCGGAGCCGTAAACCAATACTGGCTACACTATCGACTTCTCAGCGACTGGGGTTTCACCAAGCTCGCCAAGAAGGAACGTGCCGAATCCATCGAAGAAATGCAGCATGCCGATCGCCTGATCGATCGCATCATTTTCCTCGAAGGTCACCCCAATCTTCAGACGCTTGCACCTTTGCGCATCGGTCAGAACGTCAAGGAAGTGCTCGAAGCGGATCTCGCCGGCGAATATGACGCCCGCACCGCCTACAAGGCCTCCCGTGATCTCTGTCATGAGGCAGGCGACTATGTCTCCATGAAGCTGTTTGAAGCGCTGCTGATGGATGAGGAAGGCCATATCGACTTCCTCGAGACGCAGCTCGACCTTCTGGCGAAGATCGGCGAAGAGCGCTACGGCCAGCTGAACGCCGAGTCTGCCGACGCTGCCGAGTAACAGGCTATGCCCGGCTCGATTGCCGGGCATTCTCGCCCTATTGAGCCATGGACGTCGCGCCGGTTACGCCGCGGCGCTTCCAAGATGAGCGAATTCCGCCACGACCTGTTCATACACCTTGCGCTTGAACGGTACGATCAGCCCAGGCAGCTCGCCCATAGGTTTCCATTCCCAGGCGTCGAACTCCGCCTGATGGCCGCCTGGTGGAGGATTGATGGCAATTTCATCTTCATCGCCATCAAAGCGGAATGCGAACCAGCGCTGGGTCTGCCCCCGGTATTTTCCCTTCAGCCCGATGCCGATGAGATGGGCCGGCAGATCGTAGTTGATCCAGTCCTTCGACTGGGCAAGCAGGGTCACCGTCTTCATGCCGGTTTCCTCATAAAGCTCGCGATAGGCGGCCGGCAGCGGATCCTCGCCCTTGTCTATCCCGCCCTGCGGCATCTGCCACAGCTGCGGCGAGCCGTCATATTCACTATTGGCCTCGCTGATGCGGCGCCCTGCCCAGACCAGACCGTCGCGACTGAGCACCATGATGCCGACGCACGGCCGATATGGCAGGTCTTCGGCCTTTAACGGCCCACCCTTCTTGGACATCAGAATTCTCCGTTCACGGTTGGCTGTCGTCGCGTGCGATGGCCGACACGCCAACGATCTCGACACCGCGCTGTGTTGCCTCGTCGGCCCATTGCCTTACAGCATCAATGCTCTCGTCGAAAGCCGCCGCAACGCCGATCGCGGTGCCCTTGCGATCGGCGATACGACCAAGTTCGTCCAGCTTCCGCAATATTGCTTGCGTATTGACCTGTCCGTCCAGCACGACATCCGCAAAGACATGCGGCAGCTGGGCCGCATCTGCGACGGTGCCGGTTTTTGAGAGCGATGAGGAGCCGTCATCAAGGAAGAGCAGGCCGCGTTTGGCCACGTCCTGCAGAACGGGTTGCAACGCCTTCTCGTCAGCGAGGTAACGACCTCCCTGATAGTTCATCAGGCCTGTATAATTGGTGATCTCGCCCATGGCTTTATGCAGTAGAGCCAGATTGGCTTTGGCAGAGTTTTTGGTCAGTAGAGTGCCTGGTCCGGGATCGTCTGATGGATAATCCAGTGGTTCCATGGGCACCTGCAGCAGGATTTCGTGGCCTTTACGGCGTGCCTCCTGCATCCAGCGCTGGAGGCTATTGCCACTTGCGGCAAATGCAAGCGTCACACCGGCCGGCAGTTGCTGGATGGCACGCTGGCTGCCTGTCTGGCTGAGGCCGAGGCCGCTTATGACGATCGCAATCCGTGTCCCTCTCGCCCCCGACCACGGCCGCGCATACTGATCCATCGGACGAAGGCCATCCGGTCCAATCACCGGAAGCTTGCCGTCACTCGTCTCTTCCACGAGATCGGCATTGGGTTGATCCGCCATGCGCGGGTCCTGGCCAAGACGCTGCGCGTCCATAACGACCGGACCCTGGCGGTCGCTCGGCGTGTATTTTGTCACATAGCCGCCGTCACCGGTCGGCATTTTCTCGATATTGGCTCCGGAGGTGGAGACGCCGGCAACAGGCTCGTTGCGATCGGTGCCAGGCTTGCTCTTGCCTGCGGTGTCGGCCGGCACGGAGCCATCGCCGGCAGGCTTGTCTGTCTGCGTCGACGCGACCTTCTGCAGACCGTCATCTCCCCGCAATACGTAGATGGATAGCGCGGCGATTGCGATCGCTGCCAGGACGACGGCACAAGCGATGGCACGATTCTGCCGGGGGGGCTTGCGTTGAGGCCCCCGCCCTTGTCCCAGGGGAGCATGGAGATCAGTGCCCAAGCGAATGTCCGTGCTGTGCCGCTAGTCTATCATCAAGGGAAGCATATGCCGGGGAGCTTTCGCGAAACTCCCCGGCAATGGGCTTACTTCTTTATGTTGGCGGCTGCCTTGTCCGGGTTGGCCGGGAAGCTTGGATCGGTCTTGACGCCGTGAAGAAGGTCCAGCGCATAGTTGAGCTGGATATCATCCTTGGTCTCCGGCGGTACATAGGCCGCAGATCCAGAGCCTTCATCCGTTTCGGCGACACCCTGGATATGGCCCTTGAGGCTCGATTCACTTTCCGGCTTGAGCTTGCCCTGCAATTCCGGGGGAAGCGGCTGCTCGACCTTGATATCCGGATTGATACCGGTGCCCTGGATCGATTTGCCGGACGGCGTGTAGTAGAGCGCGGTGGTGAGGCGCAGAGCACCAGCGTCGCCAAGCGGAATGATGGTCTGTACCGAACCCTTGCCGAAGGAACGCGTACCGAGAAGTGTGGCACGCTTCTGGTCCTGAAGAGCGCCGGCAACGATTTCCGATGCGGATGCGGAGCCGCCGTTGATGAGGACGATAACCGGCTTTCCATCCGTCAGGTCGCCCGGGCTAGCGTTGAAGCGCCGGGTCTCGTCGGCATTGCGACCGCGGGTCGAGACGACCTCGCCGTGGTCAAGGAACGCATCGGATACGTTGATCGCCTGATCGAGAAGGCCGCCCGGATTGAGGCGGAGATCGAGGACGTAGCCCTTCAGCTTGTCGGCCGGCACGTCTTCCTTGATCTTCTTGATCGCCTTTTCGAGGTCATCATAGGTCTTTTCGGTGAAGGAGATGACGCGAACATAACCGACGTCGCCGCCTTCGACGCGCGACTTCACGGCCCGCACAGCGATGACGTCGCGCATGACGCTGATTTCGAGCGGTTTGTCGGCGCCCTGGCGAATGATAGTCAGCTTGATCGGCGTGTTGATCGCGCCGCGCATCTTTTCGACGGCGTCTTCGAGCTTCAGCCCGCGCACCGACTGGCCGTCGATTTCGGAGATGAAGTCGCCGGCAAGAATGCCCGCCTTGGCGGCCGGCGTGTCATCGATCGGCGCGATGACCTTGACCATGTCGTTTTCCATCGTCACTTCGATGCCGAGACCGCCGAACTCGCCGCGGGTCTGGGTCCGCATATCTTCGGCATCCTGGGCATTCATGAAGCTCGAATGCGGATCAAGGGAGCTCAGCATGCCATTGATGGCGCTTTCGATGAGCTTCTGTTCATCCGGCGGGGTCACGTACTGGGCGCGGATGCGTTCGAATACATCGCCGAAAAGGGACAGTTCCTTGTAGGTAGAGGCTCCAGCTGCCTGAGCCGGCACGCCGGCCGAATAGATGACACTCATCGCTGTTGCACCCATGAGTGCACCGACGATGACAAGCGAAGCCCTACGAATCATTTCGCGCCCTTCCAGTTTCCTTGGCGGTCCACCATGGCTTGGAATCAACCGGTGTGCCGTTGTTTCTAAATTCAATGTAAAGCGTTGGGCGATCCGTTTCCAGCGCCAACGCAGTTGCACTTGCTACTCTTTTCTCACCCATCACAGCGATAGGCTCGCCGCCAAAAACAAAGCGGCCTTGATTGACATTGACCTTTTCCATACCGGTCATGACAACGTAATAGCCATCGCCGGCGTTGAGAATGATGGTTTGTCCGTAGCTTCTGAAAGCGCCGGCAAACACCACCAATCCGTCCGCAGGCGCGGTAACCACCGAGCCGGGGTTGGATGCAATGGTGATACCCCGAGCCGGATGTCCGGTGCCGTCAGGGTCGCCGTACCACCGCACGACATCGCCCGCGACGGGAAGCTCCAGCTTGTTCTTGAGGCTGGAAAAGGGATATGCTGGCGCAATGCGGTTTTTGTCGGGCACTCCGCTTTCGGCCAGCTGCCTTGCCTTCTCCCGCTCGCTTTCCGACAATTGCTTCTGCCGCTCTTCCTCGGCCCGTGCGCGGTCCATTGCATCACGAACGGATGCGATCTGGTCTTCCAGCGAGCCGATCAGGCCTTCAAGCGATGTCGAGCGGTTGGCGAGCTCAGTTGCACGCTGCCGCTCCGCGTCCAGATCGGCATTGTTCTGGTTATTCAGTTTGTCGTTTTCGGCGAGAAGAAGATCCATGCGCTTGTCTTCTTCAAGGCTGGTTGCAATCGTATCGGTCACCGACTGCTTCTCTGTCGCGGCGGCCTGGCGTGTCTCGCTCAGGGTCTTCAGATCTGCCACGAGGCGGTCCGCCTCTGCCCGCATTCCCGGAACCACGGCGCCGAGCAGAATGGCGCTTCTGACGGATGCCAGCGCATCTTCCGGCGTGACCAGCAATGCAGGAGGAGGATTGCGTCCCATGCGCTCCAGGGCGGCGAGGACTTCCGCGAGAACCCCTCGCCTGTCGCGAAGTGAATTACGGATCTTGTCTTCCTGCACGCCGAGGCTTGCGATCTTCTTTTCGCTATCCTGTATCTTCTGTTCGAGGCCCTTTCGTCTCGCGGCCGATTCGATCAGCGCCTGACGGATATCGGCGCTGTTCTTGTTGGTATTGGCGATGCTTTGCTCGATCGACGTGACTTTGTCAGCCGACAATTTCATCGTTTTGCCGAGGTCTTCCAACTGCTTGCGGGTTTCTTCCTGCTTGTGCTGCAGTTCCGCCGTCGGATCGGCTGCCGGTGCCGCGCCATCCGTATTGCTGGTTGCTGGATTGGTTGCCGGGACTTGCGTCGGCGAAACGTCCTGCGCGGGTGCGGAATAAGGCACGGACAGCAGAAGACCCGCCATGGCCAGCGTGCTGGCCAGAGCTGATCCACGTCCGACAGGCCTTTTTAGACGTGCGCCCATTCCCGCTCCGTATGACAGGTCGCAAAAACTAGGGTGATTTGCTCCGTCGCGCCACAAACAAGATTGTGTTCGGGCACCATGGTATCTGCACCTGAACGAAAGGTTAAACGCGGTGATAGGGATGGCCGGAAAGGATCGTCACGGCCCGGTAAAGCTGCTCGGCAATAAGGATGCGCACCAGCTGGTGCGGCCAGGTCATGCTGCCGAGATTGAGGACGAGATCGGCTTTGGCGCGCAGATCCGGATCGAGCCCGTCGGCGCCTCCGATCGCCAGCATCATATCCCGCTTGCCGTTGTCGCGATAACGGCCGACGACATCGGAAAAGGCCTGGCTATCGAGCGCCTTGCCACGCTCGTCCAAAAGAACCAGAACAGCGCCCTCCGGCAGGGCCTTTTCAAGCGCTGCCGCTTCCTCACGCTTGCGCGTCTCGGCGTTGGAGGCGCGGCTTTCCTGTATCTCGACGAGTTTAGCCAGTTCAAGGCCGATTGCTGGGCCGGCCTTTGCGAAGCGGTCCAGATAACGGGACGCAAGATCCTTCTCGGGCCCGGCTTTCAGCCGTCCCACGGCAAAAAGGGTTATACGCATGTCCTGATCCGTCCGAATTCAAGCAGCCAAACACAACTGCACCGACGCAAGGCGTCGGTTTCGCTTTAGCGGCTTTTGACGGTTCAGGCCAAGCCCAAACCGCTCAATGCAGAAGCGGTCCTTCTTCGATCTCCGGAGCCGCCCACATCTTTTCGATGTTGTAGAACTCGCGGATTTCGGGGCGGAACACGTGGATGATCACGTCACCGGTGTCGATCAGGACCCAATCACCGCTCTCCTGCCCTTCGACGCGGGGCGTTCCGAAGCCCTCGTCCTTCAGGTCGGTCACGAGATGGTCGCAGATAGCCACGACATGGCGGCTCGATCGCCCGGTGACCACAACCATGTAGTCGCCCAGCGCCGATTTTCCGGCAATGTTGATGGTGACGATATCTTCTGCCTTGGAATCCTCGAGGCTGCCGAGGATCAGTTCGAGAGCACGAGCAGCGGCATCGGCGCCACGTTCGGAACTCTGCGGGAGAATGGAAGCCATCCTGCCCTTGGCGTGTACTGTTGTCAGGGTTTGTCCTTTCTTACCAGGTAACAGCAACATCCAGTTTCAGCGAATCCGATCATGGTCGGCCGCTTCGTTGAAGTTGGCATCGAATGGTTAATCTTTCAAGGGAGAAGAATGAAAGGTGATCGCAATACGCGAAACCGTTATCCATGTACTATCGGCCAAGCGTCATGGTGCCTTTTTCTTGCCGCCGGCCCTCAGAGCAGTTGAGCTCAATGTGGATCGAGGGCCGTGAATGAAGGTCCATGCGGGCGCCTTGCGCTTCCACAAGGTGCCGATATCGTCTTCGTCGACGCGGGCATAATCGAAGGTGCGCGCCATCTTGGACGAGAGGAACGAGAGCGTTGCGCCCGGGCGGTCGATAACGGCAATCGGAAACATCGAGACGATCTCGCGCCATTTCTGCCAGAGATGGAAGGACTGCAGGCTGTCGGCTCCCATGATCCAGACAAAATGCGCCTGGGGGTTCCTGGATTTCACGTGGGCAAGCGTATCGGCCGTATAGGAGCCTCCGAGCGTCTTCTCGAAAGCGGTGACCTTGATGCGCGGGTCATGGTTCAGATCCTCGCTCAAAGCGATCCGCTCGGAGAGCGGAGCGAGCTCGGCCCGGCTCTTCAGCGGATTGCCCGGCGTCACCATCCACCAGAGCTGGTCGAGACCGAGGCGCCGCAGGGCGATTTCGGCGACCAGAACATGACCCTCATGGGGCGGATTGAAGGATCCGCCAAACAGGCCGATGGCCATGCCCCGCTCGACATGCGGCATGGTCAGGTAACGGCGGTCGATCCTGTGCTCCTCCACGTCGGCCGCGTCTCTATGGGCGTATCTGGCCGGTGCCGTGCACGCGGTATTTGAACGAGGTCAGCTGCTCCACGCCGACGGGACCGCGGGCATGCATCTTGCCGGTGGAAATGCCGATCTCGCCGCCCATGCCGAATTCGCCGCCATCGGCAAACTGGGTGGAGGCATTGTGCAGCAAGATCGCCGAATCGATCTCGTTGAAGAAGCGGGCAACGACTGCCGGGTCTTCCGCGATGACCGCTTCCGTATGGTTGGATGAATAGGTGTCGATATGGCGGATGGCGCCATCGATGCCGTCGACGATGGCAACCGAGATCACCGCATCGAGATATTCCGTGCGCCAGTCTTCCTCAGTCGCCGGCTTGGCCATGGTATAGGCAAGCAGGACATCCGCCGAACCGCGGATCTCGCAACCGGCTGCCTTGAGAGCATCAAGCAGCGGAACGAGATGAGTGGCCGCAGCAGCCCTGTCGATCAGCAGCGTTTCGGCGGCGCCGCAGACGCCGGTGCGCCGCATCTTGGCATTCACAATGATGTTCCTTGCCATGTCGAGATCTGCCGAAGCATCGACATAAACGTGGCAGAGGCCTTCGAGATGGGCAAAGACGGGAACGCGGGCTTCGTTCTGTACGCGTGCGACAAGGCTCTTGCCGCCACGGGGCACAATGACGTCGATTGCGCCATCAAGGCCGGAAAGCATGGCGCCGACGGCGGCGCGATCGGCGGTCGGGACGATCTGGATCGCATGTTCGGGAAGGCCTGCGGCCCTGAGGCCGGTCAACAGGCATTGGTGGATCGCCTGCGACGAATGCATGCCATCCGATCCGCCACGCAGGATGACGGCATTGCCGGCCTTGAGGCACAGGGCGCCGGCATCAGCGGTGACGTTGGGGCGGCTTTCGTAGATCACGCCGATCACACCGAGCGGCGTGCGCACACGCTCGATCTTCAAACCGTTGGGCCGATCCCAGGCGGCGATCACTTCGCCGACCGGATCCTTGAATTCGGCAATCTCGCGCAGCGCCTCCGCCATGCCGGCAATGCTTTTTTCCGTCAGCGTCAGGCGATCGATGAAGGAGGGCAGCAGGTCCTTGCCTTCGACCTGCTTCAGGTCCTTCGCATTGGCTGCGAGGATCTCTTCTCTGGCTGCGATGATCGCGTCGGCCATGGCAAGGAGCGCCTTGTTTTTCGCTGCGGTCGAGGCGATGGCAAGCTTTCGGCCGGCTGCTTTCGCATTGCGGCCGATTTCGGCCATGATCGTGGCGACGTCTGTCGTCGAAACCTTATCCAGCATGGGCGATATCCTCCTTGCTGACTGTCTTGCGTCTCGTGCCACCGGTCACGACCAGGTCGTCGCGATGAACCATGGCGGCACGGCCGGCATGACCGAGGATTTCCTCGATCTCGATTGATTTGCGGCCGATGATCTGGCGCGCCTCGTCAGCGTCGTAGCTCACCAGACCGCGAGCGATCTCACGCCCGTCCATACCGATGATGGCGACCGTATCGGCGCGGTGGAAATGGCCTTCGATGCGGCGCACGCCTGCAGGAAGCAGGCTCTTGCCGGTGCCGAGCGCGCGTTCGGCACCTTCATCGATATGAAGCTCGCCAGCCGGCTGCAACTGGCCGGCAATCCATGTCTTGCGCGCGGTGACGGGCGTGCCGGAAGGCGCAAACCAGGAGGAACGGGTTCCCTGCTCGATTGCCTGCAGCGGATGGTCGGTCTTGCCCGATGCGATGATCATGCCGCAGCCGGCGCCGGTCGCGATCTTGCCCGCATCGATCTTGGTGCGCATGCCGCCACGCGACAGTTCGGATGCAGCGCCTCCTGCCATCGCCTCGATCTCCGGCGTGATCGCCGGGATCGTCTCGAGGAATTTCGCCTCGGGATCGAGATGGGGAGGGGCCGTATAAAGTCCGTCGATATCCGAAAGCAGGATCAGGAGATCCGCGCCGGTCATGGTGGCGACGCGGGCTGCCAGGCGGTCATTGTCGCCATAACGGATTTCCGACGTGGCGACGGTATCGTTCTCATTGATGATCGGCACCGCGCCGATGCCGAGCAGCTGGTTGATCGTGGCACGGGCATTGAGATAACGCCGCCGTTCTTCCGTGTCGCCGAGCGTGAGCAAGATCTGGCCGGCAACGATCCCGTCGCGCGACAGGCTTTCCGACCAGGCGCGGGCCAGCGCGATCTGGCCGACGGCCGCTGCCGCCTGACTTTCCTCGAGCTTCAGCGCGCCGGAAGGAAGGTCGAGTACGGTGCGGCCGAGCGCGATGGCGCCGGAAGAGACGACCAGAACATCGGCGCCACCGGCCTTGAGCCTGGCGATATCGCTGCAAACGGAATCGAGCCAGGCTGATTTCAGCCCGGTCTTGCGGTCCACCAGCAAGGCCGAGCCGATCTTGATGACCACGCGCTTGTGGCTGCCAAGCGCCTTGCGAATGGTCTTAGCGGAGCCGGTCATAGCTCGCCGTCCTCATCGAAATCGATGACCGCTGTCGAGCGGTCGGGCAGGGCGGTGTCGTCGCCTTCGCTTGCCTCGATGATGACGTCACGCAGCGCGCGCAGCACTTCGGTCATACCCTTGCCGGTGACGGCTGAAATCAGGAACGGGGTTTGGCCGCAGGCCTTTTCCAGTTCCTTGGCCTTCTTCTTCAATTCCTTTTCGTCGAGAATATCGATCTGCGACAGCGCGACGATTTCCTGCTTATCGGTCAAGCCGCCGCCATAGGCTTCGAGCTCCGCCTTGACCGTCTTGTAGGACTGGCCGACCTTTTCCTCCATCGACGACACGAGGTGCAGCAGAACGCGGGTGCGCTCCACATGGCCGAGGAAGCGATCGCCAAGACCGATGCCTTCATGAGCGCCTTCGATCAGACCGGGAATGTCCGCCAGAACGAACTCGCGCCCATCGATTGCCGCAACACCAAGATTGGGATGGAGCGTGGTGAACGGATAGTTGGCGATCTTCGGTCGGGCGCGGGTGACGGATGCCAGGAAGGTCGACTTGCCGGCATTGGGCAGGCCGACGAGACCGGCATCAGCGATCAGCTTCAACCTGAGCCAGACGGTCTTTTCCTCGCCTTCAAGACCCGGGTTCGCCCAGTTCGGCGCCTGGTTGGTGGGCGACTTGAAATGGGTATTGCCGAAGCCGCCATTGCCGCCCTTGGCAAGCCGGAACTTCTGGCCTTCCTTGATCATGTCGATGATCAAGGTCTCGTTGTCTTCCTCGAAGATCTGGGTGCCGACCGGAACCTTCAGTGTCACGCTCTCACCGTTGGCACCGGTGCGGTTGCGGCCCATGCCGTGGGTGCCGATCTTGGCCTTGAAATGCTGCTGGAAGCGGAAATCGATCAGCGTGTTGAGGCCGTTGACCGCTTCGACCCAGACATCACCACCGCGTCCGCCGTCGCCGCCGTCCGGCCCGCCGAATTCAACGAACTTTTCCCGCCGGAACGAGACTGCGCCCGCGCCGCCGTCGCCGGAGCGAATATAGACTTTTGCCTCGTCGAGAAATTTCATCTTGCTGCCGTCAGTCTTGTGTTACGCAACGTCATCAGGGATCTCTGGACGCGTTCTTTTGCGTTTCGATACCGTTCGTTGCCTTGGAGGTCAAAGATTATCATGAAGTTCGTGAGCTATAACGTTCAATACGGCATCGGCATGGATGGACGGTTCGATCCGGAACGGATCGCCGACATCATCCGCGAGGCAGATGTCATCGCGCTTCAGGAGATTACCCGAGGATCGCCCGATAATGGCGGCATCGATCTTGCCGGCCGTTTTGCGGAGCTGTTGCCGGATCACTTTTCCGTCTTTGCCGCGCCATGCGACGTTTTTCTCGGTGGCGATATCACCGATGGCCGACGCATGGAGCGGCGCTTCCAGTTCGGTAACATGATCCTGTCGCGCTGGCCGATCCTGTCCACCCGCCATTTCCTCTTGCCGCGCAGCCGCAGCTTCGACAAGCTCAACCTGCAGCGCGGCGCCGTCGAGGCGTTGATCGATGCGCCATCGGGGCCGATCAGGGCTTATTCCGTCCATCTGGATCACGTCTCGCCGGATGAGCGGATCGCCCAGATCCTCTATCTGAAGGAGCGGGTGCTGAATTTCGCGGCGGAAGGCGGGGCGCTCACGGCGCCTGCCGCAAGCGGCTTTCCCCAGCTGCCGCTGCCGGAGGATTTCGTCGTGATGGGCGATTTCAACATGGTGCCCGGTTCGGACGAATATACTGCCGCTGTCGGGCGACCTGACCGCTATTACGGCAGATCGCTGCGTGCCAACCAGTTCGTCGATGCGCTTGACCATGTCGGCGCGCTCTCGGCCGACAGCTACAGCTGGGCAGAGCCTCCGGGCGAGGGGACGGTAAGGATGCATCTCGACTATGGTTTCATCAATGCCGGTCTAGTGCCGCGCCTCAGATCCGCCTCTGTCGATAATGCGGTTCTGGGCTCCGATCACTTTCCGGTCTGGCTGGAGATAGAGTGATCTCCCCAGGCCCCGGGGCCGGGGGAGATCGTGGTTTCATCGTACCTGCGGCAGGGTCAGGTCGCCTGCGTCAAGCCTGGTTTCGATATGCGGCACCATGCGGTTGCGCGCCACGGAAAAGATGTCGCCCGCATCGGTGATCCGGAAGCCGAGCTTTCTCTGGATGTTGAGCGAAGCCAGATTGTCGGCAAAGGCACCGGAGCGGATGACTGCTTCCGGCATGCGCCGGAAGAAGCGTTCGAGAACCGCGCCGACCGCTTCCGTCATGTAGCCGCGATCCCAGTAATAGCGGTTCAGCCAGAAGCCGAGATGCCAGCCGTCTTTACGCAGCTCGATGCCGACGACACCGATATGGATGTCGTCACCGGTGGTGATCGCAAGGTTCCAGTCCGGGATAAGGCCGGAAGTCTGGCGCACCAGCCAGTCCAGCGCATCCTCCCGATGGTAAGGCTGCGGTACGCGCGCCAGCATGCGGGCCACCTTGAAATCGGCAAGCGAGGCTGAGATCGCATCCGCATCGGCAAGCCGGTGCGGACGCAGGATCAGTCTCTGCGAGCGGATGACCGGGCAGGGGCCGGGCGACAGCAAGCCCTCGACTATTCTTTCGACGACTGCGGCGTTCATCTCGGTTCTCCCCAGCTTCTCAAGGATATCCAGGTCTTGCGGTCCAGGCGGAACCATTCGACCGGCACCATGGCACCTTCAGCAAGGCAATCGATCATGCCGGCGCCCTGAAACTGGAAACCGCATTTCTGGATGACGCGCCTCGATGGGATATTGGTAACCCGGCAGCGCGCATCGATCTGGTCGATTTCGCTTCTGGTGCGAAAGGCCATGTCGATCAATGCGTGGGCGGCTTCGGTGCCATAGCCCTTGTTCCAGTAAGGTTCGCCGAGCCAATAGCCGATTTCGAGCGTGCGCTCGTCCTCCTGCGGCTCCAATGCGCAGCAACCGAGAAAGGCGCCGTCGTTACCTCGGGTAATGGCATAGACGCATTTGCCAATCTCGCCGGCATTCGTGCGTCGCACGAAATCGGCTGCGTCTTTCGCCGTGTAGGGATGCGGCATGCGCGACACCATGGTCGCGATAGCGGCATTGTTGGCGAGATGGGCAAGTGCGTCAATGTCTTCTTTGTGGGGGGCGCGGAGAACCAGTCTCGGCGACAATAAGACGGGGCACTCGCTTCTCGACCGGTCCTCGGACCGATCCGGCCGCAGCCGTTCTTCTGGCGGCCGGGATTGGCTCGCCCTCAACAATTCGACTTGCATGGTTCAGTCTCCTCAAGGGTTAAAAGAAAAAGGGGAGGTGGGTGGCGCCCCATCTCCCCTTTTCTTTCAGACTGAACCTTACGCTTCAGCCGGGTCGATGAGACGCCGGCTGTTTTAGAGCGCTACCGGCTTATTCCGCTGCTTCCGCTTTCGGCATTACGGATACGTACACGCGGCCATTGGCCTTCGTACGGAAGTTCACGTTGCCGGCGGTAAGTGCAAAAATCGTGTGGTCGGTGCCGAGGCCGACATTGGCGCCCGGATGCCACTGCGTGCCGCGCTGGCGCACGATGATGTTGCCGGCGACGACGGTTTCGCCACCGAACTTCTTCACGCCGAGGCGCTTGGACTGAGAATCGCGACCGTTGCGCGAGGAACCGCCAGCTTTTTTATGTGCCATGGGAGTTCTCCTTTACCTTCGAAACCTGATTAGCCGAGAATGTCGGTGATGCGGACGACCGTGTGATGCTGGCGATGGCCACGAATACGCTTGGAATTCTGGCGACGACGCTTCTTGAAGGAGAGAACCTTCTTGCCACGGTTATGCTCGACAACTTCGGCCTTGACCGATGCACCCGAAACGAAGGGAGCGCCGATCTTGGCATCGGCGCCTACGCCGACAACCAGGACTTCGTTGAATTCGATTACTGCACCAGCTTCGGCTTCCAGCTTTTCGATGGTCAGCACGTCGTTGGCGGCCACGCGGTACTGCTTACCGCCGGTCTTGATGACTGCGAACATTTTATATCCTTTCATGTTCGTTCCGGCTCTCTTCCAAGGGAAGGGCCGTCTTTTTGTCAGTCGGTCTTTAGCAGGGAGTTAGGAAAGAGAGGTCTCGTTCAAAACGGATCTGCCGGTGAAATTGCGCGAAAACACCTGATTTCCCCGCAACGGCCAAGCGTGGACGCATTTCCACAACCTGAACGCACGCGGGCTTACGCGAGCGACAAAAAACTGTCAAGGTAAAAGGATATGAAGACTTGCATTTCGCCCCTTGCCAGCCCCATTTTTCGCCGCTATGAGACAGCCCGCGCAACATATGCGCCGACCAGCAAAGCGGAGAGGTGGCTGAGTGGTCGAAAGCACCGCACTCGAAATGCGGCATACGGGCAACCGTATCGTGGGTTCGAATCCCACCCTCTCCGCCATAACTATTCTATCCATACCGAAGACATAGGTCACCGTTTGTCCCTAGGGCACCGGCGAAGATTTTGTTGTGCGAGGATTTCGGCGATTCGCCCATTACATGGACCGCCTAGCGCTTCGCTGCATGTATGAAACAGCCCGCCGACATTGGCGCTAGGGGCGGCATCTTGAGTCTTCCGTCGGAAAAACATCCATGGTCGAGCGCTTTATCTGTCCTGATCATCTGTGCTGATCCGGTCACCTGATCGTGTCCTTATTTGATCGGCCATCAGCTCGAATTTAGTCCAGATTCGGCGCGTCACTGCTCGCCGACCGGGCCATGTTTCATCATCGGGAAGGATCATTCATGAACCGGCGTCGCTTTTTACTTTCCGGCCTGGCGATGGCGGCGGCCACTCCCGGTTTCGCGCAGTCGCTGTCCAGCGCCGCATCCTCGCCCAAGCCATATGGCCAGTTCGACAAGGGCGGCGCGCTGACCGATACGCTTTCGCCTGATGATCTGGCTGAGCGCGTTTTCGACAGTTCTGCACCCAAAGGGCCGGCCGGGACATGGCTTTCCAGAGCGGCGTTGCCGACCCCGGAATCCGAAATGGGCGGCGGGGCGGCTCTTAATGGCAAGATTCACATTGTTGGCGGATGGGGGAGCAAGAGCGATCACTTCATCTATGACGCGGCCGACGACAAGTGGATGAAAGGAGCTCCTCTGCCTCGCGGCGGCAATCATGTGCCGGTCACCGTCCTCGACGGCCGCCTATACGCACTTGGCGGATTTGCCGGCGCCAACCGCGATCCCTTCACGGATGTCTATGTCTACGATCCACAGCTCGATCGCTGGTCGACGGTTGCACCGCTGTTGCGCGGCAGGGGCGCAGGCGCTGCAGATGTCGTCAACGGCAGGATCCATCTTGTCGGAGGTGCCACGTCGTGGAATGGCGAGCGGACCAGCATCAGCTGGCATGAAGCCTACGATCCGAAAACGGACAAGTGGAGCATGCTCCAGCCGATACCGGGCGGACGTGATCACCTGGGCGTCGCTGCCTACAAAGGCAATCTCCACGCGATCGGGGGACGCTTCAACCTCTCATCGTTCAACAGCGATTTCCATCACGCCTATCACGCAGACACCGACAGTTGGGAACCCAGAGCGCCAATGCCGACACCGCGTTCGGCGCATGGCCTTGTCGTCTATCGCGACCGGCTCTTTGCCATGGGAGGCGAGGCCAGCCTCGTTATCAACAAGAAGGTCGTGTGGGCCCATGTTTTCGGGCAGATGGAAAGCTATGATCCTGCAACCGATACATGGCAGCAGCACGCCGGAATGCCAACGCCTCGCCACGGGCCAGGGGCCGCCGTGATCGCCGACATGATCTACACGGTCGGGGGCGGTCCGGTGGCCGGCGGTGCGCTGCAGGCAGCGACCAATGAAGCGTTCACGCTGGCCTGACTTTGCGCGGTTATCCGGTGTCCGGGTCGTCTCGGCTTTTCCGGATCTCCATCCCGGCGAAGATGATGCGATGGGCCGCCGTTTTGTCCGAGCGGGTGCACCCGCTGCTGATCGGCAACGACATTGGTTGCGGAATGTCGTTATTCAAGTTTAATCTTCCGTCGCGAAAACTGCGGCCGGACAAGGCTGTAAATCGCTTGCGACTGCTGGGTACCGTCGCAGTCGATGATCCAACGGCTCGCTTCCATGCTGCAGCATCTTGAAAACAGGAGGATGGAGACGGTAAAGTTGGAGCGCGTTACTGCCAATCGTTCAATCGAACGCGGCAATGTCGTCAAGACGTTCAAGTTATAGATCCAAATCCGGCGCATGCGGGCAGGCCTTGTCGCAAGCTGAAATCCCGGCCAATCATGTGCGCAGCACATTTACGAGGGGCCGACCTTGGCAAAAGCAAACAGGATCTACATCCCAAGTTCCGGTCCGTCGGCCTGGAAGCAATTTCTGGCAGAGCCGGAGAAGCAGTGGCGAACAGGCTATTCTGCCAGAACGCTCGCCCATAGCTGGGAGATGAGCCAGGGTCTTCCCCTGGAAGTGGCCCGGATGTTTCCCAATGAGAGCGAACTGCTGATCGCCATCCCTGAGCACAAGGTTGCATTGCCCGGCGGCGGGCGGGAAAGCCAGAACGATGTCTTCGCGTTGATACGCCATGGCGATCTAACCTGTGCCTCCATGATCGAGGGCAAGGTCAACGAGCCGTTCGGGCCAACCATCGGCGATTGGATGAAAGAAGCCTCGCAGGGAAAGCTGAACCGGATGACCTATCTGTGCGATCTGCTCGGTCTTCCTGTTCGCCCCGAGGCGACGATCCGGTATCAACTTCTTCACCGGACGGCTTCGGCGATCATTGAGGCGAAACGCTTCAAGACGGACGAGGCTGCAATGTTCGTTCATTCGTTCTCGCCCGACAGGATGTGGTTTCAGGACTTTGCAGCCTTTGTCCATCTGCTCGGCTGTTCCGTCATGCCCGACCAGCCCGCAGAGGTGCGGCTTCCCGATGGCATGCTGCTCCGCCTGGGTTGGGCGAGCGGAGATATGTCGTTTCTGGCGGCCTGATGGTTCGAATGAAATGCATTCATCCGGCGCAAATTGCATCCCTTGTTCTCGAGAGGGTCACGGACGGCTACGGACCGGCTTGTGTGACGGCTGCATCTTGCCTAGCTTGATCGCCAATACGCGACCGGTGATCACGCCATGGATACCAAGCCTTCATCCTCGCCGATGCCGCAAGAGGCCGGCATTCTGGAGTTTCTCGATATCTGCGCCCGGTTCTATCCGGATGACGCGGTGGACGCTTCCATTGCGCAGCAAAGACAATGGTATGATGCGCTCTGCGCCCGTTTCGACCAGCCTCTGCCTGAGGGCATGGACTTTAGCGACGAGCTGCTGTTTGCGCCCATCCGCCGTTATCGACCATCGAAAATCGAAACTGGGACAATCCTGCTCTATCTCCATGGCGGCGGCTTCGTGGTCGGCTCGCGGCAGAGCCATCATGCGATCTGTGCAGAAATTGCCAATTTTGCTGCCGCGGAGCTGATTTCCGTCGATTATCGGCTGGCGCCGGAACATCTCTGGCCGGCCCAGACGGACGATTGTTTTGGCGTGCTGAAGCAGCTTTTGGGTCAGGGCAGACAGGTCGTGGTGATCGGTGACAGTGCCGGCGGCAATCTGGCGGCCGGGCTCACCTTGCGGGCGCGCGACGAGGGGCTTGCAGGCATCGTGGGGCAGGTGCTGATCTATCCGGCCTTGGGCGGCGATCTGGTATCGGGCTCCTATCTCGAGATGGCCAATGCGCCGGGGCTGACGACTGCCGACGTCGCCTATTACCGTGCCGTGCTGAAGGCGCCGGAGGACGAGCCGGTTGCCCATCCGCTCAAGTCGGCAGAGCTTTCCGGCCTGCCGCAGGCCTATATCACGGTCGCGCATTTCGATCCGCTGCGGGATGACGGCAGGCTCTATGCAGAACGTTTGCGTCAGGCGGGTGTTGCGGCGACATTTCGTGACGAACCGCAGATGGTGCATGCTTGGCTTCGGGCACGCCATATGAGCGACGGCGCGCGGGCTGGGTTTGCGGCGCTTTGCCAAGCGATCGGCGCCATGGCGAGAGGCAACCGATGAGCGGCGTTC
This sequence comes from Neorhizobium sp. NCHU2750, assembly GCF_003597675.1. Classification (NCBI taxonomy): domain Bacteria; kingdom Pseudomonadati; phylum Pseudomonadota; class Alphaproteobacteria; order Hyphomicrobiales; family Rhizobiaceae; genus Neorhizobium; species Neorhizobium sp. NCHU2750. The sequence continues at coordinate 3,841,680 of NZ_CP030827.1, read as the reverse complement.
TGGACCTTGCGACGCTTCTCGCCACGCTTGATCCGGTTCTGATCGAGGGAGAGTTCGTTTACGCAAGCGTGCCGCCGGGCAGGCCGGAGGATTATCTGCATCTGAAACCTCTCGGCCTGTTCTTCGAGGCGGAAGGACTGACGCTCATTCTTCCTGTCGAGACGGCTGCCGCCTCAGACCTTGCAACCAGCGCCCCGCTCAGATGCATCACGATGAATGTTCATTCGTCGCTGGAAGCCGTCGGCCTGACCGCCGCGATCGCCACGGCGCTGACGAAGGAGGGGATCAGCGCCAATGTCGTTGCGGCCTATTACCACGATCATGTGCTTGTCCCGGCAGGTGACGCAACCCGCGCGGTCGAGGTTCTGACGTCGCTTTCCAAAGCTGCCGGAATCTAGAGTATCCGTTTTGATCAAGCCGGTTTTGGTGTCCATATTTGCTGTTTGCGCAGGAGTGCGTTTGCAAGGACGACCAGCTTTCGCATGATAGCGGTGATTGCGACTTTGGGCGGCTTTCCTGCTGTCCTGAGTGCGTCGTATTTGGCCTTAAGATCCGGGTTGAAACGGATAGCGACAAGAGCCGGCATGTAAAGGGCTTGCCTGACGATGGCTCTTCCACCAGCGATGAAGGCGCGTCCGGTCCACCCTCCGGACTGCCTGTCGTTTGGGGCAAGACCCGATAGCTTGCCGGCTGCCTTTTCATCGATTTCGCCCAGCTCGGGCATTTCGATGAGAAGTGTAAAGGCTGTGATCCTCGACAGGCCAGGTATGGAAACAAGGATATCGAAGCGCACCTTGAGGCTTTCGTCCGTTGCGATGTGGTCGGTCATGACCTGCTCGACCTGGACGAGTTGCGCTTCGATCTGCTTCAGCCGGGCGAGGTTCTGCCTTTTGAGGAGCGGCTGAGTGATATTCTTGGCCCGGTTCTTCGCAGCCGTTCTGTCCTTCACCAACGCCAGACGTGCAGCATGCAATTCCTTGAGTTCAGCGAAAGAAACGGCATACGGGGATAAGAGACGCGGGTTCAGTACCATGCCGAATTGGGCCAGCATCGCGGCATCCGCGCGATCCGTCTTGGCCAGCTTCCCAGTTGCCTCGGCAAACCGTCGCGCCTGACGCGGATTGACCTTGGAAAGTGGCAGGCCACGGGTGAGCATGAAGCGTTCGAAAGGCTTGTGGTAGGCACCGGTCGGCTCATAGACCACACGCGCGACAGGCGTGTCGCCGATCCAGCCAAGGATCGCGGCAAATCCCTTGCGGTCGTTGGTGACGCGCATCCTGTCACCATCTGGCAACCGATGGAGATCGATATGGTCTTTCGAGATATCGGCCCCGATGGTAATCTCACTCATCTTTTCCGTCTCCCATGCTTGTCATCCGAGCCCAAAGCTCGGGTATCCGTTCAGGACGATTGGAAAAGATGGAGGCGATCACACTCTAGCTCGGCCCCAAAACGGCCAGGCATTTCTCGATCCATCCTCCATCGCCGGAAGAGGATGGCCCTCCTCTCCGGCGCTTCTTTTTCTCACAAGAAGCGCAGATAGTCATAAGACAAGCAATTCCGCTTTTCTTCGAATCGCGAAATCTCTCTATCTCTGATTTGAAACAGTTCCGGACGCAAAACCGCTACGCACTTTTGCTGGAACTGTTTTAGCTCTTCGCCTTGGAGACGAGAACAGGATTTGCCCGGAAGTCCGCCGGGAACATGACCTTCAGATTGTCGATTTTCGGCAGGTCGTTATAGACGATGTAGGGGTATGACGGGTTGAGGGTGAGGAAATCCTGATGGTATTTTTCCGCCGGATAAAAGCCTTGAAGTGTCGAGATCTTGGTCACGATCGGGGTGTGGAACAGGCCTGTCTTGTCCAGCTGGGCTATATAGGCGGCGGCGACATCTGCCTGGCTCTGGCTTGAGGCAAAGATGGCAGAGCGATACTGCGTCCCATGATCCGGCCCCTGATAGTTCAGCTGCGTCGGATTGTGGGCGACGGAAAAGAAGATCTGCAGCAGCCTGCCGTAACTGATTTCCTGCGGATTGAAGGTGACTTCGACCGATTCCGCATGGCCGGTGCTACCACCACTGACAGTCTTGTAATTCGCCGTCTCCCCGGTTCCACCTGCATAGCCCGAAACGGCGTTGGTCACGCCTTTGACATGCTGGAACACGCCCTGCACGCCCCAGAAGCAGCCACCGGCGAAAACGGCGGTTTCACTGGCAAGTTTGGTCGGCTCGTCCATGGCCGGTGCCGGGATGGCTATGGCGGGTTCTGCCGCTATTGCGATAGCCGGCGAAGCCGCGAGCATGATGGCCAGTATCGCTTTCAGATATCCGCGGGCAGTCGATCCCATGACAACTTCTCCGGTTGTCGCCAAATGTGTGCCTAGGCGAGGTCACGGTCAACTCACTTCGGCGTGGCAGCACCTACATGAGGTCACGCGGGATGGCCTTGTCGAAGCTCCTTTCGAAGATCTGCCTGTCACCGTCATAGGCCCTGATCGACGCACTGATCAGCCAGTCCGTGGAGGTACAGGCGATCTTCGCCACCGAGACGGTCCGCACGGACCAGCGGGCCCGCTTCATGTCACAGGTCCATGTCGACGTACCGGTCATCGACAGTGGGTCGTCCATGTCGATCGACCACTGCTCCCCCTTCAACTGGCGGGTGGCAAGGCCGGTGCCCGGATGTTCGAACAGACCGGTATCCTCGGCAACCTCATAGATCGTCCGGTTGGCGGCGAGATCGCGGGTAACGCTGCGGCGCGTTTCGGCCGGTGCGTGCTCGATATATTTCGGCAGAGGATCGGGATTGTCCGGTTGCTTCATCTCGAACGTATCATGGTCGCCGAGCAGCGGCATGGCGAGGCCGAGCGAGGCGATGTCGAGTGTCACACCCGGATCGACCGGCGGCGGCAACACGGTTGGCCAGTAGGCGGTGGACAAGGATAGCCGGATTCGGTGACCTTCGCCGAAGCGGTAACCGCAGGCATCGAGTTCGAGCCGGATCGTCACCGGTTCGCCGGGTACGAGCGGCTTCGGGGTTTCGTTGCTATTCCGGTGGGCAAGATTAATGACGCCGAAGGAGACGCGGGTCGCCGTGCCGTCGGGATGGATATCGACGATGCGGGCGCAGAGATTGGCAAGCTCGGCATCGGCTCTGAGCGTCAGGGTTATGACGGGGCGACCGAGATAGGTCTTCGCCTCCGCGAGCGGCGGCGTCTGGAACGTCAGGGAGCCGGCATCGTCGCCGCGCTGGTCGCCGGGCAATTCCGCATCCGGTTTCAGGGTGAACCATTCGCCAGCGGCGGTGCCCGTGTCGAGCGGCGATTTCAGGTAGATCTCGCGCGTCGGCGCGTGCGGGATCGGCATGCCTTCAAGCAGTATTCCGAACTGATCGACATAGAAGGTCTCGGCTTCCGGCTCGCTCCAGCGTGATTTCGATACCCAGAGGCCCGGATCGGTATCGCGACGTCTGGTCGGTTTCGGGCCGTCGAGAATGTAGGCACGAACCTGCGGCAGATCTTCTATGCCGTTTTCTTCTCCGCGCAGCCAGCGGTTCCAGAAGGCGATCGCCTCGCCGTGGAAATCGGCACGCGGCTTCGGCCAGGCGAAATGCGGGTATTTGTGGATCCATGGGCCGACCAGCGCCTTGGCCTTGTCACCCAGCCCTTCGGCGGCGAGAAACGGCGTGTTGCGATAGCCGTCCGCCCAGCCGGCGATGACCAATACCGGGATTTCGATAGCCGAGTAATCTTCGCAGACCGAACCATGTTTCCAGAAATCGTCTCGACGCTGATGAGACAGCCATTCCTCCATGAAGAAAGGCTCGTTTTCCAGCCGATCCATCCACATGTCGAGCCAGCGGTCGCCGACGATCTCCGGATCCGGCGAGCGGGATTGATAGGCGAGCATGGTGGCCGCCCAGGAAAGCTGGGCGGAGAGGTGGCAGCCGTTCTTGTAGTGGATGTCGTCGTTGTAGCGGTCGGTGGTCGAGGCGATCGAGATCACCGCCTTCAAGGCCCGCGGACTAAGCGCTGCCACCTGCAGGCTGTTGAAGCCGCCCCACGAAATGCCCATCATGCCGACGGAGCCATTGGACCATGGCTGTTCGGCAATCCATGCAATCAGCTCGCAGGCATTTGCCAGTTCCAGCTCGGTATATTCGCCATCGATCACGCCGTCGGATTCACCCGAGCCGCGGATATCGACACGCACGCCGGCAATGCCGGCCGCGGCAAAGACCGGATAAGTGGATTCGTCGCGCGGGCTTGTTCCATCGCGCTTTCGGTAGGGCAGGAATTCGAACACGGCCGGCACCGGATCGGCGTCTGCGCCGTCCGGCATCCAGATCCGGGCCGCGAGCCGGGTCCCGTCCTTCAGCCTGATCCATTGGTTTTCGATGACGGTGAAGGAACGGTCTGCCATGCGCATTCTGCTTTCAACATCTGTTGTTCAATTTCCGGCGCTTTCCATGCGCCGTGTGGCGAGCACTTTCTCCAGCCAGCCGAGCTGCATTTCGGGCACGGACTTGAGGAGAAGGTCGGTATAGTCGTCGAAGGGCGGCGACAGCGCCTGTGATTTCGGGCCGAAGCGCACCAGTCTGCCGCGATGCATGACGGCAACGGAATCGGCGATCGCCTTCACGATGGCGATGTCGTGGGTGATGAAGACATAGGAGAGCTGCTGTTCCTCCTGCAGCTTCATCAGGAGTTTCAGGATGCCTTCTGCCACCAGCGGGTCCAGCGCGGATGTCGGCTCGTCGCAGAGGATGAGTTCCGGTCTTGCCGCGAGAGCCCGGGCGATCGCCACACGCTGCTTCTGGCCGCCGGACAGCTCAGCCGGATAACGATCGATGAAGCCGTTGCCCATCTCGATCTGCTCCAGCAATTCCTTCACGCGCGCGGTCTTTGCTGCGCCACGCAAGCCGTCATAGAAGGTCAGCGGCCGGCCGATGATGTCGCGCACAGTCTGGCGCGGGTTCATCGCCGTATCGGCCATCTGGTAGATCAGCTGGATGCGGCGCAGGTCGTCGCGCGGGCGGTTGCTCAATGCGGGCGTGAGCGGCTTTCCGTCAAAGGTGATCCTGCCTTCGCTCGGCGGCAGGAGGCCGGTGATGACGCGCGCCAGCGTCGACTTTCCCGAGCCCGATTCCCCGACGATTGCCAGCGTCTGGCCCTTGCACAGATGCAGCGATACGCCGTGCAGAACCTTGAACCCGTTGGAATATTGCGCGCTGACATTGTCGACCGTCAAGACCGCAGCCGACTGGTCCGGTGCTTCCTCGCGGGCCGCCTGACGGACATTGACGAGCGCGCGGGTATAGTCCTCCCTCGGTGCCTCGATGATCTGCTGCACCGAGCCGTATTCCACCGTCTTGCCGTGCCGGAGGACCATGATGTCATCGGAGATCTGCGCGACCACCGCGAGATCGTGGGTGATGTAGAGGGCTGCCGTATGGGTTTCCTCGATCGCGTGCTTGATGGCTGCCAGGACATCGATCTGGGTAGTGACGTCGAGTGCAGTCGTCGGTTCATCGAAGACGATGAGGTCGGGATTGGAGCAGAGTGCCATGGCCGTCATGGCGCGCTGCAATTGTCCGCCGGAGACCTGATGCGGAAAGCGGTCACCGAAGTTCTCCGGGTTCGGCAGGCCGAGAACCTGAAAGAGGTAGAGCGCCCGCTTGCGCGCTTCCTGCTTCGTCATCAGGCCATGTTTGACGGTCGCCTCGATCACCTGGTCGCCCAGCCTGTGGGCCGGGTTGAAGGCCGCGGCGGCGGATTGGGCGACATAGCAGATGCGGGCGCCGCGCAGCTTGCGGATGCCACCCTTGCTGAGCTTCAGGATGTCGGCTCCGTCGAGCTTGACCTCGCCGCCGGCAATTTCCGCCCCGCCGCGACCATAGGCGAGCGCAGAGAGGCCGATCGTCGATTTACCGGCACCCGATTCGCCGATCAGGCCGAGAACCTTCCCCTTCTGGAGATCGAAGGAGACGCCATCGACGATGGTGATGCGCTTCGGCGGCTCGCCCGGCGGATAGCTGGTCGCTTCGATCTTGAGGTCGCGGACGGAGAGGAGATTGGTGTCAGGCATCGCCGCGCCCTCCCTTCAGGCTGGAGGTTCGTTTCAAGAGCCAGTCGACCACCAGATTGACGCTGACACAGAGAGCGGCGATCGCCGTCCCTGGCACCAGGGCGGCGGGGACCCCGAATATGATACCATCCTTGTTGTCCTTCACCATGCCGCCCCAGTCCGCCGTTGGCGGCTGGATGCCGAGACCAAGGAAGGAGAGGGTGGAGAGAAACAGGATGGCGAAGGCGAAGCGCAGGCCGAATTCAGCCAGCAGCGGAGACAGGGTGTTGGGCAGGATCTCGCGGAAGATGATCCAGATCTTGCCCTCGCCGCGCAGTTTTGCCGCCTCGACGAATTCCATCACCGCGACATCGAGAGCCACGGCGCGGCCAAGCCGATAGACACGGGTGGAATCGAGGATCGCCATGACGAGGATGAGGATCAGCAGGTGCTGCGGCAGGACCGCCAGAACCACGAGCGCAAAGATCAGCGTCGGGATCGACATCATCAGGTCGTTGAAGCGGGAAAAGACCGTGTCGATCAGGCCGCCGGAGACGGCGGCGACGAAGCTCAGGATGATGCCGAGCGAAAAGGAGATGACGGTTGCGGCCAGTGCAACGAACAGCGTTGTGCGAGCGCCGTAGATCAGCCGGGAGAGAATGTCGCGACCGAGATTGTCGAGCCCGAAGAAAAACTGGCCGTCGGCCAGCTGCCAGACGCCGCCGACCACGTCGGTCTCGCCATAGGGCGCGATCAGCGGGGCGAAGACGGCGCAAAAAGCCGCCAGCGCGATGCCGAAAAGGCCGATCCAGGCGGTGATAGGAATGTCTCGCACTCTCATCGCGGGTGCCTCAGGCGTGGGTTGGCGACGATGGCGAGGATGTCGGCAATCATGTTGAGCAGGATATAGACGGCGGCGAAGATCAGGCCGCAGGCCTGCACGACCGGCATATCGCGCACCGTCACCGCATCGACCATGTACTGGCCCATGCCAGGATAAACGAAGACGACCTCGACGACGACGACGCCGACGACGAGATAGGCCAGGTTCAGCGCCACGACATTGATGATCGGCGCCAGCGCATTCGGCGCAGCGTGCTTGATGATCGCCCGCCAGCTGGAGAGCCCTTTCAGTTCGGCCGTTTCCATATAGGCAGACGACATGACGGAAAGGATTGCCGCACGGGTCATGCGCATCATGTGGGCGAGTACGACGAGAACCAGCGTTGCCGTCGGCAGCGCGATCGTCTGGATGCGTTCAAGGAAGCCCATGCCCTCGTAGACGGTGGCGGGAAAGGTGGCGATGCCGAAATTGACGGAAAAATAGAGGATCAGCAGGTAGCCGATGAAGAATTCCGGCAGCGAGATGGCGGCAAGCGAGATCACGTTGATGATCTTGTCCGGCATCCGGTCGCGGAAGTGGACCGACAACATGCCGAGCCCGACGGCCAGCGGCACGGCGATGATGGCAGCGAAGCCCGCAAGAAACAGCGAGTTTCCGAGCCGTTTGCCGACCTGTTCGGAGACCGAGTTTCGGCTGGCCCAGGAAGTGCCGAAATCGCCATGCACGACGCCGCCGAGCCAATCGAAATAGCGCGTGACGACGGGGCGGTCGAGGCCGAGCTCGGCGCGGATATTGGCGACGGCCTCAGGCGTTGCCGACTGGCCGAGATAGGTGGTGGCGAAATCTCCGGGCAGGGCCTCGACACCGGCGAAGATCAGCACGGAGACGGCGAAAAGCAGAACGATCGACAGGGCGAAGCGCTCGAAGATGAGGGTCAGGAGCGGAAACCGTTCCCTCAGGCTGCGGCCAGGCGGCTGGCCTGCCTCGGTGGAATTTGACATCTGGCGCGATCCCGTTTCCGACATGAAGGAATGGGATCGCAGGCTCTGCCTGCGATCCATGTTCATCGGTGGGCAAGAGCCCGTTTCAGGGATCAGGCGTCGAGCCAGACGCGGCTTGCGACGTAGCCGTTCGACATGTCGTTGCCGATATCGCTGACATAGCCCTGCAGCTTCTTGGAGCCGGCATTCACGAAGTCGTTGAACATCGGCAGGATGGTGCCGCCTTCGTCGCGCACAAGCATCGCCATTTCGCGATACATGTCCTTGCGCTTCTTCTCGTCCAGTTCGCCGCGGGCGGAGATCAGGAGCTTGTCGAACTTCTCGTTCTTGAAACGCGTATCGTTCCAGTCCGCAGTCGACAGATAGGCACCCGAATAGAACTGGTCCTGAGTGGCGCGGCTGCCCCAGTAAGAAGCGCAGAAGGGCTGGACGTTCCAGACGTTCGACCAGTAGCCGTCGCCCGGCTCGCGCTTGATCTCGATCTCGATGCCGGCCTTCTTGGCGCTCTGCTGGAAGAGGACGGAGGCATCGACGGCGCCCGGGAAGGCGACTTCGGAGGTGCGCAGCAGCACGGAACCGCTATGGCCGGATTTCTTGTAGTGGAACTTTGCCTTGTCCGGATCGTATTTGCGCTGCTCGATGCCCTCGGGGAAGAGCGCATAGGTGTCGTTGATCGGGAAGTCGTTGCCGACCTTGCCGTAGCCACCAAGGATGCGCTTGACCATTTCCTCGCGGTCGATCGCATATTTCAGTGCCATGCGCAGGTCGTTATTGTCGAACGGTGCCTTGTCACAGTGCATGATGAAGACATAGTGGCCGCCACCGGCTGTCGTCAGCAGCTGTACGGTCGGGGCGCGGGTCAGAAGCGGCACGGTCTTCGGATCGACGCGGTTGATGAACTGCACTTGGCCGGACGACAGCGCGGCAATGCGCGCCGTCGCGTCGTTCATGGTGATGATTTCGACGGTCTCGACGAAACCGCGATCGGAACGCCAGTCGCTGGTGTTCTTCTCGAAGGTCATTCGCACGCCGGGTTCGAAGCTCTTGACCTTGTACGGCCCTGTGCCGACGCCTGCGGTCGGATTGTCGACGCCGCCGTTCGGCTGGATGACGAGGTGGTAGTCGGTGAAGATCGCCGGCAGGTCAGCATTCGGCGTGTCGAGGGTGACGACCAGATCGCCGCCCTTGTTCTCGATCGATTTGATCGACTTCATCACTCCGGCAGCACCCGATTCGGTCTTGCTGTCGCTGTGGCGCTTCAAGGTGGCGACCACGTCGTCGGTGGTCATGTCCTTGCCGTCATGGAACTTGACGCCTTTGCGGATCTTGAAGGTCCAGGTCGTGGCGTCCGGTGACGGTGCCCAGGATTCGGCCAGCGACGGGATCGGCGCGCGGGTCTGCGGGTGGGTTTCGACCAGAGTATCGCCCCAGCTGCGTACGGCGGCGAACATGACCTGCGAGGTTGCCTTGGCGGGGTCGATGCTGTCGGTTGCTGCACCGCCTTCGAGGCCGAGCTTCAGGTTGCCGCCCTTCTTGGGCGTCTGTGCTGCGGCGCTGGTGGCGAAAAGCTCGCCTGCCGCCGTCAGCGTCAGGCCGGCGGCCATGGCGCGGCCCATGAATTCGCGGCGGTTCATGCCACCTGCCGTCACGCGTCCGGCCAGATATTTGGTGAAGTCGTTCATTTCCCGGTTCCCTCTTTTCCGATGCAGAAATCTGCTTCTTGTGGCACCATCCAGCCCGGTTTCCTCTTCCGTGGCGGGTGGTGTTTCATGCTGTCGATCGTGGGAAATGGTTCGGTTGCCGCCGACATAACTTCCTTTCTTGCGCAGTCCCCACTCCTTGCTGGAGCTTTTTGCCTCGGGGAATTTCTGCTTAGCGATCGAAGGCCCGTTGAGGCTTGATGAATGGTAAGGGCGCGGTGTCGCGCGGGTGAGCCTTCGCTACGACAAAAAGTGCCGTCTCTGCGACACATTTGGCAACCTCCCATGGGTTGCGAAAAGAACGCCGTTGCCGTGAGGGTGCTTCAGGCGCTCAAGCGCGCGCTATTGCATGGAAAAACGTGCCGCTCACATGGCCTCGTTTTGCGCCCGACGGACCGATTTCGACGCCACGGCCATCTGCAATCATGGCGAGAGGCTGGTCGCTTCCGGCATCGATGACCCGGGCGTAATGGAACTCGTGGCCGCGAATCATTTCGCCGGCCGTGCCGATCGCGCAGGCGTCGAGCAGGCTTGCCTGGCGATAGCCCAGATTCATCTTTCGCTTTGCGAAACTGGTCGAATGCGACAGCAGTCCGGTCATGGCGTGGGTCACGCCATCGGCATCTTCCAGCGCCTCGCCGAGCACCATGTAGCCACCGCATTCGCCATGCACCGGCCGGGTTTGGGCAAAGGTGCGGATGCCGGCGATGAAGTTTTCTGCGGCCGCCAGTCTGCCGGGATGCAGTTCGGGATATCCGCCGGGCAGCCAGCAGATATCGCAATCGGCCGGCGGCGCTTCATCGGCAAGCGGCGAGAAGGAGACGATATCCGCCCCCATGGCCCGCCACTCCCGTTTGATATGCGGATAGAGGAAGGTGAAGGCCGCATCTTCGGCAAGCGCGATCCGCTGGCCGGGCGGCGGGAGCGCCCTTTCGGTCGATCCGGTCGGGATATCGAAGGGTTTGGCAGCCTCAAAGATCGCGTCGAGATCGAGCGATTGCTCCATCACATCGGCCAGCCGGTCGATATGGGCATCCATTTCGGGATGTTCGCTTGCCTGGACGAGGCCGAGATGGCGTTCCGGCAAGGTCAGCGTCGGATCGCGCAGAATGGTACCCACGACCGGCAGGCCGAGCGCCTCGATCGCATCGCCCGAGAGCTTCTTGTGCCGCTCGCTGCCGGTTCGGTTCAGGATGCAGGCGGCGATCTTCACCTGAGCGTCATAATGCATGAAGCCGCAGGCAATCGCCGCAGCCGTCTGGCTCTGGCCGGACACGTCTAGCACCAGCAGAACCGGCAGGCCGAAGAGACGCGCAAGATCCGATGCCGCGCCCGAGCGATTGGGCTCGGTGACGATACCGTCGAACAGGCCCATGGCGCTTTCGATCAAGAGCAGTTCGGCGTCTTCCGCCTGTTCGCGGGCCAGGTGGCGCAGGAGATCGGGCGCCATTGCCCAGCTGTCGAGATTGAGGCCGGGCAGGCGGGTTGCCGCCTGATGAAAACCGGGATCGATATAGTCGGGGCCGGTCTTGATGCCGCGCACCTTGACGCCGCGGCGTTGAAATGCCCTGAGAAGGCCGATCGTCACGCTCGTCTTGCCGGAGCCGGAGCGGGGTGCCCCGATGATGAGTGCGCGGGCCGTCATGCGCCCGTACCCGAAAGAACCGCCTGCATCGAGACGATCTTGCCGATGACGATCAGTGCCGGAGCGGCAAAATTCTGGCGCTGGATCTCCTCCTCGACGGTGGCGAGCGTTGCCGTCATAGACCGTTCGTCGGGCGTCGTGGCCGCCATCAGGACCGCGACCGGCGTGTCAGCCGGCAATCCGCCTTCCATCAAGAGCCTCGCGATCGTGCCGATCGTGCCCACGCCCATATAGACGACGATCGGTTCGCCGGTCTTGGCCAGCGCCTTCCAGTCGAGATCGCCGGGCGTTCCGGCCGCATGACCGGTTGCGAGCGTGATCGAGCGGCTGATGCCGCGCATGGTGGCGGGAATATTGGCAGAGGCGAGGGCTGCCAGTGCCGAGGTCATGCCGGGAAGAACGCGGAAAGGGATGCCTTCCTTCACCAGCGCTTCGGCTTCCTCGCCGCCACGGCCGAAGATGAAGGGATCGCCCCCCTTCAGCCGCAGCACGCGCTTGCCGGCTCTGGCGAGTTCGATCAGCCTTGCGGTGATATCTTCCTGTGCCACGGAGGGCTTGCCGCCGCGCTTGCCGACAAACACCAGTTCCTTCGTCTTTGCCAGTGCCAGGACGGCATCGGACACCAATGCGTCATGGACGATGACATCCGCTTTGGCCAGCGCATCTGCGACTTCGAGTGTCAGGTAACGGGGATGGCCCGGTCCGGCACCGGCCAGCCAGACATGGCCGGGCGCAAATTCCGGAGCCTCGACGATCGTTTCGAACAACTCATTCACGGACATATGCAAACCTTTTGCCGGCCGGGAGCGGCCGGGCTATAGAAACGGCCATGGAAGCGGCCATTGACGAAGAAAGCAAGAACCTGCGGCGTGGCTGGACCACGGGAACCTGTGCTGCGGCTGCCAGCAAGGCGGCCTGCCTCGCGCTGATTTCCGGTGAATTCCCAACAATGGTGGAGGTCACCCTGCCGGGCGGGCAGCGGCCGGGCTTCGCGCTGGCGATCGAGGAAAGAGGCGAGGGCTTTGCCAAGGCGGGCATCGTCAAGGATGCCGGGGACGACCCCGATGTCACGCATGGCGCCCTGATCATGAGCACGGTGCGGCGTGGGGCGCCGGGTAGCGGCATCACCTTCAAGGCGGGACCAGGTGTCGGCACGGTCACACGGCCGGGCCTGCCCCTGCCGCCGGGCGAGCCGTCGATCAATCCGGTGCCGCGGCAGATGATTGCCCAGGCGATTGCCGAGGTGGCGGGCGAGGGGAGCGATTTCGAAGTCGAGATTTCCGTCGCCGATGGCGAGAAGATCGCCGAGAAGACATTGAATGGCCGGCTCGGCATCCTGGGCGGCATATCGATCCTCGGCACGACCGGGATCGTCATTCCGTTTTCCTGCTCGGCCTGGATCCATTCCATCTGGCGCGGCATCGATGTCGCGCGGGCAGCCGGTCTCGATCATATTTCCGGTGCGACCGGCAATACATCCGAAAAAGCGGCGCAGGCGCATCATGGCCTGTCCGAGATCGCGCTGATCGACATGGGCGATTTCGTTGGCGGCATGCTGAAATATGTCCGCAGCCATCCGGTGGCGAAGGTGACGATCGCCGGCGGCGTTGCCAAGATGACCAAGCTCGCCCAGGGCATGCTCGATGTACATTCCAAGCGCGGACTTGCCGATCTTGAGGCGCTCGCAAAACTGGCGGCCGAGGCCGGCGCGGATGACGGTCTTGTCGCCCGAATCGCCGGCGCGAACACCGTCTCGCATGCCTTCCAGCTTGCCGGCGAAAGCGGCCTGACGCTTGGCGGTCGCATTGCGGCGCTCGCCTGGAAAACGGCCGCCAAGGCGCTTCGCGATCCGGCGATCTCGCTCGAAATCCTGGTCTTCGACCGGCAGGGGCAGCTTGTCGGCAAGACCGAATTCACGCCTTCCGATCATTCCGATCCCTTGCCTTCGGTCATCTGATCCCAGCCGGGCCGGAAACGGCGTACATAGTCGGCATTGTAAAGCTGGCTCTCGACGAAATCCGAAGCACCCAGCCCCTTGCCGACAAAGATCAGCGCGGTGCGCTCGGCAGGTTCTTCGGCGAGTTTCTTCTCGATATCGACAAGCGTGCCGCGGATGATCCGCTCTTCCGGCCATGAGGCGCGCACGACGATCGCCACCGGGCAATCGGCGCCGTAAAGCGGTGTCAGTTCCTCGACGATCTTTCCGAGCGCATGAATGGCGAGATGGATCGCCAGCGTCGCACCCGTGGCGCCGAATGCCTTCAGCGTCTCGCCTTCCGGCATTTTCGAGGCACGGCCCGAGACACGGGTGAGCACGAGACTTTGGGCGACTTCCGGGATCGTCAGTTCCCGCTTCAGGGCCGCGGCAGCGGCGGCGAAGGAGGGGACGCCGGGTGTCAGCGTATAGTCGATACCGTGCTTTTCCAGCCGGCGGATCTGTTCAGCCACGGCACTCCAGACGGAAAGATCGCCGGAATGCAGCCGGGCGACATCCTTTCCAGCCCTGTGAGCGCTGAGATATTCGGCCTCGATCTCGTCCAGCGAGAGAGAGCCCGTATCGACGACGCGGGCATCCTTCGGGCACCAGTCGAGCAATTCCTTCGGCATGATCGAACCGGCATAGAGGCAGACCGGCGAGCGGGCGAGGATATCGCGGCCACGCACGGTGATCAGGTCTGCGGCACCCGGTCCGGCACCGATGAAATGGACGGTCATGCAGCTTCTTTCGTTTGGGCGAGGGCGCAGGTCGCGCCCTGCGAAATCAATCGTGGAACGATGATTTCCGATGTTTCTCCGGCTACGGCAAGTGCTGCCGCCTCAGAGAGGCTGGAGGAGAGCGTCTTGGCAAGGCTGTGTCGGGACACCGTCTTGGTGCGGGGCTCCATGTTCATCAGTGCGTCATCGGAGACGATGTGGAGCGGCAGATGCAGTGCTTCCGCCAGTTGAAGCATGCCCGGCTCTTCCCTCTTGATTTCGCCGGTTGCGAGTGCGGTGATTGATTCACGTGAAATCCCGGCCTGGCTGCATGCCGCATCCAGCGCCGAAAGAAGTTCTTCGCTTGTGCTGCCCTTGCGGCAGCCGAGACCGGCGACGATCATGATTGGTCTCCCTTAATCCAGGTCCATTGCGTCACCGGCATGGCCGGTTTCCAGCCCTGCATCGTGCCCACGGGGGCAGCTCGGGAAATATCCATGCGGATCAGGTTTCCGCCGAGCCTTGCCTGCGCTGCCAGAAGCACGGCTTCCATTTCCAGCGTCACGGCGTTGGCGACCAGCCGGCCGCCGGGTTTCAGCATTGCGACAGCCGCATCGAAGACGCCCGGCTCGCTGCCGCCGCCGCCGATGAAGATCGCATCCGGTTGTGGCAAGCCGACCAGTGCGGCAGGCGCTTCGCCCTCGATCAGTACCAGGCCCGGCACACCAAAGGCCTGCGCATTACGCCGGATACGGGCGGCGCGTTCGGGATGCGCCTCGATCGCTATCGCCTTCATCGACGGATCGGCCAGCATCCATTCGATACCGATCGAGCCCGAACCTGCGCCGATATCCCAGAGCAGTTCGCCGCGGCGGGGGCTGAGTGCGGAGAGCGTCAATGCGCGGATCTCGCGTTTGGTGATCTGGCCGTCATGCTCGAACAGCGCATCGTCCAGTCCGAAGCCGCGCGGCAGTATCCGCGCGCCGGCCTCCGCCACGACCTCGATCGCAACGACATTCAGGACATTGATATCCAGCAGTGCAAATTCGCCGGCAATGCTCGAACGAATGCGCTCCGCCTCTCCGCCGAGGGCTTCCAGCACGGTCAACGTGGATCGGCCAAATCCCTGGGCGGCAAGCAGGGCCGCAAGTTCCGCGGGGCCTTTCTCGTCCGATGTCAGTGCAATGATCCGCCGGCCGGGATGCAGGAGCGGACGGATGAGATCGAGCGGGCGACCATGCAGCGATACGGTCTCGATTTCCTGCAGTGGCCAGCCGAGGCGTGAGGCGGCAAGCGAGATGGCCGAGGGCGACGGGTAGGTGATGATCTCCTCTGCCGCGACATGGCGCGACAGGGTTGCGCCGACGCCGAAGAAAAACGGATCTCCGGATGCCAGCACGCAAACGCTGGTGCCGCGCAGCGCCACGACATCGCGCATGGCCGGATCGAAAGGCGCCGGCCACGGCCTTGCCTCACCCGAAATCAGCGGTTTTGCCAGTTCCAGATGCCGCCTGCCGCCGAACACGACGGCCGCATCGGCAACGGCTCTCCTGGCATTGTCGCCGAGCCCCTTAACGCCGTCTTCGCCGATCCCGACGATGGACAGCCAGCGGCTTTGGTTTAAAGCTCTCATTCCTGATTCAGGAGGCAATTTGACCTACTCCATCCTCATATTGGGCGGTACGGCGGAAGCCAAGGCGCTGGCCGGCCGGCTTTCCGTCCATCCCGACTACGAGATCCTGCTGTCGCTGGCGGGGCGCACCAAGGCGCCGGCTGTGCAGCCGGTGCCGGTCCGTATCGGCGGCTTCGGCGGCGTCGAAGGCCTCGCTCGTTTCATCTGCGAACGCGGCGTGGACCTGCTTGTCGATGCCACGCATCCCTTCGCGGCACGGATTTCGCGCAATGCGGCCGAAGCGGCTGCGGCGACCGGTACGGACGTCGTCGCCCTGCGGCGCCCGGAATGGCTGCGGCAGGAGGGTGATCGCTGGCGGGAGGTTGCCGATATCGCGGCGGCGGTCCAGGCCCTCGATATTGCTCCGAGGCGGGTTTTCCTGACGCTCGGACGGCAGGAGCTCCTGCCTTTCGAGGCGATGAAACAGCATCATTATCTGGTGCGTAGCGTCGATCCCGTCGATCCGCCGCTCGATCTGCCCAATATTTCCTATATCACCGCGCGCGGTCCGTTTTCTGAGGCGAACGAGATCGCCCTGCTTGAAAAGCATGCGATCGATCTGATCGTGTCGAAGAACAGTGGCGGTACGGCGAGCGTCGGCAAGATCGACGCGGCGCGGCGGCTCGGCATCGATGTCGTGCTGATCGAGCGCCCGCGCCTGCCGGAGGTGGCGTCGGCCAAAAGTGTCGAGGAGCTGGCCGGGATGATTGCTCAACGCGCCGTCTCCGTAAGGAAGCGTGGCGAATAGACGATCGGCCGCTTGTCGCCGCGTTCAATCAGGCGGGTTTCCGCCGTTCCAACGATGACGCAGGTGGCCATGTCGGCCATCTCGCCCTCAGCCTCCGCCAGCGGCACGATGCGGATCGCCTCATCCGGGCGGCCGGCGGCGCGGCCGAAGATTACAGGCACGCTGCCGGGCAGGTGGTTGCGCAGAATGTCGAAGGCCTCGCCGAGTTGGTGCGGCCTTGCCTTGCTGATTGGATTGTAGAAGGCCATGACGAAGCCTGCCGTCGCCGCCGCAACAAGGCGCTTTTCGATGATTGCCCAGGGCTTCAGGTTGTTCGACAGCGAAATGGCGCAGAAATCATGGCCAAGTGGCGCGCCGGCCTTTGCCGCGACTGCGAGCATGGCGGTCACGCCCGGCACGACGGACAGCTCGATCTCGCGCCATTCGGCCGGGCCATCGTCGATTGCTTCGCAAACGGCTGCGGCCATGGCAAACACGCCCGGATCGCCGCCGGAGACGACGCAAACGCGGCTGCCTTTGGCCGCCATGTCCAGTGCAGCCCTGGCGCGGGCCAGTTCCTCGCGGTTGTCGGAGGCATGGCGATGCTGGTCAGGCCTCAGGTTCAGCCGATCGATATACGGGAAATAGCCGAAAAAGTCGCTCGATGCCGTAACTGCAGCAAGCGCCTCGGGTGTCATCTGGTCCGGATTGCCTGGCCCGAGGCCGACGACGGTCAGCGAACCGGTCATGCTTCGTCTCCGTTCGGGCGGGTTGTCCAGCCGGGTACTAGAACGATGGAGAAATAGGGGGCAGGGCTTTCGTCGCGGGTTTCAAGCCTTTCGGCGGCGCCGTTCGCCATCGTGCCGCGCTCGACATAAAGGGCGCCGGAGAGCTTGCCGACTGCTGCCAGGGCCCGGCGGATCTTCGGCAAGTTACGGCCAACTTTCATAATGACGGCACCATCCGTAACTGCGAGCCGTTCAGCGAGTTTTTCTTCCGGCAGGGTGCCGGGGAGAACGCTCAGGATATCGTCGCCCTGCACGAGCGGCAGGCCGGTCATCGACCAGCAGCCGGACATGGCCGTGACGCCGGCGATGACGTCGGCCTGGTAGCGATCCTTCAGCCGCAGATGCAGATGCATGTAGGAGCCGTAGAAGAGCGGGTCGCCCTCGCTCAGGACGGCGACATTGCGGCCGGCATCGAGATGGGCGGCGATCTCTTCGGCCGAGCGATCGAAGAAATCGTTGATCGGGTTCTTGTAGTCGGCCTCGTCCTTGTGGGTTTCGACCGTCACCGGATAGACCAGCGGCAGTTCGATTGTGTTGGGACGGATATGCGCCTCGACGATGGCGCGGCCATTGCCGGTCGAGCCCTTCTTGCAGAAGAAGGCGACGACATCGGCCTCCGCGATGGCGCGCACCGCCTTCAGCGTCATCAGTTCCGGATCGCCCGGACCGGTGCCGACGCCGGAAAGCCGGCCCTTCGTGATTTCGCCGCTCACAGGCCCGCCCTCGCCAGCGCGTTGACGGCGGCAGCCGTCATCGCCGAGCCACCCATGCGGCCACGCACCACGGCATAGGGGATATCGTGATGGGAAACCATCAGCGCCTCCTTCGATTCGGCGGCACCAACGAAGCCAACAGGCATGCCGATGATGGCGGCTGGGCGCGGCGCCCCGGCATCGAGCATTTCGAGCAGGCGGAACAGCGCCGTCGGCGCATTGCCGATCGCCACGACCGACCCTTCCATCTCGTCCCAGAGATCGAGCGCGGCGGCCGAACGGGTGTTGCCGATGGTTTTCGCCAGCTCCACCGTGCGGCCATCGCGCAGCGTGCAGATCACCTGGTTTTCGGCGGGCAGGCGGGTGCGGGTGACGCCATGCGCCACCATTTCGGCGTCGCAATAGATCGGCCGTCCGGCACGCAGCGCGCCGCGCGCGGCCTCGACGAAATCATTGGAAAAGCGGAAATGTTCGGCCGCCTCAACCAGTCCGCAGGCATGGATCATGCGCACGGCAATATCGGCCTGTTCCGGGGTAAAGGCGGAGAGATCGGCTTCCGCACGGATGATCGCGAAGGATTTTTCGTAGATCGCGTCGCCTTCGCGGATATAGTCGTAATTCGTCATGGTCGTCCCGTGGCTGCTGCTGCCAATCGCGCGGAACCGATCCGGGCGAGGCAGTCGGCGGAGTTTTCATTCGGCCGTCTCTCCCGTCTGACGAGATCGGAAAGCCGGCGAAGTGTGGCGTTGGTATCGGCAAAGTGCGCGAAAGCAAAGGGTTGTCCCGATGCTTTTGCCGCAGCGATCAGGGAAACACGATCCGCCGTGCCGCAAAGCGTCAGGGCCGCGGGTTCAGGATGGGCGCAACCCTTGGCGCAGCCCGTCACATGAAGCTTGAACGAGCCGTCAATAAGATCGCCACACTCGGCTGCGGCCGCCGCGGCAATCTCATGCGTGGCAATCGTTGCCGAATTGCAGGCAGGGCGGCCCGGGCAGGCGGCGATATGGCTGCGCGGATCGCTGGCCGAGGTGATGAAGCCGCAGTCTCCGGCAAAGGCCTGTAATTTCCGGCAGGCGATTTCGGGGCCGGTGAAGAGCAGCGCATGATCGAGTGCCTGCTTTGCAGATTTTACTTTGAGCCGTGTAGCCTCGTCGCAGAGCGCGATCAGGCTTTCCGACTTCGCCTGGCCGAATGCGGGGCCGATGCCGACGGCGTGCAGGTCATCGGAGAGCGCGAAGAGATCGAAGGGGGAGGCGGACGCATTTTGGGCCGTCATGCTCGGGCTTGTCCCGGGCATCCGATCCGCATCGAAAACCTCGACACCGGTAGATCCTCGGGACAAGCCCGAGGATGACGGTTGAGTGTGGGGCGCCGTTTCGCTCACCGGAATATCTCTCGCCAGATCCCGCCCGCGAGCCTTGTTTCCCAGGCTGGCCAGTCGCTTCAGCAGGGCAAGAACCGTGTCGACAACAAGTGTTTCACGTAAAACATTGAAAATACGACCGGATTGCTCGGTGCCGCCGAGGGTGAGCCGCCACTCCGTTTCCGAGATGGCCACAAGGCGGATATCCGCCAGCAGATGGGAGAGCCGCAAACGCCCCCCGCCATCGACGACAACGGCCATTTTCGGTGCCAGTCCGGTGATGGTGCGGGCGCCGTCGCGGATGGCTTCAGCCAGTGGCCGAGGGTCGGCGATCTCGCTTTCATCCTGTCCGGCAAGCGGTGGCACTTCGACCGCCAGGCCGTCGCGCAGGGGAAGGTTCAGCGCCCGCACATCGGCGTCGAGACGTGGTGCCGAGGTCTCGCTGAGGCCGCGGATCTGGAGATTGCCACGGGCTGAAATGTCGATCATGCCGTTGCCGTGTCTTTTTGCCAGCCGGCAGATATCGGCAAGTTCTTTTGGGGTGATCGCCCCGGTCAGCGATATGCGCGCCAGCAGCCCGTCGCCGGTCATCATCGGCGCGGAAAGGGCGGGGCAGGCGCCGCGCCGCATGTCCTGCGTGTCGTGATCGAGCGGGAGCGTCGTCATGCGACCCCTCCCTTTTGGGACGGGACGAGCATTTCCAGTTCCGCATCGACGGCGTTGCGTCGCGGGTGCCAGAGGCCGCGGTTCATCGCCGAGCGGAAGCGCTCCGCCATATAGCGGGCGCCTTCGGGATTTTGCGCCAGCAGGAAATCGCGCACGGTTTCGTCACCCAGATAGGCATCATAGGTTGCGTCGATCAACGACTGCGGAATGGCATGGGTGGTTTCAGCAAAGCCGATCAGCCGGTCCACTGTCTCGACCAGTTCGGCTGCACCGCGGGGACCATGGCGCATCTGGCCTTCGATGAAGCGCGGGTTGACGGCGCGGGCGCGGACCACGCGGGTGACGGCTTCCGATATCGACCTTGCCTTCGGCTTTGCCGGGTCGGTCGTATCGAGCGCGATCACGTCCGCCTTGCCGCCGAGGGCCGCGACCGCTGCCGAAAACCCACCGATGAAGGCCACGTCGGCCGATCCATCGAGCAGATCACGGCCCGGATCGTCGCCTGTATGGACGAGGAGGTCGGCATTGCCGACGCGCCCGGCAAATTCGCCTGGGACGTGGCTTGCCTCTCCATCGGCGCCACCGAAAGCGTGGCTCGTGGCATCGAGATAGATGCGGCCAAGCTCCTCGCGCTCGGCCCAACGGCCGTCGGCGAGCTTTTCCTCTATGCCGGAGCCGTAAGTGCCCGGTGCCGAACCGAAGATGCGCGGCGGGACGGAACCGGCTGCCTGTGCGGCTTCCGAAAGCGGATTGTCTCCCGGTGCTTCCTCGCGGGCGGCAATCGCCCGCATGGCGGCGTCGAGAAGTGCGATCAAGGCCGGAAACATGTCGCGGAACAGGCCGGAAATGCGCAGCGTCACGTCTACTCGAGGGCGGCCGAGCTGCGCCGGCGGAAGAACCTCGATGCCGGTCACGCGGCCTGTGGCCGTATCCATGACCGGTCTTGCGCCCATCAGTGCCAGAACCTGCGCCACTTCCTCGCCACCGCTTCTCAGGCTGGCGCTGCCCCAGAGATCGAAGACGAGGCTTTTCGGCCAGTCACCGTGATCCTGCAGGTAGCGGCGCAGGATCTCGTCGGCAGCGCGTTTTCCAAGCTCGAAGGCGGTCGGGGTCGGCAGGGTGCGTGGATCGCTAGCATAAAGGTTGCGGCCGGTCGGCATGACATCGCGGCGACCACGTGCCGGCGCGCCGGACGGGCCGGGGCGGATGTGCTTGCCGTCGAGCGCATCGATCAGCGCCTGCCTTTCGGCCGCGGCGCTGGCGATCCGCAGCGGATCCCCGTCACCTTCGGCGACAGTGCCGAACACGTGCTGGCCATCCTTGATGGCGAAATCCTTGAGATCGCAGAGAAAGGCATCGATGCGGGCGAGTGCCGTATCCGGATCGTCGTTGCGGGATACGCCGGCATCGGTGGCGATCGTCGTGTCGCGGGCGGCCTCGACGATCAGCTTTGCCAGCCGGTCGCGGCGGCGACGGTCGAGGCCGTCGGCCTGGGCATATTCGTCGACCAGCAGTTCCAGTTTCTTCTCGTCGTTGGAAAGGCCGGCACCGGTGAGGACCGGCGGCAGATGGCCGATGGTTATGGCGGAAATCCGCCGTTTGGCCACCGCTGCCTCGCCGGGATTGGAGACGATGAAGGGATAGATGACCGGCAGGCTGCCGGTGATCAGTTCCGGGAAGCAATCTTTCGACAGGGCGACTGTCTTGCCCGGCAGCCATTCCAGCGTGCCGTGAGCTCCGACATGGACGATGGCATGGGTATCGAGCCGGTGGCGCATCCATTGACCAAAGGCTACGAGTGCATGGCGGGGCGGCAGGTCGGGGCTGTGGTAGTCGGCACGGCGGTCGGCATTGCGACCGCGATCCGGCGCCAGCGCCACGGTAATGTTGCCGAATTGCGCGGCGCGAAAACGCCAGGCACCGTCTTCTATGTCGCCATCATCCCGCGCTGAACCCCAGGCCGCCTCGGTGCCGGGGGCGGGAATGTATTCCTCGACCGGCAGAGCACCCGTCTGCCGGCCAAGACGGTCCAGCAGATCTTTCGGCGTCGCCGGCATATCCAAAACCGAATAGCCGGCCTGCGAGAGTTCGTGCAGCATGGACAGCACGCTTTGCGGTACGTCTAGCCCCACGGCGTAGCCGGTACGGCCCGGTGTGCTCGGATAGTCCGGCATCATGATGACGACCCGGCGTTCTGCCGGTGCCGCCATCTTCATCCGCAGGAAAGAGGCGATGCGATCCGCCACCTGCTCCACCCGGTCGGGTTCTGGTTGGTTGAAGAGGGCGGCGGAATTGTCGCCCTGCTTGAAAGAGATAGCGCCGGCGAGAATGCGGCCATCGAGTTCCGGCAGCACGACATGCATGGCGAGATCGGCCGGGTTCAAGCCGCGCCTTCCTTCGGCCCAGCCGTCCCGCCGCGTCGTGGCGACGACGATCTGGAAGACGGGAATGCCGGTGCGATCGAAAAGCGTGTCGCTATTGGCATCTGTACCGCTGGCGAAGGCGGTGGTGGTCAGGATCGCTGCGGCGCCGAGCCTTGCGATCGTTGCCTCGACAAAGGAGATTGCCTCCTGATCCTTCAGCCCGCTGACAAAGACCGGCACCGGCGCGAAGCCGCGTGCCCCAAGCGCTGCAAACAGGGCGTCGATCGGGGCGGCGTCGTTGGCAAGCAGCATGGAGCGATAGAACAGGATCGGCAGGCGCGGCGCTGCCGCCGCGAGGTCTGCCAGAAGCTCCTCTTCGTCGGCAATGCCGTGCCCCGGCTTGTAGAAGCCCGCCTTCGGCATCGGCAGTGCCGCGGGCAGCGTGCCCGTGCTGCCATCAGCCAGAGCCGAGAGCCGTCGGGCCAGAAGCCGCATATTGTCCGGCCCGCCCTCCCGGAAGCAGGCAAGGATGCCGGCCAGCGTCTCATCAGACATTGTCGACGCGCTGGCCAAGCGCTCATCGCGAATGCTGCATTCGCCCGGTAGAAGTGCGAGCGCTATCTTGCGGCGCCTTGCGAGGCGGGAAAGCTCGTCCACGCCATAGGCCCAGCGGTCGTAGCCGCCGAGAATGCGGACGAGGATGACCTTCGCATGGGATGCGGTCTTGTCCAGCCATAGATCGACGGACATGGGATGGTGCAGGTCGGAGAGATTGGTGAGCGCGAGGCTGCCTTCACCCCATCCCGCCGCAACGCCGTTCAGGTCGCTGCCGGAAAAGGACAGCACCACCACATCGGCCGGCGACTGATTGAGGTCTACCGGTTCGATCAGATCGTCGAGCGACGACGATGTGGTGGCGAGTATATGCATCCTCTTCCTTTGTCTGCCGCAATTCCGGAATTGCCTTGCGCGGGATTCAGGCCGCCAGCATCTTCTCGATTGCAGCGCGATCAATACCCTTTTCGCCGATCACGACGAGGCGGCTCTGGCGGATTTCGCCGGGCGCCCAGGCGCGGTCGAAATAATGGTTCACGCGCGATCCTACTGCCTGAACCTGCAGGCGCATCGGCTTGTTCGCGACGTCGATGAAGCCCTTTATGCGCAGCACGTTTTCCGCTTCCGCCGTGGCGGAGATACGCTCTGCCAGAGCTTCCGCGTCAGTCACGGCCGGAAGATCGATGACGAAGCTGTCGAATTCGTCGTGATCGTGGTCTTCCTCGTCGTCGTGATGGGTCTTGCGGTTTTCGATATCGTCCTCGACAGCAAGGCCAAGGCCAATCAGCACGCCCGGATCGACGGCGCCCTTGGCAGCCGGCACGATCTTCACCGCGCGCGGCAGATGCGCCTGGACACGGCCCTTGGCGGCAGCGAGCGACGCCTGATCGAGCAGGTCGGTCTTGGTCAGCACGATCATGTCGGCGCAGGCAACCTGATCCTCGAAGACTTCCTCGACCGGGTCGTCGTGGTCGATCGAGCCGTCTGCCTCGCGCTGGGCTTCGAGCGCCACATGGTCGTCGGCAACACGGCCTTCGGCCAGCGCCACGCCATCGACGACGGCAACGACGCCATCGACGGTGACGCGAGCCTTGACGGCCGGCCACTGGAAGGCCTGGACGAGCGGCTTGGGCAGAGCGAGGCCCGAGGTTTCGATCAGGATATGATCAACGCGCGGTTCGCGGGCGAGGATCTGGTCGATCGCGGGGACGAAATCGTCTGCGACCGTGCAGCAGATGCAGCCGTTTGCGAGCTCGATGATGTTATCGTCTGGGCAGCTTTCGATGCCGCAACCTTTGAGCACTTCGCCATCGATGCCGACATCGCCGAATTCGTTGACGATGATGGCCAGCCGCTTGCCGTCGAGCTTTTCGATCAGGTTGCGGATCAGCGTGGTCTTGCCGGCACCGAGAAAGCCGGTGACGACGGTGCAGGGTACGCGATCGAACTTGGGGGCGGAATTGACGCTCATGCAGGCATGTCCTCGTGATGATGGAAGGGGGGGATGCGGGCCGTCATGCCCTTGCCGCGCAGGCATGTCGGGCGGCTGCGAAGGGGAAGCAGGCCGCGTTCGTCGGCGGCCAGCATCATTGCGCCGGTGACGATGTCGTCGGCATTTTCGGTCGAGAGATGGCCGAACACATAGGACCAGCCGGAGCGGCGATTGAAGGCGGCGCTCGGCCCCTTGTCGCAATTGGAAAGGCAGGTGACGGGCTTTATCGCAAGCGGCTTGCCTTCGGCCGCCTCTCTCAATGCCTCTATCAGTGCGACACCGGGGCGGACCGTGCTGTTGGTTGACTCGCGGCAATTGGTGCAGACGAAGATCGTCACGTCGATCTCGCCGGCATTGCCGTCGTCGGCCAGACTTCCATCGTCTTTTTGCACTTCATCCGTCATCAGGCCGCAAACCGCCGGGTTTCTCAAAAAATCGGGGTGCGCGACAGGTGGCGGACCATCCTGCAGTGAAAACAAGGCCTTGCCCGGAGCACCCCGCCCGGAAAAGCATGAATGTGGAACGGCAGGTCTCCTGGCTCACGGGTCGTCGCCACCTGCCTGCCTTCCCAGATGGATCCGGTCCCTATCTCCTAGGTTGGATCTCTCCAGTGGCGTCTTTGGCAAGATGGCTCGCCGCCTACAGTTGCGGGGGCAGCCGCGGCATTGGATCCCAGCGAAGACGCCGAATCCGCACCGCATTCTCTCTTAGCCCTTGCCGTTGCCGGCAAGAGACCGTCGTAACCATCAAGTAAGCGCTCCCGCGGGGTGCTGTCAATGTCGCAGAAGCGATTGCCGAGGCAACGGATTTGCCTATAGTCGTCGCCGACGCACGAGGGTGGTTGCGGACACAAGGCGGCGTGGCGGGCTCTTCGCCAACCGCCCGGTTTTTCCGTAACGGATTTGAATGAGGGCCATATGCTGGATCAGGTTGCTTTTGCGGCCGCCGGTCAGGACCCAAGCAGGAGCTTGCAGCAGGTTGAAGGATATCGATCAGTCCACTGAGGAGCGCCATCGCGCCAAGATGGTCAACCGCAAAGCTGTTCAGGATGCGGAAGTGGCCGAGAAAACCGTCGAAAAAGGGCTTCTCATCGTCCATACCGGACCGGGCAAGGGCAAATCGACGGCGGCCTTCGGGCTGGCGCTGCGCATGCTCGGCAATAATCGCCGCGTCGGCATCGTACAGTTCATCAAGGGCGCCTGGTCGACCGGTGAACAGCCGGCGCTTGCGACATTCGGCGATCGTGTCGTCTGGCACACGATGGGCGAGGGGTTCACCTGGGAAACCCAGGATATCAAGCGGGACATTGCCGCTGCCGAGAGGGCATGGGCCAAGGCGCTCGACCTGATGGCCGACGACTCGATCGGTCTCGTCATTCTCGACGAACTCAATATCGCGCTGCGTTACGACTATCTCGATCTTGAGAGCGTCGTTGCTTCGCTCGCGACGCGGCGCCCCGACCTGCATGTGGTCGTGACCGGCCGCAATGCCAAGCCGGCGCTGATCGAGGCTGCCGATCTCGTCACCGAGATGACGCTGGTCAAGCACCATTTCAAGGCCGGGGTGAAGGCCCAGGCCGGTATCGAGTTCTGAACCATGGCTGCTCGCTCGCTGATGTTCCAGGGAACGGGTTCGGACGTGGGCAAGTCGCTGATCGTCGCCGGCCTGGCGCGCGCGTTTACGCTGCGCGGTCTCAAGGTTTTGCCGTTCAAGCCGCAGAACATGTCCAACAATGCTGCCGTGACGGCCGATGGTGGTGAGATCGGCCGGGCGCAGGCCTTGCAGGCGCGGGCGGCGGGTGTGCCGCTCAGCGTCCACATGAACCCGGTTCTGTTGAAGCCGCAAAGCGATATCGGCTCGCAGGTCGTGGTTCAGGGCCGGGTGGAAGGCAATGCGAAAGCGTCGGAATATCAGCAACTGAAGCCAAGATTGCTGTCGCGGGTAATGGAAAGCTACGAGATCCTGCGGGCAAAGGCCGATCTCGTTCTCGTTGAAGGTGCGGGCAGCGCGTCCGAGATCAATCTGCGCCAGAACGACATTGCCAATATGGGTTTTGCGCGTGCCGCCGACGTGCCGGTCATACTGATCGGCGATATCGATCGCGGCGGCGTCATTGCCAGTATCGCGGGGACGAAACTCGTGATCGATGCGGATGATGCGGCGATGATCCGTGGCTTCATCGTCAATCGGTTCCGCGGCGATCCGGCGCTGTTTGCCGAGGGGATGGATCTGATCTCGAGGTTTACCGGCTGGCAATCGGTCGGGCTTCTGCCGCATTTTGCCGATGCGGCTCTCCTGCCGGCGGAGGATGCCCTCGGTCTGAACCAGTCGTTTGCCCGCAAGCCGGATGCGAAAATCCGCATCGCGGTACCGATCCTGCCGCATATTTCCAATTTCGACGATCTCGATCCGCTGGAGGCCGAGCCGGAGGTGGAATTGATCCGCGTGCGTCGCGGGGAGGCCATTCCGGGCGATTGCGATCTTGTGCTTCTGGTTGGCTCGAAGGCGACGATTGCGGATCTTGCGGCGCTGCGCGAAGCCGGTTTCGATATCGACATTGCCGCCCATCACCGGCGCGGCGGAAAAATTCTCGGTCTTTGCGGCGGCTACCAGATGCTCGGCAGGCGTCTGTCCGATCCCGAGGGAACGGAAGGGCCACCCGGCGCGGTCGACGGCCTCGGCCTCATCGAAGTGGAGACGGTGCTTTCCGGTGCCAAGCGGCTGGAGGCGGTTTCCGGCACCAGTTTCGACGGGATTTCGTTTGCCGGCTATGAAATGCATATTGGACAGACGGCCGGTGTCGATTGCGTCCGGCCGTTTTCGGTGATCGGCGGGCAGGCGGAAGGCGCGCGTTCGACGGATGGCCGGGTCATGGGCACCTATGTGCATGGGCTGTTTGCAGACGACCGCCAACGCTCCGCCTGGCTTTCCCGGCTTGGCGGGTCGTCATCGGGCCTCGACTACGAGGCGAATGTGGATGCCATTCTCGATCGGCTCGCCGCGCACATGGAGCGGCATCTCGATCTCACCGGATTGCTCAGACTTGCCACATGACGATCGCCAGGAGGCCGAAGAGGCCGATCAGCAGCAGGTCGGCGATGCGGGCGATCCTCAGCGCGTCGTAAATATCCTCGTAGACCAGCTCGGTACGGCCGCCTTCGCCCATGTAGCCGGCCTCGATCATCGTCCCGCCATAGCTGCGCGGCCCAGCCAGCGCGATGCCGAGCGCGCCGGCCATGGCGGCTTCCGGCCATCCGGCATTGGGAGAGCGGTGGTTCTTTGCGTCGCGGCGGATCGCCTTGATGGCGTTGCCGGGCGATGCATCACGGACGAAGAGGGCGGCGATGACGAAGAGTGCTGCCGTCAGCCGCGAGGCAGGCAGATTTACGAGATCGTCGAAGCGCGCTGCCGCCCAGCCGAAGGCCTCATGGCGCGGCGAGCGGTGGCCGATCATGCTGTCGGCGGTGTTCGCCGCCTTATAGGCGGCACCGGCCGGGAGGCCGCCAATTCCCATCCAGAAGGCCGGCGCGACAACGCCATCGGAAAAGTTTTCCGCCAGGCTTTCGATCGCCGCGCGGCAGACCGCCGCCTCGTCAAGCTGTTCGACATCGCGGCCGACGATGCGGGAGACGGCCATTCGGCCGGCCGGCAGGCCGCGATGCTTGAGCGAGGAGGCAACCTCACGCACATGCCGCTCCAGGCTTTTCTGCGCCGGAAGGCTTGCGGCCACCAGCAAGAGCAGGATCGGTCCGAGCGGCAGGACGAGAAGAACCTTTTGCACCGCAAAGGCGATCAGGATGACGATGACAAGG
The DNA here is from genome assembly GCF_003597675.1 of Neorhizobium sp. NCHU2750. NCBI lineage: Bacteria > Pseudomonadati > Pseudomonadota > Alphaproteobacteria > Hyphomicrobiales > Rhizobiaceae > Neorhizobium > Neorhizobium sp. NCHU2750. Next base: position 3,813,579 of record NZ_CP030827.1, on the reverse strand, counting down.
ATGACGGCCAGCGCCCTGATGCCCATATTCTTGCGGGTGGCGAAATCGTCGGCTTCCCGGTTCCATCGCCTGTCGAGGTCGGATATCAGCCGGCCGATCCAGGTCACGGGATGGCCGATCAACCTGAACAGCCAGTCCGGGTAGCCGGTAAAGCGCTCTACGATCAGCGCGAAGAATGCGAGAAGGAACATTTCAGTGGCAATCTCTGATATGGGCTCTGATGTGGGCGACCCGATCCAGCACGGTGGAAATCTTGCCAAGGCCCGCGCGCTGTTTCCTGAAGCGCCAGAGCCGTGGATCGATCTGTCGACCGGCATCAATCCGCATTCCTATCCGCATTCACCAATTCCCGGCAATGTTTTTGCGCGCCTGCCCGAGCCTGCAATGCTGGATGACCTCAAGACAGTCGCGGCCAATGCTTATGGTGCTGCCTCTGCGGCCCATATTGCAGCGGGGCCGGGCACGCAGATCCTGCTGCCGATTGTCGCAAGTCTGATAGGCGGGCGAAAAGCCGCCGTCCTGTCGCCCACCTATGCCGAGCATGCCCGCGCGGCAAGGCTTGCCGGGTTCGACGTGACTGAGACGGACGAGCTTTGCCGGATGGAGCAGGCCGATCTTGCCATCATCGTCAATCCCAACAATCCGACCGGCCGCATGGTGAAGCGGGACGATCTGCTGGCGCTTGCCTCCGTCATGCGCGCCAAGGGTGGATTGCTGGTGGTGGACGAGGCTTTTGTGGATGTGTCGGAAGCAGAAAGCCTTGCCGGCATGGTCGGTGACGGCGGCGTGCTGGTGCTGCGCTCCTTCGGTAAGTTCTATGGCATGGCGGGCCTGAGGCTCGGCTTTGCGATTGCCCAGCCGGAGATAGTAAGGACGATCGAGACGCGGCTTGGCCCCTGGGCCGTTTCCGGGCCCGCTTTGCATGTCGCGCGTGAGGCGCTTGCCGATCGGGAATGGCAGATCCAGATGCGGGAGCGGCTTGGCACGGAGGCCGCTACTCTTCAGGCGTGCCTGCACGATGCAGGCATCGCCATTCATGGTGGGACATCGTTGTTCTGCCTTGTCCGGGACCCTCGTGCTCAGGCACTCTACCAGCATCTCGGACGTCGTGGCATCATGACCAGACGCTTCGATGAGCGACCGGATGACTTACGGATCGGCCTGCCGGATGAGAGTGGCTGGCGGAGATTGGAAGAAGCGCTGAAAAGCTTTTAGCCGGTGAATTTATCCCGCCACGCGGCCTGTGCATTCAAAACGGGCAAGGCAGTCGCTTCATAAACACCGCGGGCCACGGCGCGTGCAGTGACCAGTGTCGCCAGATGGCAGAGTTCGGCGAAAGCGGCCATGTCGGCGAGCGGCTTTTGGCCGGTTGCGGCGGAGAACATCGTGTCGCCGTCGCCCGGCAAGTGTGCAGGCAGCACGGCGCGGGCGAGGCCGTCATGGGCCATGATCGAGAGACGGTGAGCCTGTGCCTTGGTCAACACTGCGTCGGTAACGATCACGCCGATCGTCGTTGCCTTCAGCTTCACACCCTTGATGCGCATGGCGGTGTCATTGTCGGTGAAGTGTTGCGGCTGGCCGAGGCCACCAAATTCGCCGTTCTTTTCGAACGGGGCTGCCCAGAAATGCGGACCATTGCCAATGGTTGCCGAACCCATGGCATTGACGGCGAGCAGGGCGCCGATCGTGTGGCCGGAGGATGTTGCAGCGCTTGCGGAACCGATGCCGCCCTTGAAGGTGGCAGTGGTGGCGCCCGTGCCGGCCCCGACCGTGCCGAGAGCGAAAGCGCCTTTGCCGGCGGCCGTGAAGGCGTCGTAGCCCATGTCGCGATAGGGGGAATGGAGGCCCCAGTCCTTGTTGCCGCCGTTCAGGAGGTCCATCAGGATCGCCTGCGGCACGATCGGAACCTTGGCCGTGCTGACCTCGAATCCGCGGCCGATCTGGCGAAGGCCTGCCTGCACGCCGCCGGCGGCATCAAGGCCGAAGGCGGAACCGCCCGAAAGCACGAAGGCATCGACGGACTGGACCGTCATCGACGGGTCGAGAAGGGCTGTATCGCGGCCGCCCGGTGCGCCGCCGAGAACCGAGCCGGAGGCAATCGCCGGCTCGTCGAAGATGATGGCCGTGACGCCGGAGCCGAGCGCGAGATCGGTGGCATGGCCAACGGCCACGCCCTCGATATCGGTCAGGAGATTGAGCGGCGCCACGGCGTTTTCGTTACTCGATGTCGAACTTGACACCCTGTGCCAGCGGCAGGGTACGGCCGTAGTTCAGGGTGTTGGTGGCACGGCGCATATAGGCTCTCCAGGCGTCCGAGCCGGATTCGCGGCCGCCGCCGGTTTCCTTTTCGCCGCCGAACGCGCCACCGATTTCGGCACCCGAAGGGCCGATATTGACGTTGGCGATGCCGCAGTCCGAACCGCTGGCAGAGACAAAGATTTCGGCTTCGCGCATGTCGTTGGTGAAGATCGACGACGATAGGCCCTGCGGCACGCCGTTATGCAGTTCCAACGCTTCCTCGAAGCTCGAATATTTCATCACGTAGAGGATCGGCGCGAAGGTTTCGTCCTTCACCGGACCGGTCTGGGTCGGCATTTCGACGATTGCCGGGCGGACATAATAGGCGTCTGCAGCTTCGCCATCGAGAACACGCTCGCCGCCGACAACCTTGCCACCGGCAGCCTTGGCTGCCTCAAGGGCGGACTGCATCTTGTCGAAGGCGGTCTTGTCGATCAGCGGGCCGACCAGATTGCCGTTTTCGAGCGGCGAACCTATCGTAACCGACTGGTAGGCCTTGGCGAGACGCGGAACCAATGCGTCGTAGACGCTGTCATGGACGAAGAGACGGCGAAGCGTCGTGCAGCGCTGGCCGGCCGTGCCCATGGCGGCAAAGGCGACACCGCGCAGCGTCAGGTCGAGATCGGCGGTCGGGGTGACGATCGCAGCATTGTTGCCGCCGAGTTCGAGGATCGAGCGGGCGAAGCGCTGGGCAAGCTTCGGACCCACTTCGCGACCCATGCGGGTCGAGCCGGTAGCGGAAACCAGCGGAACCTTCTCGTGGTCGACCAGGACTTCGCCGATCTCGCGGCCGCCGATCAGCAGCGTCGAGAGGTTTTTGGGCGCCTTGCCGCCATCGGCGACGTAACGGGCGACGGCCTTGTCGAAGATGGCCTGGCTGGCAAGTGCCGTCAGAGGCGTCTTTTCCGACGGCTTCCAGATGATGGAGTTGCCGCAGACGATAGCGAGCGCCGCATTCCAGGACCAGACGGCAACCGGGAAGTTGAAGGCGGAAATGATGCCGATGGCGCCAAGCGGATGCCAGGTTTCCATCATCCGGTGCTCGGAGCGCTCGGTGGCGATCGTCAGGCCGTAAAGCTGGCGGGAGAGGCCGACGGCGAAATCGCAGATGTCGATCATTTCCTGCACTTCGCCAAGGCCTTCGGAGGTTACCTTGCCGACTTCGATCGAGACGAGACGACCGAGTGCAGCCTTGGCTGCGCGCAGTTCCTCGCCGAGAAGGCGGATCAGTTCGCCGCGCTTCGGGCCAGGTACGAGGCGCCATTCGAGAAAGGCTCGATGGGCAGCGTCGATCGCCTTCTTCGTGTCGGCGGCGCTGATTTCCGGCAGCTTGCCGATTTCGGTGCCCGATATCGGCGAACGGACGGTGAGCGTGCCACCCTTGTACTGGCTTGTGGCAACGCCGAGATCTGCAAAGATCTTGTCCACTTCGGCGGCGAGGTCGAGTTTGGCGAGCGTCATGTCTGTCTCCGGGTGTCGAAATTTCGGGGTCAATCTACAAGTCGGCGGCGGTTTCGCAACATCGCCGCAGAGATTAGTTTCGGTCAGAAGCGTTCGCCGGTAAAATGGGCGATCTGGGCTCCTGCCTCGTAATAGGCTTCCTTGAGCGGGCGGAAGCTCGGTTCCCTTACCTCGGTCAGCGGCAGCGGCAGATCCGTTTCGGCGATCTCGCCGAGGATATGCTGTGCCAGAACCTTGCCGAAATTCGTGCCCGGCGAAATGCCGCGGCCGTTATAGCCGGAAAAGCCGATGACCTTATGACCAAACCGGTGGAAGCGCGGCAGGGCATTGTCCGTCATGCCGATGCGGCCGTACCATTCCGCTTCGAATTCGACGTCTGCCAGCTGCGGGAAAAGCCGCTTCAGCGAGCGCCGCGCCCATGCCTTGTGGACGGCAAGGCCGGTTCCGCGCAATGCACCGACCGAACCGAAAACGAGCCGTCCCGCCTTGTCCATGCGGAAGGAGGAGAGAACCTCCTTGGTATCCCAGCAGCCTTCCGATTGCGGCAGTACCGTCTGGCGCAGGTTTGCCGAAAGCGGCTTGGTGGCGAAGTTAAAATAGGGAAGATGAACCTGTTCGCGGCGAACCTGTTCCCAGGGCCCGGTCGAATAGGCATCGCTGGCAACGATGATCCAGTCGGCGGAGACTTCGCCCTGTGCCGTCTTGACGATTTTCTTGCCGTTCGTCTCACCGGTGGCGATCACGGCGCTGCCGGTATGGATCGTGGCTCCGGCCTTGATTGCCGCGTGGGCCAGCCCGCGGGCATAGGCGAGCGGCTGCAGGGTGCCGGCGCGCATGTCGAGCAGCGATCCGGCATAGGCCTTGGTGCCGATCCGGCGCTCGGTCTCTGCGGCGTCGAGCATGGTGACGGCTGCGCCGCGCTTCTGCCACTGGCGGGCGCGTTCTTCGAGCTCCGTCATGCCTTCTGCGCCGACGGCGCAGTGCAGCGTGCCGCTGGTTTCGAGTTCGCAGGCGATGCCATGCTTTTCGATCAGCTCACGCACCAGATAGGGGCCGTTGCCGAGCAGATCGAGGGCGCGTTCGCCGTAATGCTCACCAAGTTCCTTCGGGAAATCATCGGGCATGACCCACATGCCGGCATTGATGAGGCCGACATTGCGGCCAGCGCCACCGAAACCGACTTCCGTTGCTTCCAGCAGCACGACACTGGTACCACGTTCGGCAAGGTGGAGGGCCGCCGACAGGCCGGTATAACCGCCACCGACGATCACGACATCCGCGCCGACATTTCCTCTGAGGGAAGACGTCGCAGGCGCGGGCGGCGCGGTCCTCTCCCAGAGGCCGTGCGAGCGTGGATCATTCAACATGAAAAAGTTCCCGGATTTTATTGTTAGGGCGACTTTACAGAGCGGATTTGGCGGTGAATATCGACATAATCTCAACAGGTCATTCGCTGGAGGAATGACATGCTGCCGCCAAGACGGTTTCTTCCGTCCTTTTCGCTATTGTCCGCATTCGAGGCCGCTGCCCGCACCGGCAGCGTCACGGCTGCTGCCAACGAACTGGGCCTGACCCAGAGTGCGGTCAGCCGGCAGATCTCGGCGCTTGAGAAGCAGCTCGGGGTGGCGCTTTTCCTGCGCGAGCGGCAGACGATAAAGCTGACGCTTGCGGGCGACAGCTATGCGCGCGAGGTGCGCGAGGCGCTGCGGCGCATATCGAACGCCTCGCTCAATCTGAGGGCCAATCCGGCCGGCGGTACGCTCAATCTCGCCATCTTGCCGTTTTTCGGAACGCGCTGGCTTACGCCGCGCATCGGCCGGTTTCTCGACCTGCATCCGGGCATGGTCGTCAACCTGATCACGCGGCTGGAGCCATTCGATTTTCGCTTCGACACGCTGGATGCGGCCATTCATTTCGGTGCTGCACGCTGGCCGGGAGCGGCTTTGACGCATCTGATGGACGAGGACACGGTGCCGGCCTGCAGTCCGGATTTCAAGGCACGGCACGCCATTTCGACACCTGCCGATATCCTGCGTGCGCCGCTTCTGCATCTGAGTACCCGCCCCGATGCCTGGGAATTGTGGTTCAACCGAAACGGCGTGGCCTTCGATGCGGTCCACGGCATGCTGTTCGACCAGTTCACCACCATGGTGGAGGCGGCGCGTGCCGGGCTCGGCGCTGCGTTGCTTCCCCGCTTCCTGATTGCGCGCGAACTGGAGGAAGGGCAATTGGTGCAGGCGGCCGAGGGGCTGGCGATGCCGACCGGGCAATATTACCTTGCCTACCTGCCCGACCGGGTGAGCTATCCGCCGCTCGTCGCCTTCCGCGACTGGATCATGGAGGAGATCAGGTCCGATGCGCTTGCGCTCAAGGGTGCCATCGGCCAATAGTCAATTCATGAACAGCTAGACCGGTTGCGGTCCAAAGACGAGAACAGTCGATGAAACCCATTTTTGTGCAATTGCGCTGCAAGCCCGGCAAGACCTATGAGGTCGCGGACGCCATATACAAGACGGAGCTCGTGTCGGAGCTTTATTCCACCAGCGGCGAATGGGATCTGCTGCTCAAGGTCTATATCGAGGACGACGCGGAGATCGGCCGGTTCGTCAACGAGAAGATCGCCTGCATTCCGAATATCGAGCGTTCGCTGACGACGATCACCTTTACCGCCTTTTAACGCCTCGAGGCGGTGCAGCCTTTTTCATAAACAAAAGCCGCCTCGAGGGCGGCTTTTTGTATTTCGGTGGGGTGATGCCGCGGTTCAGACATGAGCTGCCGGTGCCGCGTTTCTGGCGGCGACCAGCCTGCTGATCGCCAGCCTGACATCGTCGGGCGAATCGAAACGTTGCTCATCGAGATCGATGACGTGGAACTTGACGGCGATGAACTTCAGCCGGTTTTCATCCGGCACGACAATGCCGACGGGCTCGCCGGCGAATTCAATAACTTGCTTTTGCATAACAGACTCCCGCATGGGCTGCAGAGGGTGCAGCTCAAAACGAATGGTAAAATTCAGGAACGATAGGAACCGGAAGCGTTACATTCGACAGCACGGAAGGGAGCGGCGATCCGTGCCATTCATATCGAGCGCTTGCCGCTTGAGGACAGCGACGAAGACAGATTTCAGCATGCCACTCTCCTTTTCAAAGCGTTGCGCGATACAGTCAGAATCATTTTCCGACCGTTGATCAGGGTATTCGAAACGAGTGTCCCGATCAATCAAATCCTAATTAAACAGAATATTTTTCTGCATGATGACAGGAGAAAGGCGATATTGTGAAATTACGTTCGCAATCTCGCGGCTTCCGCCAGCGAAGCTAACTTAGGTGCTGGTGTCATCCAAACAAGGGTGAGGCCCGTTTAAATTTCCGATTGGGGGATCGGTCCGAATGCCTGGCGAAGGCTCGCGAGACATTGCTTCACGCTCTGCTCGCCGGCGCAGAGAGGGGGTAGAAAGAGAATCGTACCGTTGTTGCCGGTGTCATGCTGCACCGTCCGGCTGAGCACAGGTCCGATTTTGGCCGGTTCCCCCGAAAGTTGAATTTTCCAGAAGAAACCCTGACCGGTGATTTCGATATCGCCATTTCTGTCTTCGGAAAGTTGCCGCAGGCCGTGCCCGAGGATTTCGCCGATCGTCGCGGCATTGGCCTGCATCTGCTCGTCGCGAAGAACGCGAAGTGCCGCAAGCGCGGTCGCTGCGGCGATCGGAGACACCGGCGATGACAATTCGTACAGCCCGTCTGCAAGATCTGAGCCGCAGAAGACGACGGACAGCGTATCCCCGTGGCAGCTTCCCGCCAGCAGGGCATCGACGGAAAGCCCTTCCTGTTCGATGGCCCAGAATGCGTCGCCAAGTCGGCCATAGCCGGTGCGCGTCTCGTCGGCGACGACGATATGGCCCTGCTTCCTGGCAATTGCGATCGTCTCCACCAGTCCGACAATACTGGGCAGGGGCTCGATAACCGTCATACCGGTCTTCAGCGCCGGGACAGCAGCTTCATCGGGCTCTTCGCCATCGCCGTCGCTTTCACGGAGTTCAGAGATGACTTCCCCAATGTCCTCGTCCGCAGGCAGATCAGCCCTTGCGGCTTCGCCCGTTTCGGATGTCCCGGGTGGCGCTGCGTTGACTGCGAGTGAGGTCAGTGCTGCAAGTGCCTCAGAGCGGCCGGCAAACAGCACGACATGGCCGAGGCTTGGCGGGGCGACTTCGGCGAGTGCCTGCCGGAGATCGTCGTGAACGGCTATCTCGCCATTTGCCACGGCCGCCAACATATGCTGGCGATAGCCCGCCGTGGCGACGGCCGGGTGCCCGTGGCCAACAAGCGGGGCGGTACCGGTAAAATCGAGGCGGATGCGGCCTGCCTCGTCATAGAGGAATTCGCGCCAGGCGCGGCCAATCCTCTCAGGCCTCACCGCCGGCGCATCGCAATCGAGCTTAAGCAGGGGCGCGGGGGACGGCGCGAGATGGCGCCAGATCCCGGCCTGCGACGGCGCGCAGAATAGGGGCGGTGGATTGTCGGGGTCGCGGGAAAGTCTGATCCTGATGCCGCCGACGGCTCCGTCCTCGCCCGCCACCTTGCCGATCACGCCTTGCCCGGCGATCTCCGCTCCGTCGGCAAGATCGGTGGCAACGCCTTCCAGCAGCAGCGTCAGTTGGGATCCGCGAATGGACAGGCGTGGCGACGTCTCGGTCACCATGCCTGTGAAGGGGGCCATGAGCGGGGTTCCCGCCGGCAGGCAGATATCGACATGCAAGGCGACATTGGCGGGTTCGGCCTCACCATCCGGCGCGGCGTCCGCCAGCGCCGTCGCTTTCGACAGGCGGTATTCTCCGTAACGCGTGCTGCCCATGCCGGTTTCCCAGGCTATGCGGGCCAGAAGCCTCCAGTCGCAATCCGCATCCGTCCAGTTGCCGTCGTGAAACAGAGGGCTGGTGACGCCGAGATCGACCAGCCGCACCCTGTCGCTATCGATATCGGGCAGAAGCGGGCCGATATCGAGCGGTGGAGGTTCGATGCCGCAGGCGGTTAGGATGGCGGCCTGCATGAAGGGGGCGGTGGCTGCCGAGGCCGCGCTCAGAACATCCTTGGCACGGGCGGCAAAAGAGGCAGCCTCGCTGTTATCGGCGGCACGCGCCTTGGCGTTTTCCGCTATGGCGGCATTCAGAGCGAGTTCGCCGATGACAAGCGGCCAGAGCGCTTCGATCTCGCTGTTATTCAACGGATCGATGGCGTGGTAGGCGCCGATTGCGGGCAGGATGGACATAGGTTCCCCGCCGCGGCTGGAAAGGATGCGTGCGCAGGTCTTGGCCAGAGCCGAAACGTACCAGCCCTTGGCCAGTCCGCCGAGATCGGTAATCCCGGTCGCGCGCAACTCGCCGCCCTCGTCAGTGCCAGCGAGGATATCGAGGGCGAGGTCCTGCACGGTGAGGCCGACGCGGAAATCCGGGGTGAGCGGATGAATGCGGCGCAGGGCCGCGACCATGGCTCTGGCGATGAAATCCCTCGCTTCCTGGTCGGTCACCTCGGAAAGCAGGGAGACGGTTCGCGGGCCTGCCTTGCGCAGCTCATCCTCGTGTTCACTGCCCCAGAGCGTCTGGTCAAAATCGACGAGGCTTCTGGCGAGACTTGCCGCAAGACCACCGAGCGATACACCGGTGGCAGAAGAAAGTTTTCCGACGGGTGCCGGTGCCGTTCCCTCCAGCACGGTCAGAAGGCGCAGGATCCTGTCCTCGCCGCCGATGGTTGCCGGCAGAATCTCTTCGTCGTCCCTGGTCGGCACCGGTTCGCAAACCTGCGGGCCATCCGGGCTGCGGATGATGTGGCGCATGACCTCGTGTTCGAGCTTCAGAGATGCTTCGTCGGTAGGGAGCCTGATGTTGAGGAGGTAACGCAGGTGGCCATTGTCGACGAGATATCCGACCCCGCGATTTTCCTCGACCGGGAAGACCTGGCCGGAAAGCCCCCAATGCTCGCGCAGAAGCGCTTCCACCCTCTCAGGCGTACTCTCGTCCTCCATTGGCATGGCGCTTTCGGCAATATCAGGCTTGTCGGTCGCAGCGTCTGCCATACACGTCTCCGGAAACATCATGTCCGGAAGAGGATAGCGCGTGAAAACGCTGCGTCCATAGGGCTTTTAAGCCTTGGCTTGACTACTCAACCCATTCGTTCCGACGCATAGGAGCCCGGGCTTGGCGGGAAGACGACCGTGCGGTTGCCGTTGATGAAGGTGCGATGGTGGATATGAGCGTGGATGGCGCGGGCGAGAACCTGGCTTTCGACGTCGCGGCCGAGCGACACGTAGTCGTCGGGCGACTGGGCATGGGTGATGCGGGCGACATCCTGTTCGATGATCGGGCCTTCATCGAGGTCGGCGGTGACATAGTGAGCGGTCGCGCCGATCAGTTTTACGCCGCGCTGATAGGCCTGCTTATAGGGATTGGCACCTTTGAAGCTCGGCAGGAAGGAATGGTGGATGTTGATGATCCGCCCGGACATCTTTGCGCAGAGCTGATCGGAGAGAACCTGCATGTAGCGGGCGAGCACCACAAGCTCGGTGCCGCTCGATTCGACCACGTCCAAAAGCTGGGCTTCCGCCTGCGGCTTGTTGTCCTTGGTCACCTTGATGTGGTGGAAGGGGATGTCGTTGTTGACCACCAGTTTCTGGTAGTCGAAATGGTTGGAAACGACCCCGACGATATCGATCGGCAGGGCACCGATCTTCCAGCGATAGAGAAGATCGTTCAGGCAGTGGCCGAAGCGCGACACCATCAGCAGCACCTTCATCCGTTCTTCCGAATCGAAAACCTGCCATTCCATGTCGAATTTCTGCGCGATGGGGGCGAAACCGTCGACCAGTGCACTGCGATCGGCCCCCATTTCGGAAATGAAGCTGACGCGCATGAAGAATTTGCCGGTGTCGAGGTCGTCGAACTGCGAGCTATCGATGATGTTGCAGCCCTTGTCGGCCAGAAAGCCGGATATCGCCGCCACGATGCCTCGCGTGGACTTGCACGATACGGTCAGGACATAGCTCTTGATCATGGATAGTTTCCCCTGCGGCTAAATTTGCGGCAATGACCTATACGCCAAGTTGGAACGATTGGAACGGCTCGATGGTCCCGAGACCAGATTTTACGTGCCGCTTGTCATCGCCTTCTGACGCGTCACATTAGGCAGGGCGGCGCAAAATTCCGTTCCGGTTGCGTCTTCGGAAGGTGTATCCCCGTCGCAGGCAAGGTCGGGAAGCGACTCGCCTGTTTATTAGCGATTTTATAAGCTGGCGGTGCGAGGTTTGCGCGGCTAAGCGGAGAAGCATGGTGGCAATAGGCGTGACCGGTAAGGGACAAAAGGTGGGGCAGAGTGCAAGGCCGAGAATGCGGCTTCTGGCCGGAGCCATTTCATGTTCCGTGCTGGCTGCCGGACCAGCGCAGTCGGCGCAATGCATCCGTGGCATCAACCTTGCCGGAGCGGAATTCGGCAGTCTCGGCCAGGCCTATGGCGAGGGCTATACCTATCCGTCCGAGAAGACGGTTTCCTATTTCCGCGACAAGGGGTTCGGGGGCGTGCGGCTGCCGTTCCTGTGGGAGCGGCTGCAGCCGAAACTCTACGACAAGTTCGATGCCGCGGAGATGCGGCGCCTGAGAGCGACGGTGAAGGATATCCGTTCGGCCGGAATGCAGGTGATCGTCGATCCGCATAATTACGCACGCTACAAGGACCAGCTGATAGGTTCGGATGCGGTACCGCAAAGCGCGTTTTCCGATTTCTGGCGACGGCTGGCGGCGATGTTCGCCAACCAGGAGGGCGTCATTTTCGGGCTGATGAACGAGCCGCACGGGATTTCGGCTGAAGACTGGCTGTCGGCGGCCAATGGCGCGATCGCCGCCATCCGCCAGACTGGGGCGAATAATCTCGTCCTCGTGCCGGGGACATCCTGGACCGGCGCACACAGCTGGTCCGGCGGCGATTACGGCACGCCGAATTCCGAGGTGATGGCCGGGGTCACCGACCCCGCAGGAAATTACGCCTACGAAGTCCATCAATACATGGATGCCGATTTTTCCGGCAAGAACGACGAGTGCAGCCGTGCGGCCGATGCGGTGAAAGCCATCGGCACAATGGGCGACTGGCTGGCAAGCCACGGCCGACATGGTTTTCTCGGTGAGTTCGCGGTGCCGACCGCGCCCGGTTGCCAGCAGGCGCTGACCGATATGGTGTCGGCCGTCGAAAGCCGGCCGGATGTGTGGATCGGCTGGTCCTACTGGGCGGCAGGCGACTGGTGGAAGCCGACCGAACCGCTCAACATCCAGCCGACGGAGAGCGGCGACCGTCCGCAAATGCAGACACTTCAGCGTTACTTCGCCGACCACCAGAGCTGCGGCGGATGACGGCAGCATCGGGTGCGCTTTTGCGACCTGTTGGGGTCTGCGGTTAGTATCTCATTAACCATCGAGGTCTAAAAAAGTAGGGTGCATGCTGGCCGATGACTGCCCGCCAAGGACCTCAAAAAGACCTCTATGTCAGTTATCTCCTTTTCTCTCCGCAAAAGTGGTCGCGTAAAGACGCTGGTTGCGACCGGACGTTCCACATGGGCGCGGCGCAAGCCGGCCGGCAGCATGAAACAGACCAAGTCGCGCGTGATCATTCTCGCGGGCTGTTTTATTGCTGCCTATATCGCGACGTTCGGCCGGCTGACCTATTACGGCTTCAGTCCGCCGGAGATGACGGCATCCATTCCCGCCAATACCAGCATTGCCGCGCGCCCCGACATTACCGACCGCAATGGCGAATTGCTGGCAACCGACGTCCATACCGTCTCGATGTTTGCCGAGCCGTTTCGCATCGTCGACGTGGACGAGACGGTAGAGAAGCTTTCCGGCCTCTTCCCCGATCTCGACCGCAAGTCGCTGTACGCGAAGCTTTCCGACAAGCGGCAGAAGTTCATCTGGATCCGCCGTCAACTGACGCCGAAGCAGCAGAGCGACGTGTTGAAGCTCGGCATTCCGGCCATCGGCTTCCGTCCGGAAGTGAAGCGCTTCTATCCGGAAGGGCGCATTGCCGCGCACGTGCTCGGCTATGTCGATATCGACAATCGCGGCGTGGTCGGCATGGAGAAATACATCGACACGCAGGGTCTGTCGGACCTCAAGAGCGTCGGGCTGACCAGCGTCGACCAGCTGCAGCCGGTGAAGCTTTCGATAGATCTGCGTGTCCAGAACATCGTGCATGATGTGGTGTCTGAGGCAATCGGCAAATACCAGGCGCAATCGGCCGGCGCGGTCATTCTCGATATCTATACCGGCGAAGTGCTGGCCATGGCCTCGGCGCCCGATTTCGATCCCAATGACCCGCAGGCGGATGGTGGCAGCAAGGGCTGGCTGAACCGCATGTCGAACGGCACGGATGAGATGGGTTCCGTCTTCAAGACCTTCTCCATCGCGATGGCCATCGATACGGGCAAGATCAAGCTGACGGACACGTTCGATGCCAGTACGCCCTTGCACTACGGCGGCTTTACCATCCATGACGACCGGGACGTGCCGCGGCGGGTCCTGACGGTGCCGGAAATTTTCCGCTACTCGTCCAACGTCGGTACCGGCAAGATCATGGACAAGGTCGGCATGGATATCCAGAAGGAATATCTCAACCGCTTCGGCCTGTTGACCAAGATGCAGACGGAACTGCCCGAGGTGAAAATGCCGAGCCAGCCGCGGGTGTGGAAGAAGATCAACTCGATTACCGCCGCATTCGGCCATGGCGTTGCCACGACGCCGATGCAGACGGCCGTTGCCGGTGCCGCCCTCATCAATGGCGGTGAACTGATCGAGCCGACTTTCCTGCCGCGCACTCGCGAAGAGGCGGAGAAGACCGAAGAGCGGGTCGTCAGCAAGAGCACAAGCGACGTCATCCGCTATCTCTTCAAGCTGAACGGCGAGCAGGGCACGGGTAGAACCGCCGACGTCCAGGGCTTCCATGTCGGCGGCAAGACCGGCACGGCCAACAAGGTCATCCATGGCGTCTATTCGCACAAGCTGAGTTTCAACTCGTTTCTGGCCGCCTTCCCGATGACGGACCCGAGATATATGGTCCTGTCCTTCATCGATCAGCCGCTGACGGGCCTGCACAATCTGAACCTTGCCACCGAAACGGCGGCTCCGATGGTGCATGACATCATCAGCCGTGCCGCGCCGCTTCTTGGCGTAGAGCCCGACTTTACGCCGACAATGGTCGCCAATTACTGATTGGCCCTTCAGAGATGGCTCCGGCGATGTCGGGGCCATCTCCCTCGTTTCCGACAGGTGTCGAAAATTTTCGTCTGCGCTTCGTCCCCGCGCTCACAAGTCATGCCTACAATTCTCCCGCCTCCATCGCCGGAGTGTTTCGCGAGACGTTCGCGGGCAGGTGGGGGCCGGCGCTTCTGTCTCAAGCCGTAACGTGCGGCTTGGGCGGAAGGGGTGAAACTCGTGGAGAGCGCGGTGTCAAACCTTCACTCTCCTGTCAAGCCTCCCCCCGGCAGCCATGTCGGGTTCGGTTGAGCCGTGCAAGTGGCCAGTTCAGGCCACGCAGTGAGGCGAGAGGATCATCCGTAGGGACCGGAAGTCCCGAGAAGACGCCGAGGGCCACGCATATGCGGAGCCATTTTTTGTAATTTCCCAGAGGTCCCGCATATGCGTGTGCTTCTCCGGAACGATCTTTGAAAGCCACGGCAGGATCTGCGCGGGGGCCGGATTGGCGCAGCCGTCAAACGATCACGTCACCTCCCCGCCGGTCACCGCAGCCTCATCTCGGCGGATACTGATGCGCGTTGCCGCGAAAATCGCTGACGGAATAGCAGCCGTCATCGCCCGTTATGGCGCTCCTGCCGATATCGGCCTTGCCATGGCCGCCGGGAATATCCAGCACGTAGGTGGGCTGGCACAGACCGGAAATGGTGCCGCGCAGGCTTGCGACGATCCTCTGTCCTTCCTCGATATCGAGACGGAAATGGCCGGTGCCGGGGGCGAGGTCGGGGTGGTGGAGATAATAGGGCTTCACCCGCGTCTCGACGAAAGCCTTCATCAGGTCGCCGAGGACATTAGGATCGTCGTTGACGCCTCTCAATAGCACGGTCTGGCTGACCATCGGGAAGCCGGCATCGACCAGTCTGGCGCAGGCGGCACGTGCTTCCGCAGTCATCTCGCGAGGGTGATTGGCGTGAAGGGCGATATAGACCGTCTTGCGGGCCTGTTTCAGTGCCGCGATCAGCGCGTCATCAATATGGCCGGGATCGACGACCGGCACGCGGGTGTGAAAGCGGACGATCTTTACATGGTCGATCTCCGCCAGACCACGCATAATCTCGGCAAGCCGGCGCGGCGACAGAACCAGCGGGTCGCCGCCGGTCAGGATCACTTCCCAGATTTCCGAGTGATTGCGAATGTAATCGAAGGCTGCAGCCAGTTCCGCCGGCGAGAGCATGCCGTCGCCCTGCGGGCCAACCATTTCGCGGCGGAAGCAGAAGCGGCAATAGACGGGGCATACATGCACAGCCTTCAGCAGCACCCGGTCGGGATAGCGATGCACGATGCCCTTGACCGGGCTATGGGCGGCATCCCCGATCGGATCGGCACGTTCTTCCGGCACGGTGACGAGTTCTGCCACGTCCGGCACGAATTGCCGGGCGATCGGATCGGCCGGATCGGCCGGATCGACGAGCGACAGGACGGTCGGGGTGATGGCGATCGCATAGCGCTCGGCGACGGCGCGGACTTCATCGAGACGCTCGGTCGAGACGAGGCCAGCAATCCTCAGTTCGTCCGGCGTCTTCAGGGCGCGGGCGATGCTCACGCGAGAACCTCCGCCACCGGCGCCCACATGACCTGATCGACGCGGCTTGCCCCTGTCGCCAGCATGGCCAGCCGGTCGAAGCCGAGGGCTGCACCGCTTGCCTCGGGCATTTCGGCGAGCGCAGAGAGGAAATCCTCGTCGATCGGATAGGTCTCGCCGTATATGCGTGCCTTTTCGGCCATTTCATGCTCGAAGCGGCGGCGCTGTTCTCCGGCATCGGTGAGTTCGCCAAAGGCGTTGGCAAGCTCGACGCCACAGGCATAAAGCTCGAAGCGTTCGGCCACCCGCGGGTCGCGGGCGGAAGGCCGTGCCAAGGCTGCCTCGCAGACAGGATATTCGCAGAGGATCGTCGCCCGACCCTGGCCAAGATGCGGTTCGACCTTCTCGACCAGAACCTTGCTGAACAGATCGGCCCAGGTGTCGTCGATGGCCACGCGCATGCCGGCCCTGATCACGGCTTGGGCCAGAACCTCGCGGTCAGTCTCGCCCGAAGTCGCGACAGAGGACAGGAGGTCGATGCCGGCAAAGCGGTCGAAGGCTTCGGCCAGCGTCAGACGTTCCGGTTCGGCAAAGGGGTCGCTCTGCATGTCGCGGAAGGAGAAGTGTCTGGTGCCGGTCGTTTCGGCGGCAAGCTTCAGCATGTCGGCACAATCGGCCATCAGCCGTTCATAGGTTTCGCCGACCCGGTACCATTCGAGCATGGTGAATTCCGGATGGTGCAGCGGGCCGCGCTCGCGATTGCGGTAGACATGGGCGAAGGTGAAGATGCGGCTCTCACCGGCCGCCAGAAGCTTCTTGGCGGCAAATTCGGGCGAGGTGTGGAGATATAGCGGCGCTGCCCGGCCGTCGATCGCCAGGGCCTGCGTTGCGAAGGCATGAAGATGCGTCTCATTGCCGGGAGAGACCTGCAGGGTCGCGGTGTCGACCTCGATGAAGTCGCGCCTGCCGAAATAATTGCGCAGGGCGGACTGGATCCGGTTGCGGCCGATCAGGAAGGGTCGGCGGTCGGCATGGCTGTCTTTCGTCCACCAGGGGGATGCTGATGTGCCGGGGCGGTTCATGTATCGGGCCTTCATCGCCGTCTCGAACAAAGCCGGGGCTGGCTATTTGACGGATTTTGCGTTAGTTGCGCCGGCAAGGAAACCTGAAAAGCATCTCTACGGCCATTTCGCCAGTCCTCTACGACGTGGCAGGCCGAGTTACAAGGAAGTCTTATGGTCAAGGTCATCGCCTCCTCCGTCCGCAAGGGCAACGTCATCGACGTCGATGGAAAGCTTTATGTGGTTCTCACCGCCGAGAACTTCCACCCGGGCAAGGGTACTCCGGTCACCCAGGTCAACATGCGTCGCATCGTTGATGGCGTGAAGGTTTCGGAGCGCTGGCGCACGACGGAGCAGGTCGAGCGCGCCTTCGTCGAAGACGTGAACTTCCAGTTCCTCTACGAGGATGGCGAAGGCTTCCACTTCATGAACCCGGAAACCTACGACCAGGTCGTCGTCGACGTCGATACGATGGGCGACCAGAAGGCCTATCTGCAGGAAGGCATGACCTGCATCCTGTCGATGCATGAAGGTGTGGCGCTGGCGCTGCAGCTTCCGCGTCACGTCATTCTCGAGATCACCGAGACCGAACCGGTCGTCAAGGGCCAGACCGCTTCGTCGTCGTACAAGCCGGCCATGCTGTCGAACGGCATCCGCACGGCGGTTCCGCCGCATATCGATGCCGGCACCCGCGTCGTCATCGCCACGGAAGACAATTCCTACGTCGAGCGCGCCAAGAACTGATAAATTATGCCGGGGCATCGTCCCCGGCCATTCAGATGGCATTAAAAAACCTCCGCAGCGATGCTGCGGAGGTCTTTTGTTGTTCGGTAAACGGAAGAGGGCCGGCGAGCCGGCCCTGAACTCAGTCCTTGATGACCTTGGCAGACGCAACTTCCGTCTTTGCGGCGGGCGTACCGACGGCATAGCCGCCACCAACAGCGATGTTGAGAGCCACATAGTCCTTTGCCATGGTCTGTACCGCGGCTGCGAGGCTCTGCTGTGCGTC
The DNA here is from genome assembly GCF_003597675.1 of Neorhizobium sp. NCHU2750. Taxonomy (NCBI): domain Bacteria; kingdom Pseudomonadati; phylum Pseudomonadota; class Alphaproteobacteria; order Hyphomicrobiales; family Rhizobiaceae; genus Neorhizobium; species Neorhizobium sp. NCHU2750. The sequence goes on along the minus strand of NZ_CP030827.1, from coordinate 3,795,943 downwards.
GGATACCTGACGCTGGGCGTCGAGAACGTCGAGCAGCGAAGAGGCGCCATCGCGATAGCTTGCGGTCGCGAGTTCCAGAGCTTCCTGGTAGGATTTGACGGTCTGGCGATAGGCTGCAACGGTGCGGCCGTCACGCGAATAAGCCGAAAGGGCGTTCTCCACGTCCTGTACGGCAGTGAGAACCGTCTGCTTCCATGCCAGGTAGGATTCGCGCGCAGACGACTTGGCCGACGAGACGTTGGCGCGCAGCGCTCCGCCGTCAAAGATCGGCAGGCTGAGCGACGGGCCGAACGACCAGGACAACAGGCCTGCCTCGGACTTGCCGGCCTTCGTGTAGGACGGGGTGATCGAACCACCGAGCGTGATGGCCGGATAGAGCTGGGCTTCCGCCACGCCGATATTGGCAACGGCTGCTGCGAGTGTGCGTTCAGCCGCGCGGATATCAGGACGGTTGCGAATGAGGTCCGCCGGGATACCGGCCTTGGTGCTGAAGCGCGCAACCGGCTGGTGGCCGCCCTTCTGCAATTCGCTGACCAGCGATCCTGCCGGCTGAGCCAGCAGGGTTGCCAGGCTATGTGCCGACGTGCGGAACGAGGTCTCGATGCCGGGAACGCCTGCGAGCGTCGAGTTGACCAGACCTTCGGCCTGAACGACGTCGAGACGGGAGGCAGCGCCAGCGTCGAGCTGCAGCTTGGTCAGGTTCAAGGTCTCGCGACGCGACTTCAAGTTGTCGTTCGAGATCTTCAGCAGTTCCTGGTAATAACGCGCGTCGATATAAGCGTCTGCGACGGAGGACAGAAGCGACAGGCGCGCCACATCAACGCTTGCATATGCGGCGTCGAGGTTATCAAGGGCGGCTTCCTTGGACCGGCGATAAAGGCCGAACAGATCGAGGAACCAGCTTGCCGTCGCACCACCGCTAACGCTGGTGCGAGCGGAAGTCGAAGACAAAGCGCCAGCGTTGCCGCCAATATCTCTGGCGCCGCTGCGTCCGGCATCAGCCGAGACGTCGAGAGACGGAAGGCCGCCGGCGCCAGCGGTAATGACGCTCGCCTGTGCCTGGTTGATACGTTCGAGGGCCTGCAGAACATCAAGGTTCTGTGCAAGACCGTCAGCGACGTAACCATTCAATCGTTTATCGGAAAATGCCGTCCACCAAGCATTCTTGGAGACGTCGCCATTGCTTGCTGTCGACCCTTCACCGAACTTTGCCGGCAGGGAAACCTGCGGCGCCGTGTGATTGGGACCGAGCGTACAGCTGGACAGGAGAAGCAAAACGAGCGGGGCGGCTGCGCGAGTGGAAATCATATTTGTCCCAAAGCCCTTACTAACTAGTCCGCGTTGCGGAGCAGACACTATTGAACTGACAATCAGAATCCGATTCGCCAGCCGAAAGCCATCGATCCGTCATCGCATTTAACCATTCTTCGCCTGTTTTTTATGATTTGATAACCGCCTTACGACCACAAAAAACGTCGGAACGAAAAAAATTCCGATGAGTGTTGCAGAAAGCATACCACCGAGCACTCCGATGCCGATTGCGTTCTGTGCTGCGGAGCCCGCTCCGGTGGCGATGGCCAATGGGACGACCCCGAGAATGAAGGCGAGCGAGGTCATGATGATCGGGCGCAGGCGCAGTCTGGCTGCTTCGAGCGCGGCCTCCATCATGCTCATGCCGGCCTCCTGCCGGTCCTTGGCGAACTCCACGATCAGGATCGCGTTCTTCGCAGCGAGGCCGATCGTCGTCAGCAGGCCGACCTTGAAATAGACGTCGTTCGACTGGCCGAGGAAGTGTGCTGCCGCAAGCGCGCCGAGCACGCCGATCGGCACGGCGAGGATGACCGAGAAGGGGATGGACCAGCTTTCGTAGAGTGCCGCAAGGCACAGGAAAACGATCAGCACCGAGAGTGCATAGAGTAACGGAGCCTGGGAGCCGGACAGGCGTTCCTGATAGGAAATGCCCTGCCATGCGACGGTATAGCCGCCATCCATTTGCGAGACGAGATGTTCCACCTCATTCATCGCGTCGCCGGAACTAACACCTGCTGCCGCCGCGCCTTCCATCGAATAAGCGGTGACGGCATTGAATGCCGAGAGGGAAGGAAGGCCGTTCACCCATTTCGTGTCGGTGAAGGAGGAGAAAGGCACCATTTCATTATTGGAATTGCGCGCATCCCAATATTTCAGATCCTCTGCCTGCATGCGGTAGGGTGCTTCGCCCTGCACGTAGACATGCTTGATCTTGTTGTTGAGCGTAAAGTCGTTGACGCGGCTGCCGGCGAAGATAGTGGTCAGCATCGAGTTGGCGTCGGCGATGCTGACACCCATGGCGCTGAGCTTTTCCTGATCGAGCAGCAGCTTGACCTGGCTTTCCTCGTCGCGGTCATTGGCTCGCATGCCGCTGATCTTGCTGCCCGCATTGGCGGTCTGAATCAGTTGCTTGGCGGCGAGCGCCAATGCGTCGGCGCCGTGGTTACCGGTGTCCACCAGATACATGGAGAAGCCGGAGGAGGTGCCCATGCCCTGGATGGCCGGCGGCAGAAGCGGGAAGACCTGCGCCTCGCGAATGGTGAAGAAATAGCCCATTGCTCGCTGCACGATCGAGGCTGCGGCAAGTTTGGCGTCAGTGCGCTGGTCGAAGGGCTTGAGGCTGGCAAAGACAATGGCGTTGTTCTGTCCCTGGCCGGCGAACGAGAAGCCGTTGACGGCGAAAACCGAATCGACGCCTTCCTTCTCCTTGTCGAGATAGTAATTCTCGACTTTCTCGATGACCTTCTGCGTCTGCGCCGCAGTGGCACCGTTGGGCAGCTGAATGATGGTCATCAGCGCACCCTGGTCTTCCTGCGGCAGGAAGGATGAGGGCAGGCGGGTGAAGAGGAAGGCGCATCCGCCGACGATCAGCGCAAACATCACCATCACGCGCAGCGGGCGCTTCAGGAGATAGCCGACCGTTCCGACATAGCCCTTGGTGGTGCGGTCGAAGCCGCGATTGAACCAGGCGCCGGGGCCACGGCCCTTCTTCTCGTGGTTGATGGGCTTCAGGATCGTGGCGCAAAGGGCCGGCGTCAGCACGATGGCGACCAGCGCCGAGAGCAGCATGGCGGAGACGATGGTGATCGAAAACTGCCGGTAGATGATACCTGTCGAGCCGCCGAAGAAGGCCATCGGAATGAAGACCGCCGTCAGGACCAGGGCGATGCCGACGATGGCGCCGGTAATCTCGCCCATCGATTTCTCGGTGGCCTCGAGCGGGCTCAGCCCTTCCTCGTCCATGATGCGCTCGACATTTTCGACAACGACGATGGCATCGTCGACGAGAAGGCCGATCGCAAGAACCATGGCGAACATGGTCAGGGTATTGATCGAGTATCCGGTCACGGCAAGAATGCCGAACGTGCCGAGCAGAACCACCGGAACGGCGATCATCGGTATGAAGGTGGCGCGGAAATTCTGCAGGAAGACGAGAAGCACGACGAAGACGAGTACGATCGCTTCGATCAGCGTATGCACCACTTTCTCGATCGAGAGGGAAACGAAGGGCGTGGTGTCGTAAGGATAGATGATCTTGACGTTCGCCGGAAGGCTCGGGGCAATCTGCGCCATCTTTGCCTTGACCACAGCCGCGGTATCGAGCGCATTGGCGCCCGTCGCCAGGTTCACCGCAAAGCCTGAGGCCGGCTGGCGGTCCGAGCGCGAGGTCGTCGTATAACTTTCCTGGCCGATCTCCACCCTCGCCACATCGCTCAAGCGGACATTAGCACCGTTGGTGTTGACGCGCAGGATGATTCGCTCAAAATCCGACACGGTTGTCAGCTGACTCTGGGCCGTCATGGTGACGTTGAGCTGCTGGCCTTCGACTGCCGGCAGGTCGCCGACGGAGCCGACGGAAACCTGGGTGTTCTGCGATTCGATCGCCGAGGTCACGTCGGCAGGCGTCAGCTGGAATTTCTTCAGCTTGAACGGGTCGAGCCAGACGCGCATGGCGAAGGCAGAACCGAAGGCGTTGATGCTGCCGACGCCTTCGAGCCGCTTCACCTGGTCCTCGATCTGCGAGGAGAAAATGTCGCCGAGATCGGCCGAGGAGCGCTTGCCGTCGGTTGAGACGAGCGCGCCGACGAGAAGGATGCTCGATGTCGACTTGGTCACCTCGATACCGAGCTGCTGGACGATGGAGGGCAATTGGGAGGTGACGAGCTGCAGCTTGTTCTGCACCTGTACCTGGGCGATGTCGGGATCGACGCTATTATCAAAGGTCAGCGTGATCGAGGCCGCGCCCGTGGTGGACGAGGACGTCATGTAGGTCAAGCCGTCGAGGCCGGTCATACCGTCCTCGATGATCTGTGTCACCGTCTTGCGCACGGTGTCGGCGCTGGCGCCGGTATAGCTTGCACTGATGCGTACGGTCGGGGGGGCGACTTCGGGATATTGCGAAATCGACAGAGTGTTGATCGCGAGGACGCCGCCCAGCATGATGACGATGGCGATGACCCATGCAAAGATCGGCCGCCGGATGAAGAATTTAGCCATGTTCTAATTCCCGATCACGGAGTTTGCAGGGGCATCACGATTTTGGCGCCGGCGCGGTCTGGCCGGCAGCGGGTGCCTGTTTTTCGATGATGAAGCCCTTGGCATCGATTTCGGCCGGAACGGGCGTGACGGCGGCGTTGTCGGCGATCCACTGGAAGCCGTCGACGATCAGCTTGTCGCCATCGGCGACACCATCATTGACCAGCCAGTTATTGCCGGATAGCCGGCTGGAACGGAACGTCCGGGTCTCCACCTTGTTGTCGGCCGTGACGAATTTCGCCGTCAGGTCGCCATTGGCATTGCGGCTGGCGGCACGCTGGGGAATGGCGTAGCCACTGTCCTGACCGATGGTAACTGTCGCACGCACGAACATGCCGGGCAGAATAAGGTTATCGGGGTTGTCGAACAGGGTGCGGATGGAGATCGTGCCGGTCGTGGTGCTGACCGCCATTTCCGACATGTCGAGCTTGCCGACCTTGGGATAGTCCGAGCCGTCTTCCAGCGTCAGGCGGATATCCGTCTTGTCGGTCGGGAGATTGTATTTCTTGTTGCTGGCGGCGATCGCGTCGCGCAGGCGCAGAATGTTGACGCTCGATTCGTTGAGCTGGATATAGATCGGGTTGATCTGCCGCAGCGTCATCAGCGAATCGGTCTGGCTGGCGGTGACGACATTGCCGATCGAGAAATTCGTGGCAGAAGTGACCCCGTCGAAAGGTGCGCGGACCTCGGTGAAATCCTGGTTGATCTGTGCGGTCTGCAATGCAGCCTTTGCCTCGGAAACCGATGCCTTCGCCTGCAGGAGCGTCGTCTGGGCGGTTTCATATTCCTGCTGCGAGGCACCGCTATTGGCGAGCCTCTCGTAGCGCTGGAGATTGGCCTGGGCGGCCGGCACGCTGACTTCGGCCTTCTCGACCGTTGCCTGCGCTTCCGCGAGCGCCGCAAGATAGGTGTCGTCGTCGATCTTGTAGAGAAGGTCGCCGGCCTTGACGAAGCTGCCTTCCTTGACCTCGATCTGCTTGATGACGCCGCCAACGCGAGGCCTGATCTCGGCGGTACGATAGGCTTCGGCACGCCCCGACAGGACGGCGGTCAGAGGCTGTTCCGTCCTGCTGATCGTCACGACGCTGACAGGCTGTGGTGGGCGCTGGGCCGCTGACTGGCCTCCACCCTGACTGCCGCCCTGGTCGCTGCAGCCGGCCAATGCCAGCGAGACACAGGTGAGGGAAATGACGAGAGGCAGGTTTGTCTTGTAACCGGTCATGGCATCTTCCTTGGCCAGGCGTTTGATCGCTTTCGTCCGCAAGGCGGTCGCGCGACAGGAAATCATGGTCGCTGGCACCGAATCGGAATTTACCGCCCGGATGTCGCGATGAGAAAAGTGACGTAATTTACAAAACGTCACTTTGCAAGCCGATT
>NZ_CP030827.1:3707500-3785000 GCF_003597675.1 Neorhizobium sp. NCHU2750 | reverse complement strand
TCCGAATGGGGCAACCCACCTTAAATACCTAGAAAGTTTAAGCCGTGTTTAGGCACGGTTTAGGTTTCTAGGTATTGTTATAAGGTATCTACACCTGAATACATAGGGTGTTAGAAGCGAACGCAGGGAACTGAAACATCTAAGTACCTGCAGGAAAGGACATCAACCGAGACTCCGCAAGTAGTGGCGAGCGAACGCGGACCAGGCCAGTGGCAATCAGGAATAAAGCCGAACAAGTTGGAAAGCTTGACTATAGTGGGTGACAGTCCCGTAGGCGTAGAACACTGATTGTCCTTGAGTAGGGCGGGACACGTGAAATCCTGTCTGAACATGGGGAGACCACTCTCCAAGCCTAAGTACTCGTGCATGACCGATAGCGAACAAGTACCGTGAGGGAAAGGTGAAAAGCACCCCGACAAGGGGAGTGAAATAGAACCTGAAACCGGATGCCTACAAGCAGTCGGAGGGCGCAAGCCTGACGGCGTACCTTTTGTATAATGGGTCAACGACTTAGTGTAACTAGCAAGCTTAAGCCGGTAGGTGTAGGCGCAGCGAAAGCGAGTCTGAACAGGGCGTTCAGTTAGTTGCATTAGACCCGAAACCGAGTGATCTAGCCATGAGCAGGCTGAAGGTTGGGTAACACCAACTGGAGGGCCGAACCCGCATCTGTTGCAATAGATTGGGATGACTTGTGGCTAGGGGTGAAAGGCCAATCAAACTCGGAGATAGCTGGTTCTCCGCGAAATCTATTTAGGTAGAGCGTCGACCGAATACCCCAGGGGGTAGAGCACTGGATGGGCTATGGGGACTCACCGTCTTACTGATCCTAACCAAACTCCGAATACCTGGGAGTACTAGTCGGCAGACACACGGCGGGTGCTAACGTCCGTCGTGAAGAGGGCAACAACCCTGACCTCCAGCTAAGGTCCCCAAGTCATGGCTAAGTGGGAAAGGATGTGAGGATCCCAAAACAACCAGGATGTTGGCTTAGAAGCAGCCATCATTTAAAGAAAGCGTAACAGCTCACTGGTCTAAATAAGGGTCTTTGCGCCGAAAATGTAACGGGGCTAAAGCCATGCACCGAAGCTGAGGATGTGGATTTATCCACGTGGTAGCGGAGCGTTCCGTAAGTCTGTGAAGGGGGACCCGTGAGGGCCCCTGGAGATATCGGAAGTGCGAATGTTGACATGAGTAACGACAAAGAGGGTGAGAGACCCTCTCGCCGAAAGACCAAGGGTTCCTGCTTAAAGTTAATCTGAGCAGGGTTAGCCGGCCCCTAAGACGAGGCAGACATGCGTAGTCGATGGGAACCACGTTAATATTCGTGGGCCTGGTGGTAGTGACGGATCGCGTAGCTTGTTCATTCTTATTGGATTGATTGGGCAGGGAAGCGGTTCCAGGAAATAGCTCCACCGTTATAGACCGTACCCGAAACCGACACAGGTGGTCAGGTAGAGTATACCAAGGCGCTTGAGAGAACTATGCTGAAGGAACTCGGCAAATTGCACGCGTAACTTCGGAAGAAGCGTGACCCCTTTTTACGCAAGTGGATTGGGGTGGCACAGACCAGGGGGTAGCGACTGTTTATCAAAAACACAGGGCTCTGCGAAGTCGAAAGACGACGTATAGGGTCTGACGCCTGCCCGGTGCTGGAAGGTTAAGAGGAGGGGTGCAAGCTCTGAATCGAAGCCCCAGTAAACGGCGGCCGTAACTATAACGGTCCTAAGGTAGCGAAATTCCTTGTCGGGTAAGTTCCGACCTGCACGAATGGCGTAACGACTTCCCCGCTGTCTCCAGCATAGACTCAGTGAAATTGAATTCCCCGTGAAGATGCGGGGTTCCTGCGGTTAGACGGAAAGACCCCGTGCACCTTTACTATAGCTTTACACTGGCATTCGTGTCGGCATGTGTAGGATAGGTGGTAGGCTTTGAAGCGGGGACGCCAGTCTTCGTGGAGCCATCCTTGAAATACCACCCTTATCGTCATGGATGTCTAACCGCGGTCCGTCATCCGGATCCGGGACAGTGTATGGTGGGTAGTTTGACTGGGGCGGTCGCCTCCGAAAGAGTAACGGAGGCGCGCGATGGTGGGCTCAGACCGGTCGGAAATCGGTCGTCGAGTGCAATGGCATAAGCCCGCCTGACTGCGAGACTGACAAGTCGAGCAGAGACGAAAGTCGGTCATAGTGATCCGGTGGTCCCGCGTGGAAGGGCCATCGCTCAACGGATAAAAGGTACGCCGGGGATAACAGGCTGATGACCCCCAAGAGTCCATATCGACGGGGTTGTTTGGCACCTCGATGTCGGCTCATCGCATCCTGGGGCTGGAGCAGGTCCCAAGGGTTTGGCTGTTCGCCAATTAAAGCGGTACGTGAGCTGGGTTCAGAACGTCGTGAGACAGTTCGGTCCCTATCTGCCGTGGGTGTAGGAATATTGACAGGATCTGTCCCTAGTACGAGAGGACCGGGATGGACATATCTCTGGTGGACCTGTTGTCGTGCCAACGGCATAGCAGGGTAGCTATATATGGAAGGGATAACCGCTGAAGGCATCTAAGCGGGAAACCCACCTGAAAACGAGTATTCCCTATCAGGGCCGTGGAAGACGACCACGTTGATAGGAGGCGTGTGGACGTGCAGCAATGCATGAAGCTTAGCCTTACTAATAGCCCGATTGGCTTAATCGCTCTCATTGATCAATGCTCATCATCGCCGCTTCCGCGGCGACGATAAGCCTTAAACCTTGTCCTGACGGCGTACGCATCCTTCGGATGCTGCCTGCGGACGGCCCGCCGAACGATCGGCGACGGCCTGAAGGCCTGTATGGGTGCCAAAAGCATCGATGCAGACTGCAAAGGTTCATCTGACGTGTTCAATCAATCACTCTTCGAGTGAACCAGCTTCTCTTCACATTGCCCTTAAATGACCTGGTGGTTATGGCGGGGCGGCCGCACCCGTTCCCATTCCGAACACGGCCGTGAAACGCCCCAGCGCCAATGGTACTCCGTCTTAAGACGCGGGAGAGTAGGTCGCTGCCAGGTCTTTTAAAGGCAATGAATGCAACACGCATGAAAACAATCTTCTCAACACATCTCGGCCCAAGCCGAAACTCCGATTGGGCCGCCTAAAGCGGCCCTTTATTGTTTGCAGAACGAAATAAATGAAGGTTGGCCCACAGGCTTCGGCCGGTGCCCACCTTACAGGAGACAACGAGCTCACCTCGTTGCTTCGGCAGAAAGCATCACAGCATAGCTGTGACGCTACCGCGCAAGCAAACGCTTGCGCTTGGCGCGGGGTGGAGCAGCCCGGTAGCTCGTCAGGCTCATAACCTGAAGGCCGCAGGTTCAAATCCTGCCCCCGCAACCAAAGCCCTCAATAAATTACCGCAAACTCGCAGAACAACGCTGTGCAACACCAGTCTCAGGTGCGGCACGGGATGCGCTTTCCAAAGCCCCCTGACTTGAGCCCCCCGCCTGAGCCTCTCGGACAGGGCCGCCGCGCCAAGGGCTTTTTCCGCCCAAGACACTCGCAGCGGTTAGCCTTCTTGTGGCATAACCACCTTATCGAAAGCCGAGGGTGTCATGCAGGGAAGAACAAAGGAGGCCGAGGTCTCTTTTAGCGGAAGAGCGATGCGCGATCCGCTTGAGGTATTGCGCAACGTCTATGGCTATCCGTCGTTTCGCGGCCAGCAGGCCGGCGTGGTCGATCATGTCGTGTCGGGCGGTGATGCCGTCGTGCTGTTTCCGACGGGTGCGGGCAAGTCGCTGTGTTTCCAGATCCCTGCGCTCTGCCGGCAAGGGGTCGGTATCGTCGTCTCGCCGCTGATCGCGCTGATGCGGGACCAGGTGGAGGCGTTGAAGCAGGTCGGCGTGCGTGCCGCGGCGCTGAATTCCTCCCTGTCGCGGGAGGAGTTCGACGATGTGCGTCGCGATCTGGTGTCGGGGTCACTCGATCTGCTTTATGTGACGCCTGAGCGGATCACCACGCCCGGTTTTCGGGATGTGATCGGCAATGCCCGCATCGCGCTCTTTGCCATCGACGAGGCGCATTGCGTTTCACAATGGGGGCATGACTTCCGTCCGGAATATCGCCAGCTCGGCGAGCTTGCACGGCTTTATCCGGGCGTGCCGAGAATGGCGCTGACGGCCACCGCCGACCCGCATACGCGCGACGACATCATCGAAAGGCTGGCGCTGACGGGTGCCAGGGTCTTCATCTCTTCCTTCGACCGTCCCAACATCGCCTATGAAATCGTCGAGCGCGACCAACCGCGCCAGCAACTCTTGCGGTTCCTGTCGCGGCACAAGGGAGCGAGCGGCATCGTCTATTGCCTGTCGCGGGCCAAGGTGGAGGAGACGGCGGAATGGCTTGAGGCGCAGGGCATTCGCGCGCTGCCCTATCATGCCGGCATGGAGCGCGGGGTTCGTGACGCCAACCAGGATGCGTTTCTGAAGGAAGAGGAGCTTTGCCTCGTTGCCACGGTTGCCTTCGGCATGGGTATCGACAAGCCGAATGTGCGTTATGTCGCCCATCTCGACCTGCCGGGCTCGGTCGAGGCTTATTATCAGGAGACCGGGCGCGCAGGGCGTGACGGCCTGCCTTCGGAAGTGTGGATGGCCTATGGCATGGCCGACGTCATCCAGCGCGGGCGGATGATTGACGGCGGCAATTCCAGCGACGACGTGAAGCGAGTGGAGCGTGCCAAGCTCAATGCGCTGCTCGGCATTTGCGAGACGGCGGGTTGCCGGCGCCAGGCGATCCTTGCGCATTTCGGCGAGGCGCATGCCGGGCAATGCGGCAATTGCGATACCTGCCTCAAACCGGTCGATACCTGGGAGGGGACGGAGGCTGCGATCAAGGCACTGGCGGCGATCTACAGAACCGGCGAGCGGTTCGGCACCGGTCATGTCATCGATGTGCTGCTCGGCAACGACAATGACAAGACCCGTCGTTTCGGCCATACCGAGATGCCGGTGTTCGGCGCCGGCCGCGACCTGCCGTTGAAAACCTGGCAGTCGGTCTATCGCCAGCTTCTGGCTGCCGGCCTGATCAGGGTCGATCACGATGCATTCGGGGCGCTGAAGCTGGAGCCCGACGCGAGAGCGGTGTTCCGCCACGAGAGAGAGGTGCATTTCCGCAAGGACCGCCCGACCGGCCGCAAGGCCGACCGGACCCTTTCATCGTCGGCAAAAGGCGCCCGTTCGCAACTGGACGAGGCGGACATGGGCCTGTTCGAGGCCTTGCGGCGCAAACGGATGGAGATCGCCAAGGATCTTTCCATTCCGCCCTATGTCGTGTTCGCCGATACGACCCTTGTGGCGTTCGCGACGCTGCGTCCGGCCAGCCATGACGCGTTTCTCGACATTTCCGGTGTCGGTCAGGCGAAGCTCGAACGCTATGGCGACGCATTTCTCGACGTCATTCGCGCGCATGACGGCTAACCGGCGGCGCGCTGCTGCCGATTGGTCTTCCTGTTCGTGGCCGCAGCTTCCCGGCGCTTTGACGGCTGAGCGATCATGACTTGCTGCGGCTCCACAGGCCATTGAGCAGCAGAGCAAGAATTTCCATCGCGGCCGCGGCTGCGCCGATCATCCATACCCCACCACCTGCGATGATGCCGGCGCCGAGCGCGCTGCCGATGGAGAAGCCGAGATACATGGTGGAGGTGTTGAGCGACAGGGCGAGCGAGGCCTGCGACTGGCCCCCGGCGACGATCAGCCGGGCCATCTGTGCCGGGAAGAAGGACCAGACGCTGAAACCCCAACCGGCGACGGCAAGAAGTGCCAGCAGAAACGCAGCAGCAGCCGGCAGGATGGTGGCAAGCGCCAGGAAGGCGAAGGAGGTTGCGAGCGCCACCAGGGACAGGCTTGCGACCGTCGAGGATCCGAACCGGTCATTGAGTGCGCCGCCTGCAAAGACGCCGAACGCTGCGAATATGCCCCAAAGGGTCACGGTTGCGGCAATGCCGATATCGCCAAGGCCAAGCGTCCCTGAAAGATAGGGTGCTATATAAGGATAGGCAGTATAGGCGCCCATGGACCAGAACAGCGTCACCGACAAGAGTTGCAGGACCGGCTTGCGGCGGACGACGCCGATGCGCTGGGCAAGGCTCGGTATCGCCATATGGGCACCCGCCTGTCGTTCGACACCGAAGAGAATGCCGATCACGGCGATGGCGCTCATGCCGGCGACCATCAGAAATGTCGCGCGCCAGCCGAAGGCGTGGCCGATGACCGAACCGAGCGGCAGGCCGAGGGCAATCGCAATCGTCATGCCGCCGCTGACGATGGCAAGTGCCCGGCCGCGCTTTTCGGACGGCACGATCATGCCGGCGAGCGCATTGGCGTTCGGGGCGTAAAGGCCTGCGGCGACTGCCATCAGGATGCGGGCAAGAATGAGTGTGTCGAAGCGCGGTGCAAAGGCTGCGATCAGGTTGCCGCCCATGAAGACCGACATGGCGAGAAGCAGCGTATCGCGGCGCCGCAGCCTTGCCGTCAGCACCGTCGCGACGGGAGAGCTCAAGGCGAGAACCAGAGTGAAGACAACGACCAGCATGGCCGTTGCGGACAGGCTCATCGCAAGATCGCCGGCGATCGTCGGCAGGAGCGGGGCGATCATGAAGCCTTCGGTGCCTATGGCGAAGGTCCCGAGCGCCAGAAACCATGCCGGCAGCATGGACGGAGCGGGTGCGCGCAGGTCGGGGCTCCCCACCGGCGTGGCGGATTGCAGATCATGATTTTGCAACATGGCTACCTCCGACCGGCAAAGCCGGCCGCTCGCGTGAGCGGCCGGCTGTCGGCCTTTCCCTCAGACGGGGATCGGGTTCGAGATCAGGGATTCGTTGAAGGCATTGATGAGCGCGTGCTCGCCGCTGCCCGGATTGTCGCGGATGGCGCGGATTTCCTCGACGACGACTTCTTCCGCCTCCGTTGCGAGGCCCGCCATGGTCTTCTCGATGAAGATATCGAGCGGCATGGCGCGGGGATCGCCGCTCTTGCGGATCAGGTCGGTATCCACCCATGGCGGGGCGATTTCCTGGACGCGGACATTGCTGCCGCGCAGCTGGAAGCGCTGCGACAATGCATAGGAATGCAGGGCTGCCTTGGTGGCCGAGTAGACGGCCGTGGTGGCCAGCGGCAGGTAGGCCAGAACCGAGGTGTTGTGGATGATGGTGGCCCTCGGCTGGCTCTTCAGATGGTCGATGAGAGCAGAGGTGAGGCGGATCGGGCCAAGCAGATTGGTATCGATGATGCGGCGCGACTGGGCGTCGTCGATCTTCCCGGAGACATCGTCGAAGGGCATGATGCCGGCATTGTTGACGAGCACGTTGAGGGCCGGATAGTCGCGGATCAGCCGGGCGGCGACGCGGTCGATATCGGCCTCGTCGGCGATGTCGAGTTCGATTCCGTCCATTCCCGGATTGGCAGCGGTCACTTCGTCGAGCAGCGCCTTGCGCCGGCCGGCGATGATGACCTTGTTGCCAAGGCGGTGGAAGGATTCGGCAAGTGCGCGGCCGATGCCCGAGGTACCGCCGGTGACGAAGATCGTGTTGTTCTCAAGTTGCATGGTCGTTCTCCTGTGAGGTTCGCCATCCGGGTGGAGAGGCCGTTTCGATGGAGAGATCATGCAGCTGATGGGCTCTGTCTCAAATGACAAGTAAACGTCAATTCAGGACATGATTGAAGTGATGACAGGCCGATGCCTGGTACGGGATCGGCGGGAGGTCGGATCCGTCAGGCGGCCTGTTCTTCGCTGCGGTCGCCTTCTATGAGGCGCAGGCTGCGGCGAAGGCTTTGTGGCGGATGGCCGAAGAAGCGCAGGAAGGCGCGTCGCATCCGGTCTCGATCGGCAAAGCCGGTATCGCGGGCAACGATGTCCATCGGATGGCGTCCATCCTCCAGCATCGCCTTGGCAGCCTCCAGCCGCAGGCGTTCCACCGCCTTTGCCGGTGACTGGCCGGTCTCGTCGCGGAACAGGCGGCTAAACTGCCGGGGGCTGAGGCGGGCTGCTTCTGCCAGTTCCTCGACCGTCAGCGGGTTCCTGAGGTTCTCCTTGGCGTAGACGAGGGCGCGACGGACACGGTCCGACCGCGGTTCCAGTTCCAGCAGAGCAGAAAACTGCGACTGCCCTCCCGGCCTGCGATGGTAGACGACCATCTTTCGGGCGATCATGCGCGAAAGATCAGCCCCATGATCGTCCTCGATCATCGCCAGCGTCAGGTCGATTGCCGCGCTCATGCCGGCCGAAGTCCAGATATGTCCATCGTGAGAGAAGATGCGGTCGTCATCGACGACGATATTCGGATACCGCTCCTGCAGAGTGCGGGCATGGGCCCAATGGGTGGTTACGGTCCTGCCATCGAGGAGGCCGGCTTCCGCCAGAAGAAACGCTCCGGTGCAGACACCGGCGACGCGGCGGGACTGGCTGCCGGCGGTGCGGATATAATCGAGCAACGGAGCCGGCGTCGGCTTGGGCGACAGTTCGCCCACCACCATCAGCGTATCGGGAAAATCGCCAAGCGGCTGCGTCTCGATCCGGATGCCGAGAGAGGAGCGGATGGCGCCGCCCTTCTGCGACATCACGGTGAGCCGGTACATTTCCTTGCCGAGCGCTTCATTGGCAAATTCGAAGGCGGTGAGGGCTGCCATGCCCATGACCTGGAACCCGTCTTCCATGATGAAACCGATATGTCGCACTACCGTCTCCGCCCGTGTCCCGTTTTGATGGATTAGATCGATTTCAGACGCCGTCGTCCATGGAAAACAGATGCGGCCGGAAACGATCAGGCTCGTGCTTGCTCTGTTGAAGCAGCTTTCTGTTCGCGCGGATCGATGCCGCGGGGCTTGCCATAGAGGCTGATATTGGCGTCGCCCCAGTATTTCAGCGCCAGAAGGATGGGCTCCATGCTGCGACCAAGGGGCGACAGGCTGTATTCCACCTTGGGAGGGACCTGAGCGTAAACCTTGCGGTCGATCAGGCCATCCTCTTCGAGTTCGCGAAGCTGGTTGGTGAGCATGCGCGGCGTGACATTTTCGATGTGCTTGCGGATCTCGCTGAATCGTAGGGTTCCCGCAAGCAGATGAAAGAGAATGACCGATTTCCACTTGCCGTCGATGAGGCCGATCGCGGCCTCCACCGAGCAGCCGGGAGAGCAGTCGAAACGGGTATGACGGGCTTTGGCCATCACAGTATCCTTTTTGATACTACATGCTATTTTTGTGCGTATTGCTTATCTGCCAGCATACTCCATTTTGGCTCTATATCAATTGGTGCCTAGTCGGCCATTGAAGGAGCAAGTCATGAAAGCCATCGGTTACAGAGCAGCAGGCGCCATCGATCGCCCGGACGCGTTGGAGGATATCGAGCTCGCGCGTCCGACGCCGTCGGGCCGGGATATCCTCGTCGAAGTGGATGCTATTTCCGTCAATCCCGTCGATACCAAGGTCAGGAAGGGTGCCAATCCCGAAGCCGGCCAGTGGAAGGTGCTCGGCTGGGATGCCGTCGGCAAGGTGGTCGAAGTCGGCCCCGATGCACGCGATTTCAAGCCGGGCGATGAGGTGTTTTATGCCGGCTCGCTTATACGGCCCGGCGCCAATAGCCAGTTTCACCTGGTCGACGAACGCATTGTCGGCAAGAAGCCGGCAAGCCTGTCGAATGCCGAAGCCGCAGCCATGCCGCTGACCGCGATCACCGCCTGGGAGATGCTGTTCGACCGGCTCGACATCCGCAAGCCGGTTGCCGGTGCCGCCAATGCGATTGTGATTATCGGAGGGGCCGGCGGGGTCGGTTCGATCGCCATCCAGCTGGTTCGAGCATTGACGGATGTGACCGTCATCGCCACGGCCTCGCGACCGGAGACGCAGGACTGGGTGAGGGCGCTCGGTGCCCATCATGTCATCGATCATTCCCGGCCGATAGCGGAACAGGTGGCAGCGCTTGGCATAGGCGCGCCCGCCTTCGTGTTTTCCACTACGGGGACCGATCATCACCTGAAGGAGATCATCGAGCTGATTGCGCCGCAGGGCCGCTTCGGACTGATCGACGATCCGCAGAGCCTCGATGTGGTCGGCTTCAAGCGCAAGGCCGTCTCCATTCACTGGGAGCTTATGTTTACCCGTTCGATCTTCGAGACGGCGGACATGGGAGAGCAGGGCAGGCTGCTCAACGACGTGTCGCGCCTGATCGACGAAGGCAAGATCCGCACGACCGTGACGGAAACGCTGTCGCCGATCAATGCGGATAACCTCAGGAAGGCACATGCGGCAATCGAAAGCGGCAGGACCAGGGGCAAGGTGGTGCTGGAAGGTTTTTGAACTGCACTGCGGGCAGTCCCTCAACAACAGGGTTCAAGCCGATATTGAAGCGTTGCACAGCATCCCGCAGGCAGATTGGCTGCGGGACGCTCTTTCGGGAAAACCACGGGTCAGGGCCGGTCGAAGCCGCCGCGGCGGATCACCGTGTTGCCATAAGGGCCGCGGGTAACGGAGGCACCGCCGCAGCGCTCGTCATTGCAGCCGCCGACCGCCGCATGCGCACCGCCGCGCGGGCCATGCGTTGCCGAGGCACCGCCGCAATGACCATCGTGGCATCCGCCGGCGGCGGCGTGGCCGCCACCATAGGGGCCACGGGTTACGACAGCTCCGCCGCAACCATGTTCACCGCAGCCGCCGACCACCGTTCTGGATGAGCCAACATAGTAGTGGTTCCACTGACCATACCAGGGCTGCGAATGGTAATAGGTATCCCAATAGGCCGCGCTGAAGGCGACGGTAGCAATGCCGATGGCGGGAACGATGGCTGGCGTCAGCACGGTGGTACGGCCGGCGTAATAGACCTGGATATAGCTTGCAGCGACCCAGCCGCGGCTGCCGCTCCAGCTGACGTCACACCATGATCTGTCGGCTATGCACCCATAGACACTTAGCGACGCGCTCGGCGGCATGGTAATGACGGCCGGATAGCGCGTGCTTGGCCCGGCACGCAGGTTGACGCTGGTCATGGTGACACCGCCGACGGCAGCCGAGGCTTGAGTCAGCCCACCGAAGGGCAGGATAACTGCGAGCGCAAGCAGGAAGGCAAGGAGCGGCCTGCCGATACGCGACACGGAAAAGCGCGACATCGAGAAGTGTGAGATGGGGAAGCGAACCGGGCGCCGGCTCCCCGCGCTCATATTTGCCTTAGAACGATGTTGAACCATGGGGTTATGGGCTCCTGTTGTTGAATAGCCCGATCGTGCCCCAACGGCTTTGAAAGCCTGTTTCAGATTTGATACAGAAGTTTGCAGGCGGCTCGCATGTCCTCGCTGCAACAAACTGCAATATTCCTGAAATCCGCTGGAAAACCATCTGTCTGTTGATGGCCTCCCGCCATCGGGCACCAGCTCGGGCGACATCAGACGACGTTCAGGGGGAATTGCTCATGGTGGTTCACGAGAGGGCGGGCACGGCCGTTCGTGGTGGAGTTGCCCTAGGCCTCGGCCTGCTATGCGCCTCTTGCGGCACGCAGCCGGTGCGTTACGAGGGCCTGGCATCCGCTGCCCAATTGCATGCCAGCACCGGCGGCGGCGACAGGCGCATCGTATTCAATACCGATCTCGACCCGGCCAAGCTCAAATCCTACTCCGCGATCCTGCTGGAGCCGGTGCAGATCTACCACGGCCTAGACCAGCAGTTCGGCAGCCTCGATGATAACGCCAAGCAGGATCTGGCGCGCCATGCGGAGACGAAATTCCGCGCCGAACTGGCGCAGCGACAGATGCTGGCGAATGCGGCAGGAAACGACGTTCTTCGCATGCGGGTGACAATCACCGGCGCCGACAAGAGCGTGCCGGTTCTCAGCACGGTGACAAAAGTCACGCCTGTCGGTTTTGCGATGAGCGGCGTTCGGGCGGCAACCGGCCTCCCAGGAAGTTTCAACGGCGCGGTGCTCTATGCCGTCGAGCTGTTCAATTCCGTCGACGGCAAGCTCGTCTATGCCTTTGTAACGCGGCAATATCCGAACGCGCTCAACATTCCGGCAAGCATCATGCCGCTCGATGCGGCCAAGGCCGGTATCGACCACGGCGCCTCGGCGACCGCGACGTCTTTAAGGGAGCTGATGAAACCGAAGGCGGCCGGATGACAGCCGTTACCGGTCTCCGGTTCGCTCCTTGGCACCGTCTGCTGCGGCATGACCAAGCTGCACGGCAAAGGCGATCAGGGCCAGTCCGTTGAGCGCAAGGTCGATAGCCAGCAATTGACTGACGAGGGAGAGTTCGTTGAGCGGCCAGCGAAGCGCCAGAAGGCCGCCAATCGCGACCGTTACCGTCCCGCCCGCCAACAGCCAATACCATCCGCGGCCGCCACGCCGCGATACATAGCCGCAATGGCAACGGAGGATGCCGATGGCGACAAGGCCGGCAAAGAACACAAGTGCCAGACCGGCAAACCGGCGACCCGGAGCGGTCAATGCAAACAGCCCGAAAGTTATGTAGAAGACGACGACAAGGCCCCAGGCTGGGAGATGCACGTGTTGGCGGATCTGCCAGATCGCGTAGAACTGCAACATTCCGGTTGCGATCAGCATCAGGCCGATGACTGGCCAGGACACACCGGCAACCGCAATTATGTTGCAGAAGAACATCAGGCCCGCTGCCGCAAAAAGGATACCTGCAACGAGGATATTACCCTGACGACGTTTGAGCTGGACGATCTGGCGGGACGTGGTGGCGGGTCGAGGTGGCGAGGTCATGATGGGTTCCAATAAACGCGGATCGCGCAGATTATAGGCCTTTCAGTTTGCGGGATGATGCCGTCCGTGTGACGGAATGTTACGAGATGATTGCCCCCTTTTGACAAGGAGCAAGGGACATGGATGAGGCTTTGAAAATTCTGGTCGTCGAGGACGATCCCGAAATCCGCGAACTGCTGGACGAATTCCTGACCGGGGAAGGCTATCTGGTGCAGACAGCGGACAGCCCGCCCTCCGCCGACAGGCTTATCGAGCGCCGCTGGGCCGATCTCGTCATCCTGGACCTGATGATGCCGCGCGAGGACGGGCTTTCCTTCTGCCGGCGCATTCGCGCCCGCTCGCAGGTGCCGATCATCATGCTGACGGCCAAGTCGGCGGAGATCGACCGGATCGTCGGCCTGGAATTCGGTGCCGATGACTATATCGGAAAGCCGTTCAATCCCCGAGAGCTTCTTGCCCGCATCCGTGCCGTTCTTCGAAGGACGAATTCTGCTGCGCAGCCGGCGGTCGGCAGTGCCATCAAGCGCTTCGCTGGGCTGGTCGTCGATCCAGATGCGCGCAGCATCACCACAGAAGACGGTGCGTCGGTGCCGCTGACGACGGCGGAATTCGATCTGCTTGCCTGTTTTCTGGAGAGGCCAAAGCGGGTGCTGTCCCGTGACCAGCTGCTGGATTATACGCGCGGCTCAGCGACGGATGCCTATGACAGGACGATCGACGTAACGATCTCCCGCTTGCGTACCAAGCTTGCGGCGTGCCTGCCGCCGGATGTCCAGGTCATCACCACGGTGCGCAATGCCGGCTATCTTTTCAACCCGCGCATTACTGACGGCTGAGATGTTATGAGCCAACTTGGCATCGTTGCCAGAATAGCGCTGATTGTCACCATAGCCCTATTTCTCGGCCAAATGGCTGTTGTCACGTCCTATATGTGGCAGTCGGAGCGCTCACCGCTACCGCCCTATGCCATCGCAAACCGCATCGCCAACATCGTTCAGTTACTTGACGATACGCCGGAGAACTTACTCCCGCGCGCGCTGGCCGTCGCCAACGTCAACGGCTTTCGAGCAGAAATCACCGATACTGTCCCTCCGGGTTTCGTCGACGAATTCAGTTTCACACGTATGCGGGTGCTTGCCCAGTCGATGCTCGACGATTACCGGCCAGGCATCACGGTGCGGGCGGGTGCAGTGGAGGGGCAGAAGGAAAAGTCGAACGTCTTCACCATGACATTCGTCACGCAGTTGAAAAGCGGGGAATTTGTCATCTTTACCGTCTCCGACACCACGACCCTGCGTGTCTGGAACATGCCTATCGGCTTTCTTGCAGGCTTTTTCGGCATAGCCGTCGCGCTCCTGGCGATTCTCGCCGTCGCGCGTGAAACGCGGCCGCTGGCGCAGCTCGCACAAAGCATCGACGAGCTTGGAAACAGTATAGAGCCGGTGGAAGTGAAGGAACGCGGAGCACGCGAACTGCGCACCCTGATCAGGGCGATCAACAACATGCAGGGCCGAATTCTCGGCCTCGTCAACAACCGGACGCTTTTTCTCGGTGCGATCTCGCACGACCTGAAGACCTATCTGACGCGGTTCCGGCTACGGTTGGAAATCATGCCGGCGTCGGCCCACAAGGAAAAGGCAATCCACGACGTCGAGGCGATGGAGCGGCTGCTCGGGGATGTTCTGTTGTTCGCCAGCGAGTCCTCGTCTGCGAATTTCGAGGCGGAAGCGATCGATCTCAACGAGACTGTCGGGCGCTGTGTTGCGGAGATGGACCCGGAAGGCAGCCGCATGCAGATCTCGCCTGCCGTTATGCCGCTTTTCGTGCGGGTGCCGCCGACAGCCCTCACCAGGGTTATCGACAACCTTCTCTCCAACGCTCTCCGTTACGGCGATCACGCCCGGATCAGTACTGCGCGGCATGGAGATAGTGCGATCGTGACTATCGAAGATGACGGGCCGGGCATTCGCGACGAAGATCTGGCGCTGGTCTTCGAACCGTTCTTTCGCGGCGAGCCATCGCGCAACCGGGCGCACGGCGGAACAGGTCTCGGGCTTGCCATCGTCAAGCAGATTGTCGAGGCGCAGGGTGGATCGATCGAGCTTTCCAACCGCAGCAATGCGTCCGGATTGAGAGCAATGGTCCGGTTGCCGGTTGCCAATATCGATGGCGCAGCGACAACGGGCATGTGACCAGTCGGCCGGGCTGCCTGCAAAGAACGGCAACAATCTGGACATCAACATGCGACGTGGCGATGCGAAAACCTCCCCTGCAAACGGGTTGCCGGTATCGGCTTCCGTTTGCGCCGCCGGGCCGCAATGGCCGGTCCAATCTTTGGAACAGACCTCATAAGGAAAAGATCATGTTCAAATATCTCGCTGTTGCCTTTCTTGCGTCTGCAAGCGTTGCTTCCGCCCAACAGCTGTCGATGTCGGACAAGCTCGCCTTGCGGGACAATTGCAAACAGGACTTCCAGGAGCTTTGCCCGGGGATCGCGCCCGGCGACGGCAAGCTGATGGCCTGCATCAACCAGAAGAAGGACAAGCTGTCATCCGCATGCTCGTCCACCATTGCCGGCATCATGGCCAAGCGGAAGAGCTGACGTCTGGTTTCGGCCTCCCGGCCGGAGACGTGAACGGAATTTTGCATAGGAAATGACCTGATGCGTATCACTGCCGCCTTCCTGATCCTGTCGTCCTCGACATTTGCTTCGGCCCTGCTTCCAGCGGTAGGCACGCTGGCCGGGCAAGGTGCAGGAAAGATGGGAGGCGGCGGTGTGTCGGGGCCGCGCTGTGCGGTCGAAGCCGCAGCCTATAGCGAGGTCGCCGACCTCGCCCTTACCTATCGGGACGGCGACGATCTCTTCGGCGATGCCCTCTATGACCTTCGCGAACAGTTGCTGGATTGCCTGGCGAGCCTGGAGAAGCCATCGGAGGATGATACGCTGCCCTCCGCCGAGGCCGTTCGATCGATCTGAGAACTCATAGCGGCTTGTAATGGAGGCGCATCGCTGGCCGATGAGACATTCCCGGCGGGGACGATGTCTGGGGCCAGATGCGCGGATCTAACTTCCAGACGATGGCTTGTCGTCGGGGAAGATCGCGGTGCCTGCGCCGTCAACCGACATGAATGTCAGGCCGCCATCCTCAAAGGCGCGGCGCAATTGTGCCTCCGTCGAACGGTGAACCTCGTGGCGGTCGCCTTCATAGTCACGGATCGTGCTACGCGATACGCCCGAGCGGTCAGCCAGATCGCCTTGCGTCCAATCGAGAAAACCACGACTTGCCCGACAGAGGGCAGGTGTCAGAAACTTTTCCCGGTCCGGTTGACCCATTGTTCCAAATTGCCCATATTGGTCAGAATCAATCATATATGGCAGTTTGATCCGGTTGGCTAGTGGGGCTTCCCTCTTCATCATTAAGGACTAATATGCCGAGACAATGAAGGGATGGGACATTGGGATAACGCTTGCGCCGCAGTTTCTTGTCATCTTGCTGGCCCTGCCGTTCATCGGAAGCATTCTTTCCGTCCTGCTCCTGAATACCCGGTCGGTGGCATTGCCGTCGCGGCTTGCCTCCATCATCGCTCTTTTCTGCCTCCTCATCGTCGTGGCCGCCTATCCGCAGGTCACCGACGGCAACGTCCTGCGCTACAATCTCGACTGGATCCCGCAGCTCGGGCTGAACTTCACGCTGCGCCTTGACGGTTTTGCGTGGATGTTCTGCGTGCTGATTTCCGGCATTGGTTTTCTCGTCACCGTCTATGCGCGCTACTACATGTCGGAAGAGGATCCGGTTCCGCGGTTCTTTTCCTTCTTCCTGTTCTTCATGGGCGCGATGCTCGGCATCGTGCTGTCGGGCAATGTCATCCTGCTCTCGATCTTCTGGGAGTTGACGAGCATTTCGTCCTTCCTATTGATCAGCTACTGGCACAACGCGGCGGCAGCGCGCGACGGTGCCCGCATGGCGCTGACGATTACCGGGATCGGCGGTTTCTGCCTGCTGATCGGGCTGCTGCTGCTCGGCAACATCGTCGGCAGCTATGATCTCGACAAGATCCTGGCATCCGGTGATCTCATTCGCAGCCACGCGCTCTATGTGCCGGCGCTGGTGCTGATCCTGCTCGGCGCGCTGACCAAGAGCGCGCAGTTTCCATTCCATTTCTGGCTGCCCAATGCGATGGCGGCGCCGACGCCGGTTTCCGCCTTCCTGCATTCGGCAACGATGGTGAAGGCAGGCGTCTTCTTGCTTGCCCGCTTCTGGCCGGCCCTGGCGGGAAGCCCGGAATGGTTCTGGCTGGTGGGAGCGGCCGGCATCATCACGCTTCTGATCGGCGCCTTCTTCGCCATCTTCCAGCAGGACCTCAAGGGGCTGCTCGCCTATTCGACGATCAGCCATCTCGGGCTGATCACGACGCTGCTCAGCCTCGGCAGTCCGCTTGCGACCGTTGCCGCCATCTTCCACATGCTCAACCATGCGACCTTCAAGGCGTCGCTGTTCATGGCGGCCGGTATTATCGACCACGAGACCGGCACGCGCGACATGCGGCGCCTGAGCGGGCTTTTTCGCTATATGCCGATCACCGCGACGCTTGCGATGGTGGCGAGTGCCGCGATGGCCGGCGTGCCGCTTCTCAATGGCTTCCTGTCGAAGGAAATGTTCTTCGCCGAAGCGATCGAGACCCATGCGGATTCGATCCTCGACCGGATCCTTCCCTATGTCGCGACGCTCTCGGGCGCCTTCAGCGTCGCTTACTCGGTGCGCTTCATCCACACGGTGTTTTTCGGCCGTTCGCCGACCAACCTGCCGAAGGACACGCCGCATGAGCCGCCGCGCTGGATGCGGTTCCCGATCGAGCTTCTGGTGGTCATCTGCCTTGTCGTCGGCATAGCGCCCACCTTTTCGATCGGACCGTTCCTGCACACGGCGGCCGTCAGCGTGCTCGGGTCGCGCATGCCGGAATACAGCCTTGCGATCTGGCATGGTTTCAACCTGCCGCTCGTGATGAGCATCATCGCTCTGATCGGCGGCACGGCGCTCTACTCGGTGCTGCGCCATTATCTCGCAACCTGCGAGGACGGTCCTCCGTTGATCCGGCGCTTAAGGGGACAGCGCATCTTCGAGCGCATCCTCGTCGAAGTCTCCTGGCGCTGGGCACGCATGGCCGAGCAGCGGCTCGGTACGCGCAACCTGCAGCCACAGCTGCGCTGGGTGGTGGTCACCGGCTTTGCCGCCGGCCTGTTGCCGCTGTGGCTTTCCGGTTTCGAACCGCGCAACTTCGTGTTTACCGGTGTCGACAAGCCGTTCGCCGGCATCTGGGCGATCGGCATCTGCCTTGCCGTCGGCACGGCCTATATGGCCAAGTATCACCGGCTGGCGGCACTCGTCATGCTTGGCGGCATCGGGCTGATCGTCTGCATCACCTTCGTCTGGCTGTCGGCGCCGGATCTCGCAATCACCCAGCTGCTGGTCGAGATCGTCACCACGGTTCTGATCCTGCTCGGGCTGCGCTGGCTGCCGAAGCGCACCGAGAAGATGGATGAATCGGTCACCTTCCGGGCGCGCTTCCGGCGCTTCCGCGACCTCTGGATCGCCATCATCTGCGGCATCGGCATGACCTTCATCTCCTATGCCGTGATGACCATGCCGGTGCCGGACACCATCGCCAACTATTTCCTCGCCAATGCCTATTCCGAGGGTGGCGGGCGCAATGTCGTCAATGTCATCCTGGTCGATTTCCGCGGCTTCGATACGCTCGGCGAAATCACCGTACTCGGTATCGTGGCGCTGACGGTCTATGCGCTGCTCCGGCGCTTCCGTCCGGCACCGGACAGCATGGCGATGCCCGAGCAGCAGCGGATTCAGAACCGTTTCGACGAGGAGATGCCGGAACGCAATGCGGGTGATACGGTGCGCGACTATCTGCTGGTGCCATCGGTGATCATGCAGTGGATGTTCCCGGTCATCATCACTTTCGCCGTCTATATCTTCATGCGCGGGCATGATCTTCCTGGCGGCGGCTTTTCGGCCGGCCTGACGCTGTCGATCGCCTTCCTTTTGCAATATCTCGCCGGCGGCACGCGCTGGGCGGAGGATCGCATCCGCATCCTGCCCTTGCGCTGGATGGGTATAGGGCTGCTCACGGCGACCGCGACCGGCATCGGTGCCTGGATCCTCGGCTATCCGTTCCTCACCTCGCATTTCCAGTATGTGCCGGTGCCGCTGATCGGCAAGGTGCCGGCGGCGACGGCACTTCTCTTCGATCTCGGCGTCTTCATGCTGGTGGTCGGCTCGACGGTACTGATCCTCGTGGCACTCGCCCACCAGTCGATCCGCATCAACCGCCTTCGCACGATCGAAGCCGACAAAATAACCGAACGGGCGAAGGAGGGCTGATATGGAAATCGTTCTTTCGATCGCCATCGGGGTGATGACGAGCTGCGGCGTGTGGTTGATCCTGCGGCCGCGCACCTATCAGGTGATTGTCGGCCTGTCGCTGCTCTCCTATGCCGTCAACCTGTTCATCTTCAGCGTCGGCGGGGTGAAGACCAATGTGCCGCCGATCCTGTCGGAGCATGGAACGGGCGGGGTGCTGGCCGATCCGGTGCCGCAGGCGCTGGTGCTGACGGCGATCGTCATCGGGTTTGCAACGACGGCACTGTTCCTCGTCGTGCTGCTCGCCTCGCGCGGGCTCACCGGGACAGACCATGTCGACGGCCGGGGGGACAAGCGATGAACGGCTGGTCACACCACCTCATCATCGCGCCGATCCTGATCCCGCTCGCGGCGGCGGCAGTCCTGCTGTTCATCGACGAGCGACGGCGGGTGACCAAGGCGATGGTCAGCCTCGCCTCGGCACTGCTGCTTTTGTTCGTATCCTTCGTGCTGTTTCGCATCGAAAGTGGGCCGAACGGTTTCGAGGGCGTCTATCTACTCGGCAATTGGGCGGCCCCCTTCGGCATCGTTCTGGTGCTTGACGGATTGTCGGCGCTGATGCTGCTCCTCACCGCATTGGTGGCGGTAGCAGCACTCGTCTATTCGATGGCGCGCTGGCATGGAATGGGGGCGCATTTCCATTCGATGTTCCAGCTGCTCCTGATGGGGGTCAACGGTGCGTTCCTGACGGGCGACCTGTTCAACCTGTTCGTCTTCTTCGAGGTGATGCTGGCTGCATCCTATGGTCTGCTGCTGCATGGGTCCGGCCCGCTCAGGGTCAAGGCGGGAATGCATTATATCGCGGTCAATCTGGCCGCCGCCCTCTTGTTCCTGATCGGGGTCAGCCTGATCTACGGCACCACCGGAACGCTCAACATGGCGGATCTTGCCGCCCGCATTCCCGAGATCGAGCCGGACCGGCGGATGCTGATGGAGGCCGGTGCCGGCGTGCTCGGCATCGCGTTCCTGATCAAGGCCGGCATGTGGCCGCTCTGCTTCTGGCTGCCCACCGCCTATAGCGCGGCCTCCGCGCCGGTCGCGGGCATCTTTGCTATTCTCAGCAAGCTCGGAATCTATGTCATCCTGCGACTGACCATGCTGCTTTTCGAGACCGGTCCTTCGGCGGGTTTCGGCTCGACGGTGCTGCTCTATGGCGGCATCGCAACGCTGATCTTCGGCACGATCGGGGTGCTGGCGTCGCAGGCGCTTGGACGATTAGCCGGCTTTTCGGTGCTTATCTCGTCCGGCACTCTGTTGATGGTGCTCGGCATCAATGACGGCGCGGTGTCGTCCGGCGCGCTTCTCTATCTCGTCAGCTCGACACTGACTATCAGTGCCTTCTTCATGCTGATCGAGCTTGTGGAGCGCGGCCAGGATGCCGGTGCCAACGTTCTTGCGGTGACGATGGAAGCCTATGGCGATGGCGACGAGGACGAGCCCGAAGAGGGCGATGGCGTCACCATGCCCGGTACAATGGCGATCCTCGGCACCTGCTTTGCCATGTGTGGCATTCTTCTCTCGGGCCTGCCGCCGCTGTCCGGCTTCATCGCCAAGTTTGCCATGCTGTCGGCAATGATGGGCACCGGCTCGATCGGCGTGCCGCCCACTGCGGCCGTCTGGGCGCTGATCACGCTCGTCATCCTGTCGGGTGTGGCGGCGCTGATCTCGATGACGCGCGTGGGCATCCGCACCTTCTGGACTTCGCTCGAAGGCGTGGTGCCGCGCGTTCTCGTGATCGAGATCGTTCCCGTCATGTTCCTTCTGGCGCTGACGCTGGTGCTGACCATCCAGGCGAATTCCGCCCTGCAATATATGGACACGACGATCCGCACGCTCAGCACACCGGGCGTCTATATCGACGCGGTGCGCAATGCCACGGTCATCCCGGGCGTTGACGAAACGGACGGAGAGGAGAACTGATGTTTCCCTATCCGGTCCTCGCCGTCTCGCTGATCATCATATGGATGCTGCTCAACGGTTTCACGCTCGGGCACCTGATTCTCGGTATCCTGGTGGCGATCTTCGCATCCTGGGCGATGGCGTCGCTGAGGCCGGACAAGGTGCGTCTGAAGAAGTGGTATCTGCTGCCCAAGCTGTTCGTCATCGTCATGTATGACATTGCCCGGTCGAATATCCAGGTTGCCTGGCTGATCCTCCGGGGGCGCGCGAGCGGCCGCAAGCCGGGCTTCCTGACGATCCCGCTCGAAATCGAGGACCGTACATCGCTTGCCATCCTCGCCGTCGTCCTGACCAGCACGCCGGGTTCTGCCTGGCTGGAATATGACAGTACCGACAAGTCCATCCTCATGCATGTCCTGGACCTTGCCGAGGAAGACCAATGGATCGAGACGATCAAGAACCGCTACGAGAAGCTGTTGATGGAGATATTCGCATGAGTGCCGTCATCATCTATAGCGCGGTGGCGATCGCCCAGTTCATGCTGGTCGTCGCCATGGCGATCGCCGCGATCCGGATGTTTCGCGGGCCGCGGGCGCAGGACCGGATCATCGGGCTCGATACGCTTTACATCAATGCGATGCTGCTGTTCGTCACCTTCGGTATCGGCACGGGGCGGGAGACCTATTTCGAGGCGGCGCTGGTGATCGGCCTGCTCGGTTTTGTTTCCACCGTGGCGCTCGCCAAATTCCTGATGCGCGGGGAGGTGATCGAATGATGTATCCCGCCGCAGATCTTCCCTTGCCGGTGGCGCTTGCCGTCGCCTTTTTCCTGCTTCTCGGGGCCGGGCTGGCGCTGATCGGGGCGATCGGCTTTCTGCGCCTGCCGACCTTCTATGAACGGCTGCATGCGCCGACGCTCGGCACGAGCTGGGGGATCGGCGGCATCATGCTGGCCTCGATGATCTATTTCACCGTCGCTTCGTCGCGACTGGTGATCCATGAAATCCTGATCGGCATCTTCGTCACCGTCACCACGCCGGTCACCTTCATGCTGCTGTCGCGTGCGGCCCTGCACCGCGACCGCGCGGCGCGCAGCGAAAGTGTGCCGCGCAAGTGGATTGGCCCGGAAGAGCGGCCGCAGGACGAGGGCAAGGAATAGGTCCGTCAGAGCGGGCGGGTCTGCGCCTGTACGTAGCTGAGGCTGCGCGACGGCGAGCGCAAAGCGGGATCGAAGGGGTTGATCCTGCGTCCCAGTTCGCGGGCCTCGGCTGCCAGAATGTCGACCATGGCCTGTAGTCTTTCCCCCTGTGCCCGCTCGGCAAGCGTGCCGACGCTGAGTGCCGCCACGGCGGTGCCGCTCGCATCGCAAACCGGGACGGCCACGCCCGCCATGCCGGGAATGAGGCCGGCATTGAAGCTGACGAAGCCCTGTTCGCGCGCATTGGCGAGCAGAAGCCGGAAGCTCGCCTCGTCGACATGGCTGCGGTCGAGAAGCCTTGGCATGTTGAACTTGATCACCGCCTCGCGTTCGGCCTCCGGCAAGTTTGCCAGGATGGCGGTACTGCCCTGGCCGATGCCGAGCGGTACCTTGCCACCGATATCGCCGGTGAAGGAGCGGATCGGGAAGGGACCCTCGACACGATCGAGGCAGACCGCATCATAGCCGTTGCGCACCAGAAGGAAGATGGTGTCGGTCAAGGTGGACGAAAGGCGCAGAAGCGCCGGCCGCGCCAGTTCGCGCAGGCCATCGGTGCGTCCGGCGCGGGCGGCGAGTACGAAGAATTCGAGTGCCAGGCGATAGCGCTTGCCGCCTGCCACCTGTTCGACGAAGCCTTCGGCAACCAGATCCTGCATGGCGCGATGCGCCGTCGGCTGGTTGCAACCGACCGTTTTCGCCACATCGATCAGCCGCATGCCCTCGCCATCGGCACCGGCCAGGGCCTTCAGCACAATCAGGGCGCGCCTCGCGCTGGAGATCTGTGGTGTTTCGTCATCCATTTATCGTAATCCAAATCGCCGATATCGGTCATGAATTACATATAGCGAAATATTTCAACGATAATTTTTCCATTTGGAATTTTTTGTTGACCATTTCCAGTTTCTTGCTGTCTCTTCAATTTCGGGAACGAAATTAGAAAAGCGCAAAACGGCGCTACTGGAGTGGACATGAGCTTTCTGACGCTCAATTCGCTGTCGAAGATTTATGGCAATTTCACTGCCGTCGATGCGGTCAATCTCGAAGTCAGCAAGGGCGAGTTCGTCTCGCTGCTCGGCCCGTCCGGTTGCGGCAAGACGACGACGCTGCAGATGATTGCCGGGCTTGTCGAACCGACGGCCGGCACGATCACCCTCGATGGCCGCAATATCACGGGTGAAAAGCCGAACCGCCGCGGGCTTGGCATCGTGTTCCAGACCTATGCACTGTTCCCGCATATGACGGTGGCGCAGAATGTCAGCTTCGGGCTGGAGATGCGCAAGGTAGCCAAGGCCGAACGCGACAAGCGCGTGGCGGAGGTGCTTTCGCTGGTCAGGCTCGACCGGTTTTCCGACCGCTATCCGCGCCAGCTTTCGGGTGGCCAGCGCCAGCGCGTGGCGATCGCCCGCGCCCTGGTGATCGAGCCGCCGGTGCTGCTTCTCGACGAGCCGCTTTCCAATCTCGACGCCAAGCTGCGCGAGGAGATGCAGTTCGAACTCCGGCGCATCCAGCAGACGGTCGGCACCACGACGATCATGGTGACGCATGACCAGGGCGAGGCGCTGTCGATCAGCGACCGGGTGGTCGTCATGGAACATGGAAAGATGACGCAGGCCGATGCGCCCTACGCCGTCTACGACCGGCCGGCGACGGAATTCATCTCCTCCTTCATCGGCAAGATGAACAGCATTTCCGGGCGGGCGCGCAAGTTCGGCATCGAGGCATCCGGCGTCATCCTGCCGGCGAGAGACTGTTCCGCCGCCGAGGGCGAGCCGGCTGTCCTGTCGCTACGTCCCGAGCGGATCACCATCCTGCCGCCGGGCGGCGGGCATCTGCATGGCGTGGTGAAGGCGCGGTTCTTCTTCGGCAGCCACTGGCTGTTCAACGTCGATACCGCGGTCGGCCAGATCGTCGTGTCCTGGCCCAACAGCGATGGTGGCGCCCTTCCGGCATCCGAAGGCGAAGCGGTCGGCCTGTCATGGCTGCCGCAAAGCGCGCGCGTCTCGCCTCTCACCAAGGCGCCTGCGGAGGCCGGCGCATGACAGCGCGCAGTTCCGGCCTGCCGTGGTTCCTGTCGACACCCGGCCTGATCTTCTTCGTCGGCATGGTCATCCTGCCGCTGGTGCTGACGGCGATCCTTTCCGTACACGCCTATGACTACAATACTGGCGTGCTGCCCACCTACACGCTGTCGAACTACACGACGGTGATGTCGGACCCATATTTCCTGTCGATCTTCTGGCGGACGCTGCAGATCTCGCTCATCACCACGATCATCTGTGTCGCGATCGGCGTGCCGGAGGCCTATATCCTGTCGAGGATGTGGAACCCCTGGCGGTCGATCTTCCTGCTCGTCATCATCGGGCCGCTGCTGGTTTCGGTCGTCGTGCGGTCTTTCGGATGGAGCATGCTGCTCGGCTCGACGGGGCTGATTTCCAAGGCAAGCATCATGCTGGGCTTCGGGCCGCTGCGCATCCTCTACAGCGAGGCGGCGATCGTGATCGCGCTCGTCCATGTCATGCTGCCCTTCATGATCATCCCCGTCTGGACGGCGATCCAGAAGCTTGATCCCGGTCTTGAGCCGGCGGCATGGTCGCTTGGCGCGTCGCGCTTCACGGCGATGCGGCGGATCATCCTGCCGCAGATCTCGCTCGGCATCCTTTCCGGCAGCCTGATCGTGTTCGGCCTTTCGGCAAGCTCGTTTGCCATTCCCGGCCTGCTCGGCGGACGCCGGCTGAAGATGGCGGCAACCGTCGTCTATGACGAATACATGCACGAGCTGAACTGGCCGCTCGGTGCCGCCATCGCCTTCATCGTGCTCGTCGCCAACCTTCTGATCATGCTGGCTTATAACCGGATGATCGAGGCGCGCGCCCGCAAGGTTCTGGGCTGAGGGGCAAGCACATGGAACGCAACGGACCCATCGCCCTCATCTTTCACGGCCTCGTCGTCTGCTTCGTGCTGGCGCCGCTCGTCATCATCTGTCTCGTGGCGTTCACGCCCGACAGCACGCTCACCATCCCGACGACGGAATTCTCACTGCGCTGGTTCAAGGCCGTGTTCGTCCATCCGGACTTCATGACGTCCTTCTACAACAGCCTGTGGCTCGCGACCCTGTCGGCGACGATTTCCGTGCTGATCTCGCTGCCGGCCGGCATTGCGATCTCTCGCTACACCTTTCCGGGGCGTGGCTTCCTCAACGGGCTCTTCCTGTCGCCGCTGATCATCCCGCATCTGGTGCTCGGCGTCGCGCTGCTGCGCCTGTTCTCGCTGATCGGCGCCACGGGCAGTTTCGGCTGGCTGGTGGCGAGCCATGTCGTGGTGATCACGCCTTATGTGCTGCGCCTCGTCATGGCAGCGCTGACCGGCATCGACCGCAATGCCGAGCAGGCGGCGCTGACGCTCGGCGCGGGGCCGCTTACCGTGTTCCGGCGGATCACCGTGCCGATGATCCTGCCCGGCATTACCGGCGGGTGGCTGCTCGCCTTCATCAACAGTTTCGACGAATTGACCATGTCGATCTTCGTCACCTCACCCCAGACCGTTACGCTGCCGGTCAGGATGTACATGTACGCGACGGAATCCATCGATCCGATGATGGCTGCCGTGTCCGCGCTGATGATCGCCCTGACAGGTGTCGCCATGCTCGTGCTCGACCGGGCATTCGGACTGGACCGTATCCTCGTCGGGCAGAAATGAACCGCCATGCCATTGCTGCATCGCATCGTGCGACAGAATGAAGTTCCGCTGCATTTCGTGCTGAACGGAAAGCCTTGCGAGGGACGGCGTGGCGACACGCTGCTCAGCGCCATCCTCACCGTGGACGACATGCTGCGGCCGAGCGACTTCACCCAGGAGCCGCGCGCCGGCTTCTGCCAGATGTCGGCCTGCCAGGACTGCTGGGTGACGCTGGAAAGCGGCGAACGGGTTCGTGCCTGTTCGACCCCGCTCGCCGAGGGAATGAAGGTCATCACAGGCGCGGGAGAGCGGGCATGAGCGGCGGTACACAAGACCGCGGCCAGCCGCTGATCGTCGGTGCTGGCCCGGCCGGCATTCGTGCTGCCGCCACGCTCGTCAGGGCAGGGCTTCGCCCGATCGTCGTCGACGAGGCGCCGGCATGCGGCGGCCAGATCTATCGCCAGCCGCTCGTGCCGGATGGACGAAACGCCAGGGCGCGCTATGGATCGGAGGCGCCGAAGGCCGAACGACTGCATCGGGAATTCGAAGGGCTGCAGGGCAAGCTCGATTATCTGCCGGGCAGTCTCGTCTGGGGCCTGTCGGATGGGGTTGCCGAGGTGGTGACGAATGGCAGCCACCGGCGGCTTCCGCATGACGGGTTGATTCTTGCGACAGGCGCGATGGACCGGATCCTGCCGGTTCCCGGCTGGACGCTTCCCGGCGTGTTCTCGCTCGGCGGGTCGCAGATCGCCTTGAAGGCGCAGGGCTGCGTTATCGGTTCGCGCGTCGTGTTTGCCGGCACGGGGCCGCTGCTCTATCTGGTCGCCTGGCAATATATGAAGGCCGGTGTGAAGGTCGTGGCGGTGCTCGATGCGGCGCCTTTCAGCGCCCAGATGGCCATGACCAAGGCACTGTCGTCCTTTCCCGCCGTCGTCATGCGCGGCACGCGCTTCGTGGCCGACATGATGATGAAGGGCGTGGCTTTCCATTATGGGATCACCAAGCTTTGCTTCGAGGGGAAAGGCCGTGTCGAGGGCGTCTCGTTCGAGGCGCGAGGCAAGCGCCGGCACCTGTCATGCGATGGCGCAGGCTTCGGGCTCGGGCTCAAGCCGGAAACCCAGCTTGCCGATCTTGCCGGTTGCCAGTTCGCCTTCAACGAACGGGACCGTGTCTTCCTGCCGGAAGTCGATGCCGCCCGGCGATCAACCGTCGCTGGCGTCTATCTCGCCGGTGACGGGTCCGGCATTGCCGGTGCCGATGCCGCCGAGCTTTCCGGCGAGCGCGCCGCGCTGTCGTTGATCGAGGATCGTGGCCTTGGCGTCGATGCCGGCCGTGCCGGCTTCATCGAGCGGAAACTTCAGAAGATCTTCGCCTTCCGCAATGTTCTCGAACAGTCCTTTCCGTTTCCGGCCCACTGGATCGCCGATCTGCCGGGCGAGACCATGGTCTGTCGCTGCGAGGAGATCGACGTGGCGACGATCCGCAATGCCACCGATCATTTCGGCATCGTCGAGATGAACCGGCTTAAGGCGGTGAGCCGCGTCGGCATGGGGCGTTGCCAGGGCCGTGTCTGTGGTGCTGCGGCAGCCGAGCTTCTCGCCGTGTCGACCGGGCGGCCGATAGCCGCCGTCGGTCGCCTGCGCGGGCAGGCGCCGGTCAAGCCTTTGCCGATTTCGCTTTCCGAGCCGGCGTCCGGCATGAGCGGGGAGGCTGCGCAATGAAGGTCGATGTCGCCATTATCGGCGGGGGGCTGGTCGGTTGTTCGGCGGCTCTGGCGCTGAAAAACAAGGGCCTGTCGGTTGCACTTCTCGAGCGCGGCTTCTGCGGTGCGCAGGCAAGCGGTGTCAATTATGGTGGGGTGCGCCGCCAGGGGCGCCCGACGCATCAATTGCCGTTGGCGCAGCGGGCGCATGCGATATGGCCGAAACTCCAGCAACTGATCGGCATAGACGGAGAGTTCCGCCGCACCGGTCAGCTGAAGCTTGCCCGCAGCGAGGCGGAGATGGCCTCGCTCGAGGACTATGCCAGGGTGGCTGCCACTTCGGATCTGAAGCTCGAGCTGCTCGGCGCCAATGCGCTTGCGGAGCGGTTTCCGTGGATCGACCGCAGCATCGTCGTCGGCGCGTCGTTTTCGGCGGATGACGGACAGGCGAACCCCCGGCTCGTCTCGGCCGGGTTTGCTGCGGCCGCAAGGCGGGCGGGCGTTCAGGTGTTCGAGCAGACCCCGGTTCTCGGCGTGTCGAAGGAGCAGGACGGCTTTCTCGTCGAGGCGCAGGGCATGCCGCAGATCCGTGCGGCGCATCTCATCAATGCCGCCGGCGCCTGGGCCGGGCCGTTTGCGGATGCCTTCGGCGAGGGTGTGCCGCTCGGGCGGATCTATCCGTCGATGATCGTCACCGAACCGATGAAGGTGTTCATGACGGTCAATACCGGCGTCGAGGGCGGTAATGTCTATGCCCGGCAGGTCGAGCGCGGCAATTGCATCATCGGTGGCCAACGCGGTCTGGCGCGCGCCGACAACGAGGATTTCTCGCGGCCGACGGCCGAGGGCGTATCCGTCGTCATGCAGCGCGCGGCGCAGCTCTTTCCTTCGCTCAAGCATGCCCATGCGATCCGTTTCTGGTCCGGGACCGAAGGTGCGATGCCGGACAAGAACCCGGTGATCGGCGCAAGCAGTACCACGGCCGGGCTGATCCATGCCTTCGGCTTTTCCGGCGCCGGCTTCCAGATCGCGCCGGGCGTCGGCGAAGTGATCGCCGAGCTTGTTACCGATGGCAAGGCCACGACACCGATCGACTCCTTTGCGATCACCCGTTTTTCCGTCGGCGCCGCCCAGGGCTCGGGCGCCGGCGCTTTGCAAGAGAGCCTCGAACCAAGGGGAACGTGAATGATGAAATCCATCTATGCGGCACTTGCCGCCAGCATCGCATGCCTGACCGTTGCGGGCTCCGCCCATGCCGAGACGAAGACCCTCTATGTCGGGATGAACGGCGGCAATCTCGAGCGCACTTTCACCGATGCGGTCTTTCCTGCCTTCGAAAAGGCCAATGACGTGAAGATCGTCGTGGTGCCGGGTACCTCGGCCGACATCCTGGCCAAGGCGACCGCTTCGAAGGACGCGCCGCAGATGAACCTGATGTTCCTCGACGACGGCATCATGGTGCGCGCCATCGGGCTCGGCCTTTGCGAGAAGCTGCAGGACAGCCCGGAACTGCGTGAAGTCGACAAGGCCGCGCGGATGAAGGACGACATGGCTGTCGGCATCAACATGGGCATGACCGGGATTGCCTACAACACCAAGGTGTTTGCCGATAACGGCTGGGCACCGCCGACATCGTGGATGGATTTCGCCGATCCGAAATTCGCCAACAAGGTCGTCTTCCAGTCGGCTTCCGCATCCTCCTTTGGCCTGCATGCCTTCCTGATGTTCAACCGCATCCAGGGTGGTGACGAAACCAATGTCGAACCCGGCTTTTCCAAGTTCAGCGACATGATCGGCAAGAACGTCATCGAATATATTCCGAGCTCGGCCAAGATCTCCGAAATGACGCAGTCGGGCGAAGCCGCGATCTTCCCGCTGACGCCGACGGCCGTCAACACGCTGAAGGCGCAGAATATTCCGGTCGAATATGCGCAGCCGAAGGAAGGTTCGGTCGTGCTGATGTATACCGCCTGCACGATTGCCAAGAACAACGAGCCGGAACTGACGCAGAAGCTCGCCGCCTACCTGATGTCGGCCGACGCGCAGTCGAAGGCGCTCGATGCCGGCGACGTCTATCCGTCCAACCCGAAGGCCGTTTCCTCGACGCCGGAGGGCCAGGCCAAGCTTGCCGCCTTCCAGACCTATATGAAGACCGCCGTCGTCCTCGATTGGGATGCGATCAACACCAAGCGGGCCGAGTGGAACAGCCGCTGGAACAAGCTGATCGAGCAATAATCATCTTCGCCTGACATTCGTTTCGCCGGCAAGCGCCTTGCGGGATCTCACGATCCTGGAAGGCGGTTTCCGGCGAAGTCGTGCAATGATTTCTTACGGAGTGCCGCGTGAGCCTCGTCATCATCAGAAAAACCGCCCCGACGGCTCCCTGGCAACAGGCTTTCGCCGCCCAGGCTGCCGATCTTACCGTGCATGCCTGGCCCGAGACCGGCCCGCTCGAAGAGGTGGACTATGTTCTCTGCTGGGCGCCCGGTGCGCATGAGATCGCCCGCTATCCCAATCTCAAGGCGGTATTTTCTCTGGGGGCGGGGGTCGATCACCTCTTAAGTGACGATACCATACCGCTGCATCTGCCGATCGTGCGGATGGTCGACACGTCGATCACCGAGGGCATGGTGCAATATGTCGTCATGGCGGTGGTCAATCATCACCGCCGGATGGAGGGTATGCGCGCCAACCAAGTTGACAAGGTCTGGCAGAAACTGGATCTCGTCAGCCCGCGGATCGGCATCATGGGCATGGGCGGCCTCGGGCAGGCGTCTGCCAAGGTGCTTTCTGCCATGGGCTACAGGATACGGGGCTGGAACAGAAGCGGCCGGCCGGTTGCCGGCATCGAGGTATTCGGCGGCGAAAGCGGATTGCTGCCCTTTCTTTCCGGAACCGACATTCTCATCAGCCTTCTGCCGCATACGCAGGAAACGATCTCGATCCTCAACCGCGACACCTTCTCGGCCCTGCCCAAGGGCGCCTATGTGATCAATGCCGGGCGCGGCGAGCAGCTTGTCGAGGAGGATCTGCTCGAGCAGCTGCGCAGTGGCCATCTGTCCGGGGCCATGCTGGATGTCTTCCGCAAGGAGCCGCTGGCGGCCGACCACCCGTTCTGGACCGAGCCGAACATCACCGTCACCCCGCATATCGCAAGCTGGGTCGATCCCGTTGCCGGTACCGGCCATGTGCTGCGTTCGATCGAGGCCTTCGAGCGAGGCGAGCGACCCGAGGGGCTTGTCGATCGTGCCGTCGGTTATTAGCCGGCAAACTGAGTTTTGCCTCGGCATCGGCTTCTTAAGCATTGCGAGACATGCGTTTTCGGATAGCAGACCTGATGCCGCCGGTGGTGGACAAGAGCGGGATTATGCTGCATTGCAGCAATATTAGGGGAACGAATTAATCGAAAGGTCGCGCCGGACAAGTAGCCGGCTCGGATCAGTCTGCCCATGAGTAACGTCCCGGCCGTTGCCGCGCCGCAAAAGACACAGGTGATGACACTTGCCGACGGGCTGACCTTTGCAGGCGCTATGGTCTACACGGTCGCTCAGGTCACCGGTGCGCCGCCATTGATGTTCCAGGTGGCATCCGTGATGGCGATCGTCGCAGTGCTGTCCGGCTGGACGAGGCTGGCGGTCATTGCCAAGACCTTCGTTTCCGCGGCGTTCATCCTGCTGCTTGCGTCGGAACTGCTGCTGCCTGCAGAAAAGGCCGTGATGGTGGAAAAGGCGCTTTACCAGGGCGTCGGCTTTTCATCCTTCCTGTCGATGCTCGGCATGCTGCGTTATGCCGTCGGCCGGTCCGAGATTATCCGTAATGCGGCGGAGTATCTGATGAGCATGCCCGGCCGCCGCCGCTATCAGGCGGTCAAGGTGGGTAGCCATCTGTTGAGCCTGCTGTTCAATATCGGCATCATCTCGCTGATCGGCCAGATGGTGGCACGTGCCACCGAAGGCACCGACCGCCAGGGCGAGCGCCGGTCCATCCTGCTCGCTGCCATGCGTGGCACGGTGCTGATGACGATATGGTCGCCGCTCGGTGTCGGTTTTGCCATCATCACCCAGTCGATCCCCAATCTGGCCCCGACCGCCTTCGTGATCGCTGCATTCGCCACGACCATCGCGCTGGTGGTGATCACCACGATCTTCCACACGGAAACCACGGGCAAGCTGGTTGTCGTCGGCGCCGATGATGTCGACGATCAGCCGTCCGTCCTGCCGTTGATGATCACGCTCTGCGCCTGTTTCGGCCTGTTTGCCTGCACGATGGCGCTTCATGCGGTGCTCGACGTCAGCCCGCTCGTCGCATCGCTGATCGTCCTGCCGCTTTTTGCCATCGGATGGGTGCATTACGAACAGCATGTGCCGGTTCGGCGCATGGGACACGAGATCAAGGCGATGATCGGCAACATGGCGGCGATGCGGACCGAAAGTGCCATCTACCTGTCGGCCAGCGTGATCGGAGCGACGGCCGTTGTGCTGCTTGAAGGGCGTGGAAGCTTCATGGGTGAGCTCAACCAGCTGCCGCCGGCGCTGCTTGCAGGATCATGTATCCTTGCCATCGCGGCAAGCGCCGTGCTGTTCATCCCGCATTCGATCGTCGTCGTATTCCTGGCTCAGCTGTTCGGAGCGGCCGCTTTCGGCAATGCGCATCCGATACTTTTGGCGCTGGCACTTTCGCTCGGCTGGGCGGCGGGTATCGCGCTTTCACCCATCAGCGCCATGACGATTACCATGGCACGCCTGACATCCACCTCGGCCACGACGATCGTGCTCAGGTGGAACGGCGCGTTCGCCGTGACGGTCATGGCGAGCTCGCTTCTGCTCGTCCTGGCCATCGCTTATCTCTGATATCCGAAAGGATATGTGCCTCGCCGGGCGGATCTGGACGATTCCGGCGGCAATGCCTTCAGGGCGACCGCTCAGGCCGAGCGGTCTTCGATCTGCTGTTCGATCAGTTCACGCGCCAGTTCGTGCGTGCCTTCCTCATCGTCTCCAGCTGCTTCCGTGATCTTGTCGATCGCGGAAAGAAAGATTTCCTGCTCTTCCTCGGCGCTCAATATGCCCTTCTCGATCAGAGTATCGATCAGGGACGAAAGCAACGCCGCAGAAGAAAGCGTCATGGCCTCAGACATCAGTCTGGCGGATTCACTTGTCATGCCCGCACCTCCGGTACTCGACTGCGAAATACACACTAGAGGGGGTCCACGACATTGCTGTGATGTTGCCCAGGCTGCATGGGCATCGTCATCGCAGGCACCCTCATGCAACGAAAAGTGCGCATTTTCCGCGTTTGAGCAAGCTCGAATGCTTAGCGAGGTTACGAGGTAAGGTTAATTCGATGATTTATAGCCATGCATGACGGCAACCTATGGAAGAAAAGGTAATCAAATACCTTTTCTCTCGCTGCTCCCGTGGGTTAGGTGAAAAGCACCCGCTGCGCGCCAAGGGTGTGGCATCAGCTCCAATAGGCGGCGGCGGTGAAATCGCGCTTGTTCATGCCGCGTTCGAGGAGCTGCGTTCGGGCAATCTTGGCGTCATCCGCGTGCCCGGCAAACCAGACATAGGTGCCGGCGTCGAACTCCGTTTCAGCCAGTGCCTCCGTCAGATTTGCAACGATGCTGACGCGGGGGTCGCCTGCCAGTTCGCAGAGGTTGTCAGCACTTGCCTTGATGAAGGCGCGAACCTCTCCGGGTGCATCCTGCAGCATGCGAATGATCGCCGGCATGGCCGTTTCGTCGCCGAAAAGGACGAGCTTGTCGCCTTCCGGGCAGGCGCCGCCGCCCGGGCCGATAATGCCGACCGTGCGGCCGGTGGGATCCTCCTTCACCCAGTCCGAAGTCGGGCTGCCGGTGTGATGGAAGATGTCGAATTCCAGCCAGTTGTCGCCATAGGCGACAGTCGTGTAGCAGGGGCGGTGCAGGGCATCGTCGCCTTCCGGCCAGACAGTGCGTCCACTGGCGGCAATACGCGGCCAGCAGGGCGGGCGTCCGCGACGGGGAATGAGAAGGCGGAAGTGATAGCTGCCGGTGCCGAAGCGCTCGGCATCATGGCCTTCCAGCCGAACGCGGGTGAAACCGGGTGAGCGACGGGTGACGGAGGCGACCTGCATCAGTGCCATGCCCGGCGCCAGCGCGCCCTCGGCGACTTCATCCCATTTCGGGCAGAGAAGGCATTCCTCGAAGAGTTCGGTCAGGCTGCCCTGTAGCGTCTGTAGCAGGCGCTGTTCGGGTGAGGATATCTCGATCGTCACGCCGTTGGCATCAGGATAGAGCGTCGCCCTGGAGTTCCACACATGGAAGCAGAAGCCCGAGGCTTCCTCGGTCAGCGGCACATCCCATTCGGCGGCGCGTTTCTTCAATGCGTCGATCGCGGCGCCGTTATCACGGGTGATGCGGCCTCGGGTCTGGTGCAGCATGTTGCCTGTCCGGAATGTCAGTCCTGTGTGGCGGACTAAGATCATTCATGACTTCGAAAGTCAACATTCCTTATCGGCGTCGGGTAGCGGCAGGGCGGCCGTGTCAGCGCCCTCGAACAGCCGGATGACAAAGCCGGAGCCGCTGCCGGAGAGGCTAACCTCCGTGCCAGCCTCAAGCAAGGCGCAATCGAGGGCTGCCAAAGCAGCATCTGCTTTGCCGGCTGCAACGCGAATTTCGCCGCGATGGCAGAGAAGGAGCGTGAGCGTTCTCGAGGTCTCGATACTTGCCGGCGCCGTTATCGTCTCGACCTCATGGGCAAACCGGCCGCGGCGGGTCATGACGTTGAGATCGGTGATCGTGCCATCGACCAGACGGGCCGTCGTCGGGGCATCGGCGGGGAAGGGATAGGGTGCGGATGCCTGCGTGAGCAGAGTGGTGTCGCGGCCTTCGATCGCCAGTTCCATGCCCTCGCCTTCGAGGATGGATAGCGTGCGATCTATCTCGGGAAAAACGGAAAACGGGCCATCCTCGGCGACGGTTGCCATGCTGATGCGCCAGTCGAATGTGTCGACGGTGGCCGCGTCCGGGAAGACAGCGATTTCAACGGTTTCACCGCGGCCGTTCTTCCACGGCATGCGTCTGTGGTCCAAGGCTCGCAGGATTTTCATCATTTTGGAACTCCGCAAGGTGATGGATAGATGACGTTGTGGATTGGTCAAGAAAGACCCCTCCCAACCCTCCCCACAAGGGGGAGGGCAAACCCAGCCGCGCCGCTGAGGGACTCATTTGAGGCAGACGGGTGCCTCAATGTTTCTCCCCCCTTGTGGGGGAGATGGCCGGCAGGCCAGAGGGGGACTTTGATCGCGGGGTAGTTCTCGCGTACTCAGTTGCCGAGAATGCCCGGCAGGCGCAGGCCTTTTTCCTTGGCGCAGTCGATGGCGATGTCGTAGCCGGCATCGGCATGGCGCATGACGCCGGTGGCCGGGTCGTTCCACAGCACGCGTTCCAGACGGCGGTCGGCCTCTTCCGAACCGTCGCAGCAGATCACCATGCCGGAATGCTGCGAGAAGCCCATGCCGACGCCGCCGCCGTGATGCAGCGACACCCAGGTGGCACCCGAGGCGGTGTTGAGCAGGGCGTTCAGGAGCGGCCAGTCGGAGACGGCGTCCGAGCCGTCCTTCATGGCTTCGGTTTCGCGGTTCGGCGAGGCGACCGAGCCACTGTCGAGGTGGTCGCGGCCGATGACGATCGGGGCGGAGAGTTCGCCGGTGCGGACCATTTCGTTGAAGGCGAGGCCGAGCTTGTGGCGATCGCCGAGGCCGACCCAGCAAATGCGCGCCGGCAGGCCCTGGAAGGCGATGCGTTCACGGGCCATGTCCAACCAGTTATGCAGGTGCTTGTTGTCCGGCAGCAGTTCCTTGACCTTGGCATCGGTCTTGTAGATGTCTTCCGGATCGCCGGACAGCGCCGCCCAGCGGAACGGGCCGACGCCGCGGCAGAAGAGCGGGCGGATATAAGCGGGTACGAAGCCGGGGAAGGCGAAGGCGTTTTCGAGGCCTTCTTCCTTGGCCATCTGGCGAATGTTGTTGCCGTAATCGAGGGTCGGCACGCCGGCATCCCAGAAGGCGACCATGGCTTCGACATGGATCTTCATCGAGGCGCGGGCAGCGGCTTCGACAGACTTCGGATCGCTTTCACGCTTGGCCTTGGCTTCGGCAACCGTCCAGCCGATCGGCAGGTAGCCGTTGCGGGGATCGTGGGCGGAGGTCTGGTCGGTGACG
The DNA here is from genome assembly GCF_003597675.1 of Neorhizobium sp. NCHU2750. Lineage (NCBI taxonomy): Bacteria > Pseudomonadati > Pseudomonadota > Alphaproteobacteria > Hyphomicrobiales > Rhizobiaceae > Neorhizobium > Neorhizobium sp. NCHU2750. Next base: position 3,749,166 of record NZ_CP030827.1, on the reverse strand, counting down.
ATATCGGGGCGCGGGCCACCGGCCTTCATGCGGCGCACGAGTTCGGGGAAGATCTCGGCGGCGTTGCCGATAAATGCGATCGATTTCGCCTCGCCGGCCTTGGTCCAGGCATCGATCTTGGCCAGAGCCTCGTCGAGATCGTGGGTCTTTTCATCGACATAGCGGGTGCGCAGGCGGAAGTCGGCGCGGGTTTCGTCGCATTCGACCGCGAGGCAGCAGGCGCCGGCCATGACGGCTGCGAGCGGCTGGGCGCCGCCCATGCCGCCGAGGCCGCCGGTGAGGATCCACTTGCCCTTGAGGTTGCCGTCATAGTGCTGGCGGCCGGCTTCCACGAAGGTTTCATAGGTGCCCTGAACGATGCCCTGCGCGCCGATATAGATCCACGAACCGGCGGTCATCTGGCCATACATGGCCAGGCCCTTCTTATCCAGTTCGTTGAAATGGTCCCAGGTCGCCCAATGCGGCACGAGGTTGGAATTGGCGATCAAGACGCGCGGGGCATCCTTGTGGGTGCGGAACACGCCGACCGGCTTGCCGGACTGGACGAGCAGGGTTTCTTCTTCCGTCAGCGTCTTCAGTGTCTCGGCAATCTTGTCGAAATCGGCCCAGGTGCGGGCAGCGCGGCCGATGCCGCCATAGACGACCAGCTCATGCGGGTTTTCAGCCACATCCGGATCGAGGTTGTTCATCAGCATGCGAAGCGGTGCTTCGGTCATCCAGCTTTTGGCGTTGAGTTCGTTACCGCGGGGGGCGCGGACATCACGGATGTTATGACGCGGATTTGTCATGACTAGATTTCCCGGCTTTGTTGGTTGGTTAGATATCGAGCACCGGCAGGATGCCGGATGAAATTGCGTTGACCAGGGCGCCGGAGGCGACAAGGCCGGCGGCAGCCGCGAGGTCCGGCGCCATGTAGCGGTCGTCTTCCAGGGCAGGGATGGCCGAGCGAAGTACGGCGACGGCCTTTTCGAGCTCCGGGCTGGTCTTCAAGGGACCGCGCAGTTCGACGCCCTGGACGGCGGCCAGCGCCTCGATGCCGAGAATGCCGAACAGGTTTTCGGTCATGGCCAGCAGGCGGCGGGCGCCGTGGCAGGCCATAGACACATGGTCTTCCTGGTTGGCCGAGGTCGGGGTCGAATCGACCGATGCCGGATGCGACATCTGCTTGTTCTCACTCATCAGCGCGGCAGAGGTGACTTCGGCGATCATCAGGCCGGAATTCAGGCCGGGCTTCTTCGACAGAAAGGCAGGCAGGCCATAGGAGAGGGCGGGATCGACGAGCAGTGCGATACGGCGCTGGGCGATGGCACCGATCTCGCAGATCGCGAGCGCCGTCTGGTCGGCGGCGAAGGCCACCGGTTCGGCGTGGAAATTGCCGCCGGAGACGACCTCGTTATCCGAGAGGACGAGCGGGTTGTCGGTTACTGCGTTTGCTTCGATTTCGAGCGTGCGGGCGACCTGGCGCAGAAGATCGAGGCAGGCGCCATCGACCTGCGGCTGGCAGCGGATGCAGTAGGGGTCCTGAACGCGCTCATCGCCATCGATATGGCTTTCGCGGATCTGGGAGCCGGTCAGAAGCTGGCGCAGGGCGGCGCCCGCATCGATCTGGCCCTTGTGGCCGCGCAGGGTATGGATGTCGGGATGGAAGGGGGCGGAGGACCCCATGGCTGCATCGGTCGACAGGGCGCCGGTGACAAGCGCGGTCTGGGCGGCGCGGTGGGCGCGGAACAGGCCTGCCAGCGCCAGTGCGGTGGAGGTCTGGGTGCCGTTGATCAGTGCCAGACCTTCCTTCGCGGCCAGAACGACCGGCTTTAAGCCGGCCTTGGCGAGCGCATCGGCGGATGACATCCGTTCACCGGCGAAGAAGGCTTCGCCTTCGCCCATCATCGCGGCGGCCATATGGGCAAGCGGTGCTAGGTCGCCCGAGGCGCCGACGGAACCCTTTTCTGGAATGAGCGGGATGACGCCCTTTTCCAGCATAGCCTCGATCAGGCGGATGAGATCGAGACGAACGCCCGATGCGCCGCGGCCGAGCGAGATCAGCTTCAGCGCCATGATCAGGCGAACGACATTTTCCGGCAGAGGTGCACCAAGGCCGCAGCAATGCGACAGGATGAGATTGCGCTGCAGGGTGGCGAGGTCGGCACTATCGATCTTGATAGAGGCGAGTTTGCCGAAGCCGGTATTGATGCCGTAGACCGGCGCATTGCCGGCGGCGATTTCGGCGATGCGGTTGGCACCTTTCAGCACTGCTGCATCAAAGGATGCATCGAGTCTCGCAGAGCCGTTGGTCCAGTAGATTTCGGCGAGATCCTTGAGGGGAACACTGCCCGGATGAAGAGTGATGGTCATGCGGATACCTGTTGCCCCTTGAAGATACGGGAGTGGAGAGGATTGAAGCCGATGCGGTAGACGAGCTCCGCCGGCCGCTCGATGTTCCAGAGGGCGAGATCGGCCGATTTGCCGACTTCCAGCGTGCCGATGCTGTCGAGAAGGCCGAGAGCACGCGCTGCCTCGCGGGTGGCACCGGCAATGCATTCGTCGACGGTCAAGCGGAAGAGCGTTGCTGCCATGTTCATGGTCAGAAGCAGCGAGGTCAGCGGCGAGGTGCCGGGATTACAGTCGGTGGAGATGGCAATATGGGTGCCGGCATCGCGCAAGGCCTGAACCGGCGGCTTCTGCGTCTCGTTGATGGCGTAGAAGGCGCCCGGGAGCAGAACGGCGACCGTGCCGGCCTCTGCCATGGTGGATGCACCTTCGGCGTCGAGATATTCGACATGGTCGGCAGAGAGGGCGCCGTAGGAGGCAGCCATTTTGGCGCCGCCGAGATTGGAGAGCTGTTCTGCGTGTAGCTTGACGGGAATGCCGAGTGCCTTGGCATGATCGAAGACCCGGCGCATCTCCTCGACGGAGAAGGCAATGCCCTCACAGAACCCGTCTACCGCATCGATCAGCCCTTCGGCATGGGCCTTGTCCATGCCGGGTAGAACGATGTCGGTGATATAGTCACCGTTGCGCCCCTTGTATTCGACTGGGGTCGCATGGGCTGCCAGATAGGATGTCGCGATCCTGACCGGGCGAACCTTTTCCAGCGCGCGGGCGGCGCGCAGCATGTTGAGTTCGCCTTCGATATTGAGCCCGTAGCCGGACTTGATCTCGACGGTCGAGATGCCTTCCGACAGCAGGGTGTCGAGCCGCGGCAGGGTCGCCTCGACGAGCCCTTCAACCGTCAAGCCATTGGTTGCCTTGACGGAAGATACGATGCCGCCGCCGGCACGCGCCACTTCTTCATAGGTCGCGCCGGCCAGCCGCATTTCGAATTCCATCGCCCGGTCGCCGCCGAAGACGAGATGGGTGTGGCAATCGACAAGCGACGGGGTGATCCAGCGTCCGCCGCAATCGACGATCTCGGCCGAAGCGAGCATGTCTGCGGGAATATCCGACCGTTTGCCGACAAAGGCGATCGTTGCGCCATCGGCGACGATTGCGCCATCCTCGATTGCGCCGAGGCCGGCGTGATGCGGGTCCAGTGTTGCGATCCTGGCATTCTGCCAGATCTTATAGGCTGTAGCCATTGCGCTCCCTCTTTCGCGTCTTGTGAATGGCTTCGTTCGTCGTTATGTATATACTTAATAGCCGGCGAGGCAAGCCGGTATCGTGACAAAAAGGGAATAGCCGTGACTGTGATATTCGCCGAACACGCCCTAATCGGGGACGAAATCAAATCGGACGTGCGCATCTCCATCGCTGACGGGCGCATTGAGCGGATCGAAATCGGTGTGAAGGCTGAGGCCGGCGACGAGCGCCACAGCTTCGTCCTGCCGGGCATGCCCAATCTTCACAGCCACACATTCCAGCGTGCCATGGCGGGTCTCGCCGAAACCCGCGGACCGGGCGCAGACAGTTTCTGGAGCTGGCGCACGGTGATGTATCAGTTCGGCCTGTCGATGAATCCGGAGCAGCTGGAAGCGATCGCCGCACAAGCCTTCATGGAAATGGTCGAGCAGGGTTTTTCCCGTGTCGGCGAATTCCATTACCTGCACCATGATCGCGACGGTTCGCTGTACGCCAATCCGGCAGAGCATCTGGAGCGGATCGCTGCCGCATCGGTCGAGACGGGGATCGGGCTTACCATGCTACCGGTCTTCTATGCCCATTCCGGGTTTGGCGGCACGGCGCCGGTCGAAGGGCAGAGGCGCTTCATCCATGATCTCGACCAGTTCGCTGTGCTGATGGCGCGGGGTGGCGAAATCGCCCGCGATCTTCCCGGCGCGAATCTGGGCCTTGCTCCCCACAGCCTTCGCGCGGCAACTCCGCAGGAGCTCGCCGCGCTGATCGAGATGACGTCGGGGCCGATCCATATCCATGTTGCCGAACAGGTGAAGGAAGTCGAGGACTGCATTGCCTGGAGCGGCCAGCGGCCGGTCGAATGGCTGCTCAACCATGCGCCGGTCGATGATCGCTGGTGCTTCATCCATGCCACGCATGTGACGCCGAGCGAAGTCGAGAGAATGGCGAAATCGGGTGCGATCGCCGGCCTCTGCCCCGTCACCGAAGCCAATCTCGGAGACGGCATTTTCCCGGTCTCGTCGTTCCTCGGCCATGGCGGCCGGTTCGGTGTCGGTACGGATTCGAATGTGTCGATCTCGCTCAGGGAAGAGTTGCAGATCCTCGAATATTCGCAGCGCCTTTCAGAACGCTCGCGCAATGTCATTGCAGCGCCCGGCCAGTCGACCGGGGTGTCGCTGTTCACCAAGGCTCTCGATGGCGGTGCGGCCGCACTCAAATCGCCGGCCGGGATCGTTGCCGGCCAATCGGCCGATCTCTTCACGCTCGACCTCAGCAATGTGCCGTGGTCGGCAAAGCACGCGATCGATCAATGGATCTTTGGTGCGGGCATCGGCGTCGATTGCGCCTGGGTGCGCGGTCAAAAGCTGGTCTCGGGCGGGCGACATGTCGGCCGGGACGAGATTTCGTCGCGCTTCCGAAAGGTCGTGTCGGACCTGGTTGCGGCCGGCTGAGAGATCAGCGGTCGTCGACGCTGACCGGCTTGCGGGCGTCGCTTGCGTCCCGCTCGGCGCTGCGTATGGAGCCGCGGATGCGGCTCTTGCCCACCTCGATGACATGCCGCATGGCCGACATGGCCTTGGCCGGATCGCGCGAGGCAATCGCATGGACGATGCGCAGGTGATTGGTCGCCACCTCGTCGATCGTTTCCGGCGAGGCGGCCGGCGACGAGAGCTGGAAGGAGATGGCGAGTGCCGCCTCGATCAGCGCGCTTGCCGAGCGCATGAACGGATTGCCGGACATTCTTGCGATGGCAAGATGGAACTCGAGATCGACCTGGGCCACCGTTTCCGGCGTGTGGTTGAGGTCGTCGAAGCGGGCGGCGATGGCATAAAGGGCGACGATATCGTCGCTGGTGGCGCGAGCGGCCGCCGCCGCTGCCGCTGCCGGTTCGAGCGCCAGACGGATTTCGGCCAGATGCTCGATGAAGTCGAAATCGAGGCCCGACTGGAAGCGCCAGCCGAGCACATCCGAATCAAAGAAGTTCCAGCTGTCGCGGGGAAGCACGCGTGTGCCGACCTTTGCCTTTGCCTCGATCAGCCGCTTGGCCGAGAGCGTCTTCATCGCTTCACGCAGGACCGTGCGCGAGACGCCGAAACGGGCGGAAAGCTCTGCATCTCCGGGCAATAGCGATCCTTCCGGTATCTTGCCGGAGACGATGCCGCGTCCGAGTTCGGCCACCACATGGGCGTGGTTTCCTCCCCTCTTCCTGCCGCTGATCGTCGTTTCCAGAAGACCCAAAATCAAACCTCCTTCAATTGCCGGACTGCAAGTCGGCGGTCTGAATACCAGATGATTGTGCGCTGCAACACGATGAATATGAACAGCAGGATGCCGATGACGATCTTCGTCCACCAGGAGGAGAGCGTGCCGTCGAAGACGATGTATGTCTGGATCAAACCCTGCAGCAGGATGCCGACAAAGGTTCCGGCGATGAGGCCGACGCCGCCGGTCAGCAGCGTGCCGCCGATGACGACGGCCGCTATCGCGTCGAGTTCCACACCAACGGTCGCCAGCGAATAACCGGACGAGGTATAGAGCGTGTAGACGATCCCGGCGAGGCCGGAGAGAAAGCCGGAAAGCGCATAGATGCGGATCGTCGTGGCGCCCACCGGCACGCCCATCAGTTCCGCCGACTGCAGGTTGCCACCGATCGCATAGACATTGGCGCCGAAGCGGGTGCGCGCCGCGATGAAGATGCCGGCGGCAAAGACCGCAAGCATGATCATGGCGAGAAGGGTCAGACGGCCACCGCCGGGAAAGCGGATATAGAAGCCCATCATGTCATCGATGAATTCGTGGGTGATCGGCACGGATTCGGTCGAGACGAGATAGGCGGCGCCGCGGGCCAGGAACATGCCGGCCAGGGTAACGACGAAAGGCGGGATGCCGAGATAGCGGATCATCGCGCCCATAAGGCAGCCGAACAGGGTCGAGATGACGAGTGCGGCGATGAAGGCGGTGATCGGGTGCAGGCCGAAGGAGCCGACCATGACGGCGACGAAGACACTGGTGAAGGCGATCACCGAGCCGACCGAGAGATCGATGCCGCCGGAGATTATGACGAAGGTCATGCCGACCGCGGCGATGCCGAGAAAGGCGTTGTCGGTCAGAAGGTTGCCGATCACCCGCGTCGACAGCATGTTGGGATACTGCGCGACGCAGAGCCCGTAGGCGATGATGAAGATCGCAAGCGTGGTGACGAAGGGCAGGTTGCGGGCGTGGATCATCGTGTCGCCTCCTTCGTTCCGTGATTGAGCTTTTGCGCCCGGCGGGACGATTTCAGGAAGCCGAGCAGGGTCATGACTGCCGGCGACTGCAGCGTCAGCACGACGATGATGATGCCGGCCTTGATGATCAGGTTGAATTCCGGCGGGAAGCCGGCGACCAGAATGCCGGTATTGATCGACTGGATGATCAATGCGCCGATCAGCGAAGCGGTGATCGAGAAGCGCCCGCCATTCAGCGAGGTTCCGCCGACGACGACGGCGAGAATGGCATCGAGCTCCAGCCACAGACCGGCATTGTTGGCATCGGCGCCACGGATGTCGGCGGTGACGATCATGCCGGCGATCGCGGCGCAGAGGCCGGATATGGCATAGGCCGAAAACAGCAGGAAGCGGGCGCGCACGCCGGCTAGGCTTGCGGCGCGGCGGTTGATGCCGGTCGCCTCGATGAGGAAGCCGAGCGCCGTGCGGCGCATCAGGAGGCCGATCACAAGCGCGGTTCCGACCCAGAGATAGATGGGCAAGGGCACGCCGGCCAAAGCGCCGGAGCCGAGGGCTGCGAATGTGTCGTCGTTGAAGGTGAGGATGACGCCCTCGGTGATCAGCTGGGCGATGCCGCGGCCGGCGACCATCAGGATCAGCGTGGCGATGATCGGCTGGATGTCGAGGAGCGCCACCAGCACGCCGTTCCATAGGCCGCAGAGGATGCCGACGCCGAGCGAGACGAAGATGACGATAGGCAGCGGGTAATCATGGGATATCAGCGTTGCGGCAACTGCACCGCAGATGGCGATGACGGCGCCGATGGAAAGATCGATGCCGCGCGTGGCGATGACCAGCGTCATGCCGACGGTCAGCAGGGCGACCGGGGCCGCGCGCACGAGAATGTCGATCAGGCTGCCGTAAAGCCGGCCGTTCTGCACCGAAATGGTGAGGAAGCCGGGAGCAACGAGACTGATGGCGCCAAGAATGATGGCAAGAGCGATGAGCTGCGGGGCAAGCCGGCGAAGGCGGCGGGTGATCAGGTTCATCATGCGGCCTCCGTCTTATCCGTTCCGGCGATCGCTTCGATGATCGCGTCGGTGGTGAGGCGGCTGCCGGACAGTTCGGCGACGTGGCGACGATCGGACAGTACGATGACGCGGTGGGCGACGGCGGTCAGTTCCTCCAGTTCGGACGAGATGACGACGAGCGACATGCCCTCTGCGCAGAGTTTTTCGATCATCTTGAGGATTTCCGCATGGGCGCCGATATCGATGCCGCGGGTCGGCTCGTCGAGGATCAGCAGCCGCGGTTCGGTGACCAGCCAGCGGGCCAGGATCGCCTTCTGCTGGTTGCCGCCGGACAGGAATTTTATCGGCCGTTCGCGGTCGGCGGGGCGGATGTCGAGCGACTTGATGAGGCTGTCGGCGAGTTCGCGCTTGTAGGCGGACGAGATTGGCCGCATCCAGCCGCGCCTTGCCTGCAGCGCCAGGGCGATATTGTCGGCGACGGAGAGGTCTCCGACAATGCCATCCGTCTTGCGCTCTTCCGGACAGAAGCCGAAGCCGTTGGCGATTGCCGCCTCCGGCGAGGCGATTGCCACTTCCCGCCCGTCGATCGTTGCCGTACCGCTGTCGGCGCGATCTATGCCGAACAGAAGGAAGGCCGTTTCCGAGCGGCCAGAGCCGAGAAGCCCGGCAATGCCGACCACTTCTCCCGGCCTGATATCGAGATCGAAGGGCGCAACGCTGCCCTTCTTGCCGTAGTTTTCGAAGCGGATCGTAGGCGGTCCGCGCTCGTCGACCGTCTCGGCCTCCGCCTGATGGTCGCGGGTGATATGCTGCAGCTCGCGGCCGAGCATCATCGAGATCAGTTCGAGGCGGGGCAGGTCGGCCAGCGCGCGGCTGCCGACGAGGCGGCCGTTGCGTAGCACGGTGACGCGATCGGCGATCTCGTAAACCTGGTCGAGGAAATGGGTGATGATGACGATGCCGAGGCCTTCGGCGCGCAGCTGGCGAAGCACGGCGAAAAGGCCCTTCACCTCGTTGGCGTCAAGGCTTGCCGTCGGCTCGTCGAGGACCAGAACCTTGCCGGACAGATCGACGGCGCGGGCAATCGCGATGATCTGGCGAATGGCGACGGAAAAGGACGAGAGCAGCGCATCGACATCGATGTCGAGCCCGTAGCGGGCAAGCAGGGCTCTTGCCCCTTCGCGCATGGCGCGGCGATCGATCATGCCGAAACGGCGCGGCTGGCGGCCGAGAAACAGGTTTTCGGCGACCGTCAGGTTTTCCAGAAGATTGACCTCCTGGTAGACCGTGCCGATGCCGAGGGCCTGGGCGTCGCCGACATTTTCCGGGTGGATCTCCTGGCCTTCGAGCGAGACGGTTCCCCGGTCACGGCGATAGACGCCGGTCAGGATCTTGATCAGCGTCGACTTTCCGGCGCCGTTTTCGCCGAGCAGGGCGTGGATTTCGCCGGCCCCGAGGGTGAAGTCGACGTCATCGAGTGCCGGGATGCCGAAAAAGGATTTGCCGATGGCCCGGGCTTCGAGAAGAGCATGTTGTCCTGGCATGTCTGCGTCCCGCATCATGATGGAAAGCCGAAGCGGGCGGTGGGCCCGCTTCGGTCGGTTCGCAGCCTTCGGCCTCAAACGGCCGGAGAGCGGAAGATCAGTAGCCGAGGCCCTTCTTGGCTTCGTAGACCTTCATCGGATCGTCCTTCTGGGTATAGAGCTTCGATTCCGTCTGGATCCACTTCTTCGGCTCCTTCTTGTCCTTTAGATACGCATCGAGCGCATCGAAAGCAGGGCCGGCCATGTTCGGCGTCAGTTCGACGGTCGCATTGGCTTCGCCCTTGGCCATGGCCTGGAAGATATCCGGCACGGCATCGATCGAGACGACCTTGATGTCGGTGCCGGGCTTGAGGCCCGCTTCCTTGATCGCCTGGATGGCGCCGACGGCCATGTCGTCATTATGGGCGTAGACGGCGCAGATATCCTTGCCGCCGCCTTCGGCCTTGATGAAGCTTTCCATGACTTCCTTGCCCTTGGTGCGGGTGAAGTCACCGGTCTGCGAGCGGACGATCTTGATATTCTTGTGCGATGCGATCGCTTCCTCGAAGCCCTTCTTGCGGTTGATTGCCGGAGAAGAGCCGGTGGTGCCCTGCAGTTCCACGACCTTACAGTCCTTGGAACCCACATCCTTGGCGAGGAATTCGCCTGCGACCTTGCCTTCATAGACCTGGTCGGAGGTGACGGCCGTCAGGAAGAGATCCTTGGGGCTGTCGATTTCGCGGTCGAGCAGGATGACCGGGATCTTCTCTTCCTTGGCTTCCTTCAGCACCGCGTCCCATCCGGTGGATACGACCGGTGCGATCAGGATCGCGTCGACGCCCTGGGCGATGAAGCCGCGGATCGCCTTGATCTGGTTCTCCTGCTTCTGCTGGGCATCGGCAAATTTCAGCGTGATTCCCCGCTTCTCGGCTTCCTGTTTGGTCAACGTCGTTTCAGCAGCGCGCCAACCGGATTCCGATCCGATCTGCGAGAAGCCGACTGTCAGTGATTTTGCAGAAACGCCTGATGCAAGGCATGCGAACATAGCGGCAGCAGTTGCCGCGACGAGTGCTTTTTTCATCTCAATCCTCCCACAGATGATGAAGCAAACTGGCGGGTGAAGGATTGGCATATAATAATACTTTTTCAACCCCCAATTTGACGGGTTGCAAAGAAATCCAGCAAGTCCCCGAAAATTCTGGGAAAATACGTGCATATACCGCGACAATAGCCTAAAAATTGACCAATGCTGATTTACGCTTACGGAAAAAGACGTTCTTGACATCGCAGGAGAAAATCCAATAGTCGTATTTTTGAAGAACGTCAGGTCTTCGATCTGATGGGAGGACGGCATGGCCTGTGGAGGCGCCATGTCAAATCATGACAATTGGATGATGAAATCGATGCTGAGACTTCTGCAGATTGCCGATGATGCGGGTTCGATCACGGTTGTGGCATGGGAAGGTGAGGGGGCCGGCCGCGCCGTAAACGGCGTGTCGTCCACCTATGATCTTGCGATGCAGGCGATTGCCGCCGGCCGCAGCATCGCCTCGCAGATCGCGGTGCTCGGTTATGGCGCAGATGTCGATGTCAAGGCCGCTGCCCGCAAGGGTCGCGTCGGCCTGCCGATTTCCCATCCCGATCCGGCGCATTTCGTCGTCGCTGGTACCGGCCTCACGCATCTCGGTTCGGCCGATGGTCGCGACAAGATGCACAAGGCGGCCCAAGCGGAAGACAAGCCGACCGATTCGATGCGGATGTTCCTGCTCGGCGTCGAAGGCGGCAAGCCGAAGCCGGGCGAAGTCGGCGCACAGCCGGAATGGTTCTACAAGGGCAATGGCTCGCAGCTGAAGTCCACCGGTGCGGACCTCGTTTCACCCGCCTTCGCGCTCGATGGCGGTGAAGAGCCGGAACTTGCGGGCATCTATCTGATCGGTCCGGACGGCACCCCGTTCCGTGTCGGCTTCTGTCTCGCCAACGAGTTTTCCGACCACGTGACCGAGCGTGGCAACTATCTGTGGCTTGCTCATTCCAAGCTGCGGGAGGCATCGCTCGGACCGGAACTTTTGATCGGCGACCTGCCGGATCACGTCGAGGGCACGTCGCGCATCCGCCGTGGCAATGAGGTGATCTTCGAAAAGCCCTTCCTGTCGGGCGAAGCGAACATGTCCCACACGATCGCCAATCTCGAACATCACAATTTCAAATACGACATCTTCCGCGAACCGGGCGATCTGCATGTGCATTTCTTCGGCACGGCGACGCTTTCGGTTTCGCACGGCATCAAAACGCAAGTCGGTGACGTGTTTGAAATCGACGCCGCTCCGTTCAAGCTGCCGCTGGTGAATACGCTTGCCGTCGCCAGCGAGCGCCCCGTGGCGATCAAGAAGCTCTGAGGCGGCAATGGTCAATATTCGTCTCGCTATCGTCGGCTTGGGCAAGATCGCACGGGATCAACATCTCGGTGCGATCAAGGCGACCGACGATATCGATCTGGTTGCGGTTGCGAGCCGCCATGCCCAGCTCGACGGTGTGCACTGTTTTCACGACATTGCTGACCTGCTTGCCTCGGATGTCGAGATCGACGCCGTGTCTCTCTGCACGCCGCCGCAGGGCCGGTTCGAACAGGCCAAGGCCGCGATCGATGCCGGCAAGCATGTAATGCTGGAAAAGCCCCCGGGTGCGACGCTTTCGGAAGTGTTCGCGCTGGAGAAGCTTGCAGAGGCCAAGGGATTGACGCTGTTTGCCACCTGGCATTCGCGCGCTGCCGCGGCCGTCGAGCCGGCACGGGCCCTCATCGCCAAACGCAGGATCAAGAGCGTTTCCGTCGAATGGAAGGAAGATGTCCGTCACTGGCATCCGGGCCAGGCATGGATCTGGGAGCCGGGCGGGCTCGGCGTGTTCGATCCGGGCATCAATGCCCTGTCGATCGTCACCCGCATCATGCCGGAAACCTTCCAGCTGACCAGATCCAATCTGACTTTTCCGAAAAATCGCGCCGCGCCGATCGCTGCAAGCCTGACATTTGCAACGGCATCCGGCCTGCCGGTTACGGCCGAGTTCGATTGGCGCCAGACCGGCCCGCAGACCTGGGACATCCGCGTCGAGACCGAAGAAGGTCCGATCGTGTTGACCCATGGCGGAAGCCGGCTCATCGTCGATGGCGAGGCACAGATCGTCGAGGAAGATCGCGAATATCGCAACCTCTATCGGGATTTCGTCTCACTCGTGAACGAAGGCGCCAGCGACACAGATTTTTCGCCGTTGGTGCATGTGGCCGATGCCTTCCTGCTCGGCCGCCGCATCGAAACTGAAGCATTCGAGGACTGAAAATGACAAGTAACGGAAAGACTCCGTCCACCGATGTCGCCCAGGCTGACGGCAATAACGGCTTGAAGGGTCGCCTGCGTTCGCGGGCGTGGTTCGACAACCCGGACAATATCGACATGACGGCGCTTTATCTCGAGCGCTACATGAATTTCGGCCTCAGCCAGGCCGAACTGCAGTCGGATCGCCCGATCATCGGCATTGCGCAGACGGGTTCCGACCTGTCGCCCTGTAACCGCCATCACCTTGAGCTCGCGACGCGCCTGCGCGAAGGTATCCGTGAAGCCGGCGGTATCGCCATCGAATTCCCGGTCCATCCGATCCAGGAAACCGGCAAGCGCCCGACCGCCGGCCTCGACCGTAACCTCGCCTATCTCGGCCTTGTCGAAGTGCTTTACGGTTATCCGCTCGATGCCGTCGTGCTGACCATCGGCTGCGACAAGACCACGCCGGCCTGTCTTATGGCCGCGGCCACCGTCAACATCCCGTCGATCGCGCTGTCGGTCGGCCCGATGCTGAACGGATGGTTCCGCGGCGAGCGCACCGGCTCAGGCACGATCGTCTGGAAGGCGCGCGAACTTCTGGCGAAGGGCGAGATCGACTATGCCGGCTTCGTCAAGCTGGTCGCGTCTTCCGCTCCGTCCACCGGCTATTGCAACACGATGGGCACGGCCACGACGATGAACTCGCTCGCCGAGGCGCTCGGCATGCAGCTTCCGGGTTCGGCCGCCATTCCGGCTCCCTATCGCGACCGCCAGGAAATTGCCTATCTGACCGGTCTTCGCATCGTCGAGATGGTCAAGGAAGACCTGAAGCCGTCCGACATCCTGACCAAAGACGCCTTCGTCAACGCAATCCGCGTCAACTCGGCAATCGGCGGTTCGACCAATGCGCCGATCCACCTCAACGCGCTTGCCCGTCATATCGGCGTGGAACTGACGGTCGACGACTGGCAGACCTATGGCGAGGAAGTGCCGCTTCTCGTCAACCTGCAGCCGGCCGGCGAATATCTCGGCGAGGACTATTACCATGCCGGCGGCGTTCCGGCGGTCGTCAACCAGCTGATGGGCCAGGGCCTGATCAACGAGGATGCGATCACCGTCAACGGCAAGACGATCGGCGAAAACTGCCGCGGCGCGATCATCGAAGACGACAAGGTGATCAAGCGCTACGAAGAGCCGCTCAAGGAGCGTGCCGGCTTCCGCGTGCTGCGCGGCAACCTGTTCTCTTCCGCGATCATGAAGACCAGCGTCATTTCGCCGGAATTCCGCGAGCGCTACCTGTCCAATCCGAAGGACCCGATGGCGTTCGAAGGCAAGGCTGTGGTGTTCGACGGTCCGGAGGATTATCATCACCGTATCGACGACCCGTCGCTCGGCATTGACGAGCATACGGTGCTGTTCATGCGCGGTGCCGGCCCGATCGGTTATCCGGGTGCCGCCGAAGTCGTCAACATGCGTGCGCCGGACTACCTTCTCAAAAGAGGTATCAGCTCGCTTGCCTGCATCGGCGACGGTCGCCAGTCCGGTACGTCCGGCAGCCCGTCGATCCTTAACGCTTCTCCGGAAGCGGCGGCCGGCGGCGGTCTGGCAGTGCTGAAGACCGGCGACCGGGTGCGCATCGACCTCGGCCGCGGCGAAGCCAATATCCTGATTTCCGACGACGAGCTTGCCGCCCGTCGCCGTGATCTGGATGCCAATGGCGGCTATCACTATCCGAAGCACCAGACGCCTTGGCAGGAAATCCAGCGCGGCATCGTCGGACAGATGGAAACCGGTGCGGTTCTCGAACCGGCCGTGAAATACCAGCGTATCGCACAGACCGAAGGACTGCCGCGCGACAACCACTGACGCGCATGCCAGTCACCGTCGGACGGCAAGGAGGCCGTCCGACGCAGGAGGATCAAGATCGGCGGCTCGTTGGGAGCCGACCCGTTAGGAGGAGTGTACTTATGAAAATTTTGAAGTTTCTGACCACCGCGGCGATGCTGGCCTCGATGGCCGTCGCAGCCCCCGCATGGTCCGCGGACAAGGGCCTCGTCGGCGTTGCCATGCCGACCAAGTCTTCCGCCCGCTGGATCGCCGACGGCGACAACATGATCAAGGTCCTGAAGGAACGCGGCTACGATACCGATCTTCAGTATGCTGAAGACGATATCCCGAACCAGCTCTCCCAGATCGAGAACATGATCACCAAGGGCGCCAAGGTTCTGGTCGTTGCCTCGATCGACGGCACGACGCTGTCGGACGTTCTGGCCCAGGCACACAGCGCCGGCATCAAGGTCATCGCCTATGACCGCCTGATCCGCGACACGCCGAATGTCGACTATTACGCGACGTTCGACAACTTCCAGGTCGGCGTCCTGCAGGCAACCTCGCTGGTCAAGGCTCTCAAGGCCGACACAGAAAAGGGCCCGTTCAACATCGAGCTCTTCGGCGGTTCGCCGGACGACAACAACGCCTACTTCTTCTACGATGGTGCGATGAGCGTGCTGCAGCCGCTGATCGACAAGGGCACGCTCGTGGTCGGTTCCGGCCAGACCGGCATGGACAAGGTCGCCACCCTGCGCTGGGACCCGGCAACTGCCCAGGCCCGCATGGACGCCATCCTGTCCTCGACCTATTCCGACAAGAAGCTCAACGCCGTTCTGTCTCCCTATGACGGTATCTCGATCGGCATCCTGTCGTCGCTGAAGGGCGTCGGCTACGGTTCCGGCGACATGCCGATGCCGTTCGTGTCCGGCCAGGACGCCGAAGTACCTTCGGTCAAGTCGATCATGGCGGGCGAGCAGTATTCGACGATCTTCAAGGATACCCGCGACCTCGCCAAGGTCACCGTCGACATGGTCGATGCGGTGATGAACGGCAAGGAGCCGCAGGTCAACGACACCAAGACCTACAATAACGGCGTCAAGGTCGTTCCGTCCTACCTTCTGAAGCCGGTTGCCATCGACAAGACCAATGTCGATCTCCTGATCAAGAGCGGCTACTACAAGGAAGACCAGCTCAAGTAATCGTCAAGGCCGCGCGGTGCCTTCGCCGCGCGGCCTCTTCATATTGGGAGTTGTTCATGCTTGATCCCGTATTGTCTGTGGCGGAAAAACCGCCGATCCTCGAGATGCGAGGCATTTCCAAGAGCTTTGGCGCGGTCAAGGCGCTTTCCGACGTGAGTTTTACCGTCCGGGAAGGCGAAATTCATGCGCTGGTCGGCGAAAACGGTGCCGGCAAGTCGACGCTGATGAAGGTCCTGTCGGGGGTCTACCCCCACGGTTCCTATGAGGGCTCGATCCTGTTCGGTGGCGAGGAGCGTCAGTTCCGCGACATCAACGATTCCGAAAAGCTCGGCATCATCATCATCCACCAGGAGCTCGCGCTCATTCCTCTGATGTCGATTGCCGAGAATATTTTCCTCGCCAATGCGCCATCGAAATTCGGCGTGATCGACCGCGACGCCCGCTATATCCGCACCAAGGAACTGCTCGCGAAGGTCGGGCTTACCGAAGCGCCGGAGACGCTGATCACCAATCTCGGCGTCGGCAAGCAGCAGCTCGTGGAAATCGCCAAGGCGCTGTCGAAGGATGTGCGCCTGCTGATCCTCGACGAGCCCACCGCGTCGCTCAACGAGACCGACAGCGCCGCCCTTCTGGAACTCCTGAAGGAATTCCGTCGTCGTGGCATCACCTCGATCATGATCAGCCACAAGCTGAACGAGATCACCGAAGTCGCCGACCGCATTACGGTTCTGCGCGACGGCCGCACGGTCGGCACGATGGATTGCCACGAAGGTCCGGTCGATGAGGACGAAATCGTCCGCCGCATGGTCGACCGCGATCTTGAGAGCCGATATCCGGCCCGTACGCCGAAGATCGGCGACGTCATTTTCGAGGTCGAGAACTGGTCGGTCTTCCATCCGCAGCATTCCAGCCGGCAGATGGTCAAGAACGTGTCGATGAAAGTGCGTGCCGGCGAGGTGGTCGGCATTTCCGGCCTGATGGGGGCCGGGCGTACCGAATTCGCCATGAGCGTGTTCGGCCGCACCTATGGCCGCGACATTACCGGGACCGTGAAGATCCACGGTAAGGAAGCCGATACGTCAGACGTCCACAAGGCGATCAAAGCAGGGCTTGCCTATGTCACCGAAGACCGCAAGCATCTCGGGCTGATCCTTGCCGAGGACATCCGCAAGAACGTCTCGCTTGCGCATCTTGGCGGCGTCTCGTCCTCGGGCGTGATCGACGACATCAAGGAAATGAAGGTGGCGCAGGAATTCCGCAGCCGCATGCGGATCCGTAGCCACAATGTCTACCAGGAAACCGGCAAGCTTTCCGGCGGCAACCAGCAGAAGGTCGTCCTGTCGAAATGGCTGTTCACCGGCCCGGACATCCTGATCCTCGATGAGCCGACACGCGGTATCGATGTCGGCGCCAAATACGAAATCTATTCCATCATCAACGAACTTGCGGATGCCGGCAAGGCAGTCGTCGTGATCTCGTCGGAAATGCCGGAGCTGATCGGCACCTGCGACCGGATCATGGTGATGCACGAGGGAGAGTTCGTCGGCGAAGTCGCCGGCGAAGAGGCAACGCAGGAAAATATCATGCGCGCCATCATGCGCCGCAAAGGGAGATAATCCATGAGCACCCCACAGGAAGCAATTGTCGCTCCCAAAGCGGCGACAGGGTTCTGGAAGGACAATCTTCGCGATTACGGCATGCTGATTTCGCTGGTCGTCATCGTCATCTTCTTCCAGATCATGACCGACGGCATTCTTCTGAAGCCGCTCAACGTCACCAATATCGTGCTGCAGAACGCCTATATCGTCATCATGGCGCTCGGCATGCTGATGGTCATCGTCACCGGCCATATCGATCTTTCTGTCGGCTCCGTCGCCGGCTTCATCGGCGGGCTCGCGGGCCTGCTGATGGTCCGATGGGGCGTCGATATCTGGCTGGCGATCATCGCCTGCCTGATTGCCGGCGGCATTATCGGCGGTGTTCAGGGCTATTTCGTCGCCTATTTCAAGATACCGTCCTTCATCGTCACACTTGCCGGCATGCTGGTGTTCCGCGGCTTCATGATCGCGATCCTGGGCAGCCAGGCGATCGGTCCGTTCCCGCCGATCTTCCAGAAGCTGTCCTCGGGCTATCTCGTCGAACTCATTTCGTCCGACGGCGGCATCTACCTGACCTCGCTCATCGTCGGCATCCTGCTTGCCGTCGCAATGGTCTGGCAGAATTTCCGCAGCCGTGGCCGCCGAGTGGTGCACGGGGTCGAGAGCGAGCCGATGGGCTTCTTCATCGGCAAGAATATCGTCGTATTTGCCGCCATCGCCTATGTGGCCTATCTGATCGCCTCGCATCGCGGCCTGCCGAATGTGATGATCATCATGGCCGTGCTGATCGTCGCCTACGGCTTCTTCACCAACCGCACCATCCTTGGACGGCAGATCTATGCCGTCGGCGGCAATGCGCGTGCGGCGGAACTGTCGGGCATCAAGACGACGCGGCTGGTGTTCTGGACTTTCGTCAACATGGGCGTGCTCGCGGCACTGGCCGGTCTCGTCGTTGCGGCCCGCCTCAACAGCGCCACGCCGAAGGCCGGTACCGGTTTCGAGCTCGACGTCATCGCGGCCTGCTTCATCGGCGGCGCTTCGGCTTACGGCGGCGTCGGCAAGGTGACGGGTGCCGTCATCGGCGCCTTCCTGATGGGTGTGATGAACAACGGCATGTCGATCCTCGGCATCGGCATCGACTACCAGCAGGTCATCAAGGGGCTGGTGCTGCTCGGCGCCGTCTGCGTCGACGTCTACAACCAGCGCCGCTGACGAATTCCGATTTCCGCAATGACCAAGGGGCGCGAAAGCGCCCCTTTTGGCGTTTGGGCCATGGGCGGCCGGATCGCTGTTTGCAGCATTCGATGCTGGCCGCGGCTGTTGCCATCGCCGGCCACTCCGCACAGGCCGGGGCGCCCTGTTCATCTATCGAGGGCGACAGTATTTCCCCACTCCATATGCGGGAATTCCTTCTCATTTGGTGATCGCGATCAACAACCGTGATGGCCGGATGACACACTTAAGCCTTGATCGAATTGCTTTTCCCTGCGCAATTGCCACTTCCCGATTTCCAGCTTGTCTCGAAGGCAAAGCAATCCATGGCGTCCAACAGTCGTTACAGTCGAATTCGAGAGTTTTTTCAGGAGCATCGCGGCATATTCGTGCCGCTCGTCGTGCTCGTGGTTTTCGGCTTTACCTCATTTGCGATCTATGAGCTGACCACTGAGGTCAGTTACGACGACGTCATCGCGGCGCTGATGGCGACGGAATGGTCGTCGGTTGCTCTCGCCATCTTCTTTACCGGACTGAGCTTTGCGGCGCTGGTGGGCTACGATCTCAATGCCTTGACCTATATTGGCCGGAAACTGCCGACGGTGCCGGTGGCGATGACCGCATTCAGCGCCTATGCCGTCGGAAACACAGCCGGCTTCGGCGCGCTCAGCGGCGGCGCCATCCGCTTCCGCGGCTACTCGCGGCTCGGCCTGTCTCCGGAAGATATCGGTCGGGTCATCGCCTTCGTCACATTCGCCTTCGGTATCGGCCTGCTTTCGGTTACCGCGCTTGCCTGCCTGGCCACGGCACCGCGCATGGGCGACGTTATCGGCGTGGACCCAAACATCATCCGCGGCGTGGCACTGGTCATCATTATCGCGCTTTCGATTCTGGTCTTCATCGGGCGTGATGGGCGGGTAATCACCATCGGGCATGTGCATGTGCGCCTGCCGGACAGCCGGACATCGTCGCAGCAGTTCCTGGTGACTGCGCTCGATATCGCCGCATCGGCCTCGACACTTTATGTTCTCCTGCCGCATACGGATCTCGGCTGGCCCTCCTTCCTTGCCATCTATGCAACGGCGGTCGGGGCCGGCGTCCTCAGCCACGTCCCGGCGGGGCTCGGCGTGTTCGAGACGGTCATCGTCGCGGCGCTCGGCAATACGGTCGATATCGATCAGGTGCTCGGCAGCTTGGTTCTCTATCGCGTCATCTATCACGTTCTGCCGCTGCTCATTGCAACGCTGTTCGTCATCGTGCTCGAGGCGCGGCAGCTGGCGAACCATCCGGTGGCATCGACTTTGCGCAAGCTGGAATTCCGGCTGGCGCCGATGCTGCTTTCCGCCTTTGCGCTGCTGGCCGGCGCCATGCTGGTGCTGTCGAGCGTCACGCCGACGCCCGACTGGAATCTCGATTTCCTCGGTGATTACCTGCCGGAGCCTCTGGTGGAAGGCGCGCATTTCCTCTCCAGCGTCATCGGCATCCTGCTCTTCGTCTCGGCCCGCGGCATCGGGCAGAGGCTGGACGGTGCCTGGTGGACGGCAACGATCTGTACTGCGCTTGGCCTGCTGTTTTCGCTGGTCAAGGCGCTGGCGCTGTTCGAGGCGATCTTCCTCGCGATCCTGCTTGCCGGCCTGCTGCTCAGCGCCAAGCAGTTCAATCGACCGGCCTCGATGCTGCGCCAGGCGCTCACTCCACCATGGATCGTCGCCATGCTGATCCTTGTCGCGGCGGCAACGACGATCCTGTTCTTCGTCTATCGTGAAGTGGATTACAGCCGGGAACTCTGGTGGCAGTTCGAATTCGAGGCCGAGGCGCCGCGCGGCCTGCGTGCGACGCTCGGGATTGCCATCGTGGCCGCCGTCGTATCGATCTTCAGCCTTTTGAGGCCGGCCGTGCGACGCTCGCAACCGTCTTCGAGCGACGACCTCGCGCAGGCGACCGAAATCGCCATGGCGCAGGATTATGCCGACGCCAATCTTGTGCGAATGGGCGACAAGCGGCTGATGTTCTCGACGAGTGGCAAGTCCTTCATCATGTACGGTATCCAGGGGCGGTCGTGGATTGCGCTGTTCGACCCGGTCGGCCCGAGCGAAGAAGCCGCGGAACTCGTCTGGCGCTTCGTCGAGGAAGCACGGACCGGCGGCGGCCGGGCTGTGTTCTACCAGATCTCGCCGGATCTTCTTGCTTCCTGTACCGATGCCGGCATGCGCGCCTTCCGGCTCGGCGAACTTGCGGTCGTCGATCTGCCAGCCTTCGAATTGAAGGGAAGCCGGCTTGCTGCCTTGCGCCAGGCGATCAACAAGGGGGTCCGCGAAGGGCTCGAGTTCGAGTTGCTGCAGCCGGAAG
The DNA here is from genome assembly GCF_003597675.1 of Neorhizobium sp. NCHU2750. Lineage (NCBI taxonomy): Bacteria > Pseudomonadati > Pseudomonadota > Alphaproteobacteria > Hyphomicrobiales > Rhizobiaceae > Neorhizobium > Neorhizobium sp. NCHU2750. The sequence continues at coordinate 3,728,337 of NZ_CP030827.1, read as the reverse complement.
AGGTGGCACCGCATCTTGCCGAGCTGAGGGCCGTTTCCGATGCATGGCTCGACGACCACAATACGCGCGAGAAGACCTTCTCGCTGGGTGCGTTCCGGGACGATTACGTTCTGGCCCAGCCCGTCGCCATCCTCAGGAAAGAAGGCCAGGTCGTTGCCTTCGCCACGCTTGCAGTGACCGGCACGCGTCAAGAGGGCACGGTCGATCTGATGCGTTTCATGCCGGATGCGCCAAAAGGATCGATGGACTTTCTTTTCGTCAAGATCATGGAGTATCTGCGGGACCAAGGGTTCAGGCAGTTCAATCTCGGCATGGCGCCGCTTTCGGGCATGGCACAGCGGGAATCGGCGCCGGCCTGGGACCGGATCGGCAGCGTGATCTTTGAACACGGCGAAAGATTCTACAATTTCAAAGGCCTGAAGGCCTTCAAGTCAAAGTTTCAACCGCGATGGGAACCGCGTTATCTGGCTGTATCGGGCATTGGGCCCGCCGTGGCGATGATGGATGCGACGCTTCTGATCGGTGGTGGATTAAGAGGAGTGGTCGGTAAATGAAGCTATGTCTTTCCCTGGTTGTGGCGCTCGGCCTCAGTTCGGCCGCAGTGTCGGTCAGCCAAGCCCAGACACAGGCTCCGGCTCCGGCCGTTACGCAGGATAGTGCCCAGGGTCAGGCTCCGGCCACCGCGGCAGCCCAAAATCCGGCCCAAGCTGCAGCACCGGGCCAGGCATCCGATCAGGATTACCAGACCGGTCTCGTGCCTTCGCCGCATATCTATCTGCCGCAGGGGCAGGATCTCACCGCAATGGTGTTCCTGCTGTCCGATGCCAAGGGTTGGGGACCTTCCGAAGAGGCTCAGGCCAAGGAACTGGTGGATAACGGTGCGGCCGTCGTCGGCATCGATTTCCCGTCCTACATGAAGTCGCTCGCCACCGATGACGGCGATTGCATCTACATGGTCTCGGATATCGAGGATATTTCGCAGCAGGTTCAGCGACGCCTCGGCAACCGCGAATACCGGCACCCAATCCTGGCCGGTGCGAAGGAAGGCGGCGCGCTGGCGCTGGCCATGATCGCGCAATCGCCTTTCGCCACGATCGGCAGCGCGATCGCCGTCGATCCGACGGAAGTCATTCCGCTGACCAAGGAATTGTGCACGCCGGCCGACAAGCGCGTCACCGATACCGGCATCGTCTACGGGCTGACGGATGGCGCATTGCCTGCGCCGGTGACCATCGCCTTTACGCCTGATGCGGATCAGGCCGGCAAGACGCATGCCTTGAGCCTCAAGCAGGATCACAGCGACATCGTCATCAAGGAAACATCCGACGACGCCGAGGAATATCTGTCCAGCTGGCTCGGCAACCAGATGACGGCAGCAAAGCCGGAAGGGGCGCTCGACCTGCCGCTCTCTATCCTGGAGACCAAGCCGACCATGGATACGATGGCAATCATCTATTCCGGCGACGGCGGATGGCGCGACATCGACAGCGAGCTCGGCGAATATTTCCAGTCTCAGGGCCTGCCGACGGTCGGTGTTGATTCACTGCGCTATTTCTGGACCAAGCGCACCCCGCAGGAAACGGCCGCGGACATGAAACGCATCATCGATACCTACACGGCCAAGTGGGGTGTCTCGAATGTGGTGCTGATCGGCTATTCCTTCGGCGCCGATATCATTCCCGCCTCCTATAATCTTCTGCCGAAGGCGGAGAAGCGTAAGGTCAAGCAGCTCTCGCTGCTGGCTCTGTCGAAGGAAGTCGATTTCGAGATCTCTGTCACCGGCTGGCTCGGCATGGCGGGATCGGGCGACGGCGGCACGACCACCGACGACATCGCTAAGATCAAGAGCAGCCTTGTCCAATGCGTCTACGGTACGGACGAGGACGATGATCCATGCCCGACAATGAAGGCATCCGGGGTGGAAGCCGTGCCGATCGACGGCGGCCACCATTTCGACGAGGACTATCAGGCGCTCGGCAAGGTTATCCTCGACAGCCTGCAGAAGCGTCTGCCGAAATAAGCAGGCGGAACGGCCGCGCCGCGAGAATATGGGATGATCCGGTCCGGGAAAATGTCCCGGATCACGGCCGACCCACGGTTTCGTGAACAAGGGTCTTGAGTTTCATTCAAGCCAGCGCTAAATCTCGGTCGACCAGGACCGGGCCCCTCTGGCAGTTCGAACAAGAACTGTGATGTCGGACTGGATTGTCCAATATCGGTGCCCGGTGTCGTGATGGTTTTTGGTCTTAAAATGAGCGTGTTGCGCGGTGTCTGCCGGCAATCCGCATCCAAAGCTCGTCAGGACATGAGGCACCCCATCTGAAGATAAGGGTGTCGTATGATGGAGTTCTTTACGCCCGAGGCCTTGTCCGCCCTCGCGCAAGTTATCATGATCGATCTGGTTCTGGCCGGCGACAATGCGATCGTCATCGGTCTGGCTGCTGCCGGCCTGCCGAAGGAGCAGCGCGCGAAGGCCATTCTGGTCGGTATTCTGGCGGCCACGCTGCTGCGTATCGGTTTTGCGCTGGCAACCACGCAGCTTCTGCAGATTGTCGGCCTGCTGCTCGCCGGCGGCGTGCTGCTGCTCTGGGTGTGCTGGAAGATGTGGCGCGAGCTTCGTTCGCAGCATGGCCATGACGACGAGGCCGGGGAGGCGCTGGCCGATGCAGACCTCAACGGGGATGGTTCGGTCGCCGGCGGTGCACCACGCAAAACCTTCGCGCAGGCCGCATGGCAGATCGTCATTGCCGATGTGTCGATGTCGCTCGACAACGTGCTTGCCGTCGCCGGTGCCGCGCATGAGCATCCCGAAGTGCTGGTTTTCGGCTTGGTCCTGTCGATCGCGCTGATGGGCATTGCGGCAAGCTTCATCGCCCGGTTGCTCAACAGACACCGCTGGATCGCCTATGTCGGCCTTGCCGTCATTCTCTACGTCGCGCTCGAAATGATCTGGCGCGGTGCGTACGAGGTGCTGCCCTACGTCTCAGGCTGATACTCAGGTCCTGTCTGTCAAATCTTGCGGCGCGATCTTCGGATCGCGCCGCTTTTTGTTGCCGTTCAGCGTGCGGCGATACGGTCTTCGAGAAGCCGCTGGTTCATCCAGTCGGCGCTCGGGCGGATGCCGCCGAGCGGGAAGACATGGATCTGCTCGATCAGGCTCTCGGGATGGGCAAGCTTGTAGGCGGCGATTTCGGTGAGAAATTCCTCCGGCTCATAGGGGGTGAGAAGCTTGCTCAAATCAAGCGCGCGTTTCTGCAAGACGCCGAGCGATGGGCCAACGCCGCAGGAGACGGCGAATTTGATCAGCGTCTGCAGCTTGGTCGGGCCGGTGACGCCGAGATGGATCGGCAGTTTTACCCCGGCGGCAGCGATTCGCTCGGCCCAGAGGATCACCGGTTTTGCATCGAAGGCGAACTGGGTGACGATCGCCATGTCGGCATTGCTGCGCTCCGACCAGGCCTGCTTGAACTTCAGGGCCTCGTCGACGAGAAGCGTGGTGCCGTCGCGGTCGATATCCTTGTTGCCTTCCGGATGCCCGGCGACATGCAGTCGCTTGAAGCCGTAGCGGTCGAACAACCCGGTTTCCAGAAGATGGAGCGAACTTGCGAGATCTCCGGCGGGCGAGGCGACACCGCCGGCCAGCAACAGCGCCTGTTCGACACCGGCCTCGTTCACATAGCGGGCGATCCAATCCTCCAGCATTGCCTTGCCGTGAATGCTGCGGGCCGGGATATGCGGCATGGCGACGTAGCCTTCGTCGGTCAGCCGTTTCGCCGTTGCCACCATGTCTTCGATCGGCGTGCCGTCGATATGGGCGATATAGACGCGTGTGCCGGCCGGCAGGAATTCACGGAAACTGTCGATCTTGGCCGCAGTGCGCGGCATGACCTCGATGGAATAGCCGCCGAGCAGGCCGCCGAAGACGGACGCTTGCGGCGCGACTTCCGCCTGCCTGTTCCTGAAGATGCTGAGAATTGCCATATCGACTGCCTTCTACACGATAAGACTGTCCTGCCGCCACCGCCATAGAGTTGGCTTGACGGCATTTCTGGCACAGCTTTTGGACGAGCAATTTTCTCCGCGCGCCACTTTCGCGTTGAATTGCTCCGTTTGCGACGTAACGACGTGCGTTGACAAGTGGCATCTCACATTGGAAAAAGGCGCATCCGACGGCAGCCACGGGGGGACTTTTCATGTCTAGGCGCGCGATCTTCGGCTTTTCCGCTTTTGCAATGGCAGTCTTTAGCCTTGTCGGCCCGCTGGCCTTGCCGCTGCAGGCGGCCGAGCGCCGCATCGAGACGACGGCGGATAGCGACTATACCGGCTTCGACCTCAGGACAGTGAAGAATGTCAGCCAGGACCAGTGTGCCACCGCCTGCATCGGCGACACCCAGTGCCGTGCCTTCACCTATAATGTCAAAGCCAAGTGGTGCTTCCTCAAGACCGATTACGGCCAGCTCAACACCTTTGCCGGTGCTGTCGCCGGCAAGATCGTCGAGGCGGCGGCTCAGCCGGATATCGGCGCTCCGCCGCGGCTGACTTTCCTGTCGGACGAGGTGCTGACCCAGGCGCGCGAACAGAAGGACGGGCTGGCACTCGGCGACAACCAGCAGGGTTACGGTATCGAGAACCTGAAGACGATTGCCCAGAACGAGCTTCTCTCCGGCCGGGTCGATACGGCGATCTACAATTACAAGGGTGCGCTATCGCTGACCCCGGATGACTGCGACCTGTGGATTGCGCTTTCGCGTGCCGCCGGCATTGCCAAGGATAACAGCTCGGCCGACAGCGAGGGCACGCTTGCGGCGATCAACGGCTATCTGACGTCGCGCACGACGCAGGCGCGTGCCGATGCGCTGGCGGTGCTCGGCGCCGCCCTTGCCAAGCAGCAGAATTACCGGCAGGCGCTGACCGCCTACAAGCAAAGCCTCGCGCTTGTCAGCGCCCGCACGGTGCAGGCCGCCTATAATGACCTGCGCGAGCGGCAGGGTTTCCGCGTGACCGGCAATACGGTCGATGCCGACAGTGCCAATCCCCGCGCCTGCGTCCAGTTTTCCGAACCGCTGATCAAGGCCGGTACGGATTATGCGCCCTTCGTGACGCTCGACGGCAAGGCGCCGAAGGCAATGGAGGCGAAGGACAACCAGATCTGCGTCGAAGGCCTGACCCATGGCCAGCGCTACAAGCTCTCCTTGCGCCGCGGCCTGCCATCCTCGGTTGACGAACCGCTGGCGGCGCAGGTCGATCTCGACATCTATGTGAAGGATCGCTCGCCGCTGGTGCGGTTTACCGGCGACAGCTTCGTGCTGCCGTCGACGGCGCGGCGCGGCATTCCGATCGTTTCGGTCAATACCGAGCGGGCGAACCTGAAGCTTTACCGGATCGGCGATCGCAACATTGCGCCGCTTCTGACCAATTCGCAGTTCCTCACCCAGATGAGCGGCTACAGCGCCGACCGGATCGAGCAGGAAAACGGCGAACTGGTCTGGCAGGGGACGATCGATCTCGGTCAGGAGCTGAACAAGGACGTGACGACCAGTTTCCCGGTCGACGAGGCACTGCCGCAGCGCAAGCCCGGCGTCTATGTGCTGACGGCGGCCGCCGCCAATGCCGTCAATCAGGAATGGGACGACCGCGCGACGCAATGGTTCGTCGTCTCCGATATCGGGCTTACCACCTATGCCGGCACGGATGGCCTCACTGTGTTTGCCCGCTCGCTCGGGTCGGCCAAGCCGATTGCCGGTGTCGACCTGCAGCTTCTCGCCAAGAACAACGAAATCCTCGGCACCGCTAAGACCGATGCCGACGGTAAGGCGACGTTTACCGCCGGGCTGATGCGCGGCACGGCGGCGATGGTGCCGGCGGTGCTGACAGCTCAAAACAATGGCCAGGATTATGTCTTCCTCGACATGACCCGCGCCGGTTTCGATCTCTCCGACCGCGGCGTGACCGGGCGCCCGGCGCCGGGGGCGATCGACCTTCTCGCCTTTACCGAGCGCGGCATCTATCGGCCGGGCGAGGTGGTGCATGCCAGTGCGCTTGCCCGCACTATCGATGCAACCGCGATCGAGAACCTGCCGCTCACTTTCGTCTTCCTGCGCCCGGACGGCGTCGAGGATCGGCGGATGGTGGAGAGCGGCAATCTCGGCGGCTATACGCTGGATCTGGCCCTGCAAGACACATCGATGCGCGGCACCTGGACGATGCAGGTGTTTACCGATCCCAAGGGTTCGGCGATCGGTGAAAAGACATTTCTCGTCGACGATTTCGTACCGGATCGCATCGAGTTCGACATGACGAGCGAGGCGAAGGAAATTGCGGTCGGTGAGCCGGCCAAGGTTTCGATCGACGGGCGTTTCCTTTATGGCGCCCCGGCGGCCGGTCTCGGCCTCGAAGGCGAGATTGCGCTGAAACCGATTCGCGACAATGCTGCCTTCCCCGGCTACCAGTTCGGCCTTGCCGACGAGGAGGAAACCGAGACCGTGCGCATTCCGCTTGATGCGCTTTCCGAGACCGATGAAGAGGGCAAGGCCGAGTTCGACGCCGATGTCGCCGAACTGCCATCGACCACCAGGCTTCTCAATGCCGATATCACCGTCAGGATGCAGGAGACAGGTGGACGGGCGATCGAGCGGACGCTGTCGCTGCCGGTCAAGGCCGACGGGCCGCGGATCGGCATCAAACCGGAATTTTCCGGCGACCTGCCGGAAGGTGCGGTCGGCAATTTCAACGTCATCCTCGTCGATGAGGCCGGGGCGAAGCAGGTGTCCAAGGGCCTGCCGTGGAAACTCGTCAAGGTCGAGCAGGATTACCAGTGGTATCGCGACGGCAATTCCTGGCGTTACGAGCCGATCACCCGCACGCGTCAGGTGGCCAATGGCACGATCGACGTGACGACGGATGGCGGGCGTATTTCCGTGCCGGTCGAGTGGGGCCGCTACCGGCTCGAGGTCGAGACGGCCGACAATGGCGGCCCGGCCTCAAGCGTCGAGTTCGATGCCGGCTGGTTCGTCACCGCCACGTCGACCGATACGCCGGATGCGCTGGAAATCGCGCTCGACAAGCCGAGCTACAAGGTCGGTGACACCGCCAAACTGAAAGTCTCGTCGCGCTATGCCGGCGAGTTGATGGTGATGGCCGGATCCGAGGCGCTGATCTCGGTGAAGACCGCCAGCATTCCGGAACATGGCGGCGAGGTGGATATTCCGGTGACCAAGGAATGGGGTGCCGGGTCTTATATTACAGCGACGCTCTACAGGCCGGGCGAGGCGCGTGAAAACCACATGCCGATGCGGGCGATCGGGGTCACATGGCTGAAGGTCGATCCGGAGGCGCGCGATCTGTCGGTCGCCATCACTGCGCCGGACAAGGTGCTGCCGCGCCAGCCGCTCGATATTTCACTGCAGGTGGCGGGCGCCGGGGCCAATGAGGATGCCTATGTGACGGTTGCCGCCGTCGATGTCGGCATTCTCAATCTCACCCGTTACGAGCCCCCGGCGCCGGATGACTGGTATTTCGGCCAGCGGCGGCTCGGGCTGGAAATCCGCGATATCTACGGCCGGCTGATCGACGGGTCGCTCGGTGCCACCGGGCGTCTGAGGACCGGTGGTGATGGCGGCAACATGGCGCTGCAGGCAAGCCCGCCGAAGGAAAAGCTCGTCGCCTTCTTCTCCGGTCCGGTAAAGCTCGACGGTGACGGCAAGGCGCATGTCTCCTTCGACATTCCGCAATTCAACGGCACGGCGCGGGTCATGGCAGTCGCCTGGTCGAAATCCGGCGTCGGGCACGGGGTCAAGGATGTCATCATCCGTGATCCGATCGTCATAACCTCTAGCCTGCCGCGTTTCCTGGCGCCGGGAGACGACAGCAATCTGCGGCTCGACATTGCCAATACCGATGGCCCTGCCGGCAGCTATGACCTGACGGTCAAGACCAGCGATGCGGTCGCCGTCGGCCAGAGCGCCATCAAGCCGGTGGAACTTTCCGCGGGCGGCAAGGCGAGCGTCACGCTGCCGCTGGTCGGTATCGAACCGGGCGATGGTACTCTGTCGATCCGGCTTGCCAATGGCTCGGGTCTTGCGGTCGATCAGGTCCTCAACATCCCTGTTCGCCCGGCAGCCCTGCCGGTGACGGAGCGTCGGCTGGTCGATCTGAAACCGGGTGCAAGCGTCACGGTGGACGGCAATCTTCTGGCAGACAGCGTGCTGCAGGGAGCTTCCGTCAGCGTCAATGTCAGCCGGTCCAATGCCTTCGATATTCCAGCCTTGCTGATGAGCCTTGACCGCTACCCTTACGGCTGCGCCGAGCAGACGACGAGCCGGGCATTGCCGCTCCTCTATCTGAGCGAGATGGCGGTGAAAAACGGGCTTGCCGACGATGCCGAGGTGAAGAAACGGGTGCAGGATGCGATCTATCGCGTGCTGTCCTTCCAGGCCTCCGCCGGTAGTTTCGGGCTCTGGGGGCCGGATGGTGCGGGCAATGATCTCTGGCTCGATTCCTATTTGACCGATTTCCTGTCGCGGGCGCGCGAGCAGGGGTATGAGGTGCCGGAACAGCCGCTGGTGCAGGCGCTGGAGAACCTGCAGAACACGCTCGCCTATACGACGAATGTGCGCGATCAGGGCAACCAGATCGCCTATGCACTCTATGTTCTGGCGCGCAACCGCAAGGCCGCGATCAGCGATCTCAGATATTACGCCGATACGCTCATCAACGATTTTCCGACCCCGCTTGCCAAGGCGCATATCGCGGCGGCGCTTTCGCTCTATGGCGACAGCCAGCGGTCGAAATCGATCTTCAATGCGGCGCTGCAAATGTCCGAGGATGCGCAGGTGCACAAGGTCAGCCTCGTCCGCTCCGACTACGGCTCCTCGTTGCGTGACGGTGCTGCGGTTCTGGCGCTCGCGGCCGAAAGCCGGCCGGTGCCGCCGATCGTGCCGGATCTGGCGGCCGTCGTCGCCAAGGAATGGGGTGCTAAGAAATATACCAGCACCCAGGAGCAGACCTGGATGCTGCTTGCCGCCCGCGCGCTGCAGAATGGCGATGACAACCTGCGTCTCAACGTCAACGGCGCCGACCTTAGTGGCACGCTGATGTCGCAGATGGCGGGGGATGTGCTGCTCGATCATCCGCTGACGGTGCGCAATGACAGTGGTGATGCCCTGTCTGCGGCGATCACCACGGTTGCCGCCCCGGCAACGCCGCTTTCGGCCGGCGGCGACGGGTTCAAGATTTCGCGTGCCTATTACACGATGGCGGGCGAAGAGGCGAATGTCAGCCAAGCCAGACAGAACGACCGCTATGTGGTGGTGCTGACGGTGACCGAGACCAATGACTGGCCGTCGCGCATCGTCGTCACTGATCTGTTGCCGGCCGGGTTCGAGATCGACAATCCGTCGATCGTCAACAGCGCCAACCTGTCGAATTTCGATTGGCTCGACGAGGTGCAGGCGGCACATACGGAATTCCGCAACGACCGCTTCGTCGCAGCCCTCGACCGCAGCGCCGGCGATAACCGGGAGATCAAGCTCGCCTATGTGGTGCGCGCCGTGACGCCGGGAACGTACGATGTTCCGGCGGCGCAGGTGGAGGATATGTATCGCCCGCAGTTTTCGGCACGGACCGCTATGGGCAAGATGGAGGTTGTGGCGGGGCAGTGAGGGGGGCGAAGGATGGCTGTGGGCCTTTGCCCCATCCTGACTCGCAGCAACACCGAATTGTGAAGCAAGTCCCCCTCTGGCCTGCCGGCCATCTCCCCCACAAGGGGGGAGAAGACCCGCGGCAATCGCTTGCCTCAATAGAGGTTCGGCGGATCGGCCGGGTTAAGCCCTCCCCCTTGTGGGGAGGGTTTGGGAGGGGACTTTCTGTCATAAAATCCTCGTCGTGCCGTTGCGCGATCCGACGGTAATATGCGCTCTCGATAGAGTGAGGCTAAGAAGAACCCGCATGAAACGCAGGTGGAAATTCACGATCGGCCTTGGCGCCTGCCTCTTTATGGCAGTGTCGACCTATGCCGGTCTTGAATGGGCCGATCGAGCCTATCCGCCGCCGCTGGACAGTGCCGGGGTCGTTTCGGCGGAAGTGCTGGATGCCGATGGGCAGTTGCTCAGGGCGTTTGCGACGCCGGAGGGGCGGTGGCGGCTGAAGACTGATGTCGAGGATGTCGATCCGCGCTTTCTTGCGATGCTGATCGGCTACGAGGATCGACGCTTCTACGCGCATGGCGGCATTGATCTCAGGGCAATCGGACGTGCCGCATTCCAGCTCCTGACCAATGGCCGTATCGTTTCCGGCGCCTCGACGCTGTCGATGCAGGTGGCGCGGCTGATCGAGCCGCGCGAGACGCGGTCGTTTTCGGCAAAGCTTTTGCAGGTCGCCCGCGCCATCCAGATCGAGCGTCGGCTGACGAAGCGAGAGATCCTGCAACTCTATCTCACCCATGCCCCCTATGGCGGCAATATCGAGGGGGTCCGGGCCGCGAGCCTTGCCTGGTTCGGCAAGGAACCGAAGCGGCTGACGGTGGCGGAGGCGGCACTCCTCGTCGCCCTGCCGCAATCGCCGGAACAGCGCCGGCCCGATCGGCATCCGCAGGCGGCCATCGCTGCGCGCGAGCGGGTTCTGACCCGCGCTGCCGTGGCCGAGGTGACGGGCGAGGGCGAAGCGGAACGGGCTGAGGACGATCCGGTGCCGCGTAAAAGGCTGCAATTGCCGGCCTATGCGGCGCATCTGGCGGAAGCGGCTATCCGCAAGAGACCGGGTGCAGAAGATTATCGCAGCACGCTGAAGCTCGGCATCCAGCAGAGGTTGGAGGACGTTGCGCGCGAGGCATCCGCGAGGCTCGCGCCGAAAGTATCGCTGGCGATGGTGATGGCGGATGCGAAGACCGGCGAGATCGTCGGCGAGGTGGGTTCGGCGAATTATTTCGATGCCGGGCGGTCCGGCTGGATCGACATGACGCGGGTGCTGCGCTCTCCGGGCTCGACGCTGAAGCCGTTCATCTACGGGCTTGCCTTCGAGCAGAGGCTTGTTTCCCAGGAAACGATGATCGAGGACCGGCCGGCGGATTTCTTCGGCTACCGGCCGAAGAATTTCGACATGACCTATCAGGGCGAGGTGACGGTGAGGCAGGCGCTGCAACTATCGCTCAACGTGCCGGCCGTTCGGCTGCTCGATGCGGTCGGTCCGTCGCGGCTGATGATCCGGTTTCGCCGTGCTGATGTGCATCCCGTGTTGCCGCCAAACGAGACGCCGGGGTTGGCGATCGGGCTCGGCGGTGTCGGCATCACGCTGAAGGATCTCGTTCAGGCCTATGCGGCGCTTGCCAATGGCGGCCAGCCGGTCCGGGTCGGCAACGGTATCGACGAGAAGCCGGCGGTTCTCGACAACGAGGCGCTGCTGGAGCCGCAGGCGATCTGGAACGTCACGGATATTCTCTCCGACCTCCTGCCGCCGACCGGCGCGCGCAGGCTCGGCATCGCCTACAAGACCGGCACGAGCTACGGTTATCGCGATGCATGGTCGGTGGGCTATGACGGGCGCTATGTGCTGGGCGTCTGGGTCGGGCGGCCGGATAATGGCGCGGTGCCCGGCATTGCCGGCTACATGACGGCGGCGCCTATCCTGTTTGAGGCGTTTTCGCGTTCGGGCGTGCCGATCACGCCGCATCCGGCAGCGCCAGCGGGCGCCGTGCGGCTGTCGCAGACGGAATTGCCGATCGGGCAAAGACGGTTTTCGATGACGGCGAGCGGGCTGATCCGTTCCGCGCTCGGCGGAGGAACGCGCGAGCCCGCGCCACAGATCGTCTATCCGCCGGAAGGGGCAAAGGTCGATCTCGGCGCCGAGGCGGGAGATATGTCCCCGCTGGTGCTGAAGCTACAGGGCGGCCGCCCGCCCTTCCGCTGGCTTGCCAACGGCAAACCGCTCGCCGAGCTTTCCCGCCGCCGCACCAATGAGTGGCTACCGGAAGGGGCGGGGTTCTCGACGCTGACGGTGATCGATGCGGCGGGGAGGGCTGCGAGTGTGAGGGTGTTTGTGGAATAGGTTGGGCGGGAGTTAAGAAGGCCCTCTCTGGCCTGCCGGCCATCTCCCCCACAAGGGGGGAGAAGACATGCCGTGCCCATTTGCCTCAATTGAACGTAGACGTTGCGGCCAGGTTAAGCCCTCCCCCTTGTGGGGAGGGTTGGGAGGGGTCTTTCCGCCATCGACGGAAAGAGACGATCAAGCCGCCGAGGCAGCCTTCTTGGCTGCAATCCGGGCGCGGATCGATTCCACGTCGGCCTTCGGCGTCGCCTTGAACAGGGTCTGCGTGTATTCGTGCTTCGGGTTGGAAAACACCTCGTCACGGGTGCCGGTTTCGACCGCTTCGCCGAAATACATGACCATCACCTCGTCGGCGATGTAGCGCACGACCGAGAGGTCGTGGCTGATGAAGACATAGGTGAGATCGAACTCGTCCTGCAGGTCGGCCAGAAGATTCAAAACCTGAGCCTGGACCGAGAGGTCGAGGGCCGAAACTGGCTCATCGAGCACGAGCAACTTCGGGTTCATCATCAGCGCGCGGGCAATGGCGATGCGCTGGCGCTGGCCGCCGGAGAACATGTGCGGGTAGCGGTTATAGTGTTCCGGGCCGAGGCCGACCTTGATCAGCATTTCGGTGGCGCGGTCGCGGCGTTCATTGGCCGACATCGAGGTGTTGATCGCCAGCGGTTCGCCCAGCACGTCGCCGATCTTCTGGCGTGGGTTCAAGGAGCCATAGGGGTTCTGGAAGACGATCTGCACCTTCTGGCGCATTTCGGGCGTCAGGTGGCCGGGGCGGGTATCCATCTTCTGGCCATCGATGAACAGTTCGCCGGCGGTCGGCTCGTCGATGAAGGTAATCATGCGGGCGAGCGTGGACTTGCCGCAGCCGGATTCACCGACGATTGCCAGCGTCTTGCCGCGCTCCAGCTTGAAGGAGACGCCCTTGACCGCATGGACGGTCTTCTTCGGCTTCATGAAGCCGGCCGGCAGGTCGTAGTCGCGCTTGATGTCGCGCACTTCGAGCATGATGTTGTTGTTTTCGCTCATGCCGATGCTCCGCTGGTTGCTGCCGAGGGGGCGGGTTCCGGTGTGCCGTCGAAGAAGGCGGAAACCGTGGTGAGGCGGTCGCCGGTGGCATTTTCCGGCAGGGCGGCCAGAAGCGCCTTGGTGTAATTGCTCTTCGGGTTTTCGAAGAGGGAGAGCACGTCGGCCTCTTCCATCTTGCGGCCCTTATATTGCACGACGACGCGGTCGGCCGTTTCGGCCACCACGCCCATGTCGTGGGTGATCATGATCAGGCCCATGCCGGTGCGGGCCTGCAGGTCCATGATCAGGTCGAGGATCTGCTTCTGGATCGTCACGTCGAGCGCGGTGGTCGGCTCGTCGGCGATCAGCAGCTTCGGGCTGCAGGCAATCGCGATGGCGATCATCACGCGCTGGCACTGGCCCCCCGACATCTGGTGCGGAAAACTGTTCATCCGCTCGGCCGGGTTGGGCAGGCCGACCTGGGTGAAGAGGTCGATGGCACGGGCGCGGCGTTCCTTTTTGCCCAAGCCGAGATGGATGCGCAGCACTTCCTCGATCTGGAAGCCGACCGTGAAGCACGGGTTGAGGCTGGCGATCGGCTCCTGGAAGATCATGGCAATATCCTTGCCGATCAGCTTGCGGCGCTCGGCCGGGCTGAGCTTCTGGATATCGCGGCCTTCGAACAGCATGCGATCGGCGGTGATCTTGGCCGTCCAGGGCAGAAGGCCCATGACGGCGAGCATCGAGACCGATTTGCCGGAGCCGGATTCACCGACGATTGCCAGAACTTCGGCCTTGTCGACGGAGATCGAGACGCCATCGACGGCGCGGAACCAGCCGGTGGCGGTTTCGAACTCGACGACGAGATTGTCTATGGTGAGAAGCGACATGATCAGGACCTCTTCAGCTTCGGGTCAAGCGCGTCGCGCAGGCCGTCGCCCATCAGGTTGATGGCAAGAACGGTGATGAGGATTGCAAGGCCCGGGAAGGTGACGACCCACCAGGCGCGCAGGATGAATTCGCGGGCCTCGGCCAGCATCGTGCCCCATTCGGGGGTCGGCGGTTGGGCGCCCATACCGAGGAAGCCGAGGGCGGCCGCATCGAGGATGGCGTTGGAGAAGGACAGCGTTGCCTGGACGATCAGTGGCGCGGTGCAGTTCGGCAGGATGGTTCGGAACATCAGGCGCATGGGGCTCGCACCGGCAATGCGAGCGGCGGTGACGTAGTCACGGGTCTTTTCCGCCATCACGGCGGCGCGCGTCAGGCGGACGAAATGCGGCTGCAGCGTCACGGCAATCGAGATCATCGCGCTGTCGAGGCCGGGGCCGAGAATGGTGACCAGAACCAGAGCCAGAAGCAGCGAGGGCACGGCAAGGATCATGTCCATCAGGCGCATGATGATCGTGTCGAGCCAGCCGCGGTAGAAGCCGGCGATTACGCCGATGACGATGCCGAAGACCAGAGACAGAGTGGTGACGACAAGGCCGACGAAGAGCGAATACTGGGCGCCGTAGATCAGCCGGGAGAGGATGTCGCGGCCGACCGGATCGGTGCCGAGCAGATAGGTGGTGGAACCGCCTTCGGACCATGCCGGCGGCTTCAAAACCGCATCGCGATACTGTTCGAAAGGCGAATGGGGGGCGATGAGCGGTGCCAGCACTGCAATGAGAACAAGCAGTACGAACACGAACAGGCCCAGCACGGCACCGCGGTTTTCGGCGAAGTAGAACCAGAACTCGCGCAGCATCTGGCGGCGCATCTGGCCGCTGGTCACCGGCTCGGCGGTCTTGGTGATGACTGTATCTGCCATGGGAATTTTCTCCTTCTTGTCGGCGGACTAGTGGCGGATGCGTGGATTGACCAGGCCATAGAGCAGGTCAACGACGAGGTTCACGATCATGATGATCGCGGCGATCAGAAGCAGACCGCCCTGGATGACGGCATAGTCGCGGCGGAAGACGCTATCGAGGATCCATTTGCCGATACCCGGCCAGGAGAAGATCGTCTCGGTGAGGATGGCGCCGGCGAGCATCACGCCGACCTGCAGGCCGATGGTGGTGATGACCGGGATCATGGCATTGCGCAGCGCATGGATGCCGACGACGCGGAAGGGCGACAGGCCCTTGGCGCGGGCGGTGCGGACATAGTCTTCCGACAGGACTTCCAGCATGGCGGAGCGTGTCTGGCGGGCGATGACGGCAAGCGGGATGGTGGAGAGCACGATCGAAGGCAGCGCCAGGTGGCTGAGCGCCGATGAAAAAGCACCCTTCTGGCCAGAGAGCAGCGAGTCGATCAGCATGAAGCCGGTGACCTGCGGGAAATAGAACATCAGCGATATGCGGCCGGAAACCGGAAACCATTGCAGGATGCCGGAAAACAGGATGATCAGTAGCAGGCCCCACCAAAAGATCGGCATGGAATAGCCGACAAGCGCGATGCCCATCAGCCCCTGGTCGAAGATGGAGCCGCGCTTCATCGCGGCGATCACGCCGGCCGGAATGCCGAGGGCAATGGCGATGATGATGGCACAGAAGGACAGTTCGACGGTCGCCGGGAACAGCGTCAGGAACTGGTCGAGGACCGGCTTCTTCGAGACGATCGAGGTGCCGAAATCGCCATGCAGCACGCCGTTCAGGTAATCGAAATACTGGACGACCATCGGGCGGTCCATGCCGAGATCATGGGTGATCTGCGCATGACGCTCCGGAGACATGACGCGTTCGCCCGACAGCAGGGCTACCGGGTCGCCGGGCAGAAGCCGGATGAAGGAGAAAGCGATGATGGAGACACCGATGAACGTCGGGATCAGGACGGCGAGGCGCCGCAGTAGGAAGCCAAACATTTTAAACCTTTAAGGGCTTGCTGCCGGCCGGTACCGGCTTTTTGTCAAGCCCGGGAAGCGGCGATTGTGGCGTCACCGCCATTATTTTTTGGGCGTCTCTTAAGAAAATGCCGCGGGAAACGCAACGCGTCCCGCGGCAAAAAGTTGTGATCGCGTCCGATTACTCGGCGATGTCGACGTTTTCGAAGGTGAAATCGCCAAGCGGGCTCTGGGTAAAGCCGGTCACGCCCTTGGCCATCGGAACGACGGCGAGAGAGTGGTCGATGGTTGCCCAGGGAGCTTCCTTCTTGAAGATGACCTGTGCCTGCTCATAGAGCTTTGCACGTTCACCCTGGTCAGCGGTCGACTTGGCCTTCTTGACGAGGGCGTCGAAGTCCTTGTTGCACCACTGCGCGCGGTTGTTGCCGCCAACGGCATCGCAGCCGAGCAGGGTGTCGAGGAAGTTGTCCGGGTCGCCGTTGTCGCCGGTCCAGCCCATGATGGCTGCGCCGTCACGCTTCACGTCCTTCGAACGCTGCAGGTATTCAGCCCATTCGTAGGAGACGATCTCGACCTTGACGCCGATCTTGGCGAAATCGTCCTGGATGATTTCGGCAGCGCGGCGGGCGTTCAGCATGTAGGGACGCGAAACCGGCATCGCCCAGACCTTCATGGAAAGGTCTTTCACGCCAGCGTCTGCCAGCATCTTCTTGGCGGCGTCGAGATTGTAGGCGTCGTCCTTGATGTCCTTGTTGTAGGACCACATGGTCGGCGGGATCGGGTTGGTTGCAGGCGTTGCCATGCCCTGGAAGACGGCGTCGACGATGGCCTTCTTGTTGATGGCCATGTTGAGTGCCTTGCGGACTTCAGGCTTGTCGAACGGAGCCTGGGTCGTGTTGTAGGCGAGGTAGGCGATGTTAAGGCCTTCCTGTTCCATGACCTTGAGGTTCGGGTCGGCCTTCATCGAGGCGACGTCTGCAGCATTCGGATAAGGCATCAGGTGGCATTCGCCGGCCTTGAGCTTCTGGTAACGAACGGCGGCATCGGTGGTGATGGCGAAGACGAGGTCGTCGATCTTCGGAGCGGTGCCCCAGTAATCGGCGTTCTTCTTGTAGCGGATGATGGCGTCCTGCTGGTAGGCGACGAAGGTGAACGGGCCGGTGCCGACCGGCTGCTGGTTCAGCTGTTCCTTCTTGCCTTCCTTGTCGAGGCTATCTGCATATTCCTTCGACAGGATCGAGGCGAAGGGCATTGCGAGGTCGGCGAGGAACGGAGCTTCGGCGCGGTTCAGCGTGAACTTGACGGTCAGGTCATCGACCTTCTCGATCGACTTGATCAGCTTCGGGAAGCCCATGCCGTCGGCATATTCCCAGGACGCGCCGTTGATATACTTGTTCCAGGGGTTCTTCTCGTTGATCATACGATCGATCGAGAACACGACGTCATCGGCCGTCAGCGTGCGGGTCGGCGTGAAGAAGTCGGTCGTCTGGAACTTCACGTTCGGGCGCAGCTTGAAGGTGTAGACGGTGCCGTCAGCGGAAATGTCCCAGCTCTGTGCGAGAGCGGCTTCCGGCTGCGTGGTGCCCGGCTTGAATTCGAGAAGACGGTTGTAGATCGGGTGCGCCGATGCGTCGAAGGTGGTGCCAGCCGTATAGAGGCCCGGATCGAAGCCTTCCGGCGAACCTTCGGAGCAGAACACGAAGGTCTTGGCGCTGGCCGCGCCGGCAAAGAATGTTGCGGACAGAAGCGCTGCTGCCGCAAGAGTAACAATACGTTTCATTTATAGTCTCCCTACCTGCACCGACAGCTTCGCCGGCGCGGTTGATTTCTCTGAATTGCGATGCGTTGACGCATCCGGTAGCCAAGTCCCTGTCTATTCACCTCCTGACCGGCATGCAGGCGCTAGGCCGGTCGACATATCCCCAACATTCGGTGAAACTGCAGGACCACGCCAGGTTGTCGTTTCCATCAGTCATCGGGGGACAAGTTCCACTCCCGATGCCTGAGGCAGAACGCCATTCCCGGCTCTTACCCCTTCACTCTGTTTTTAGTTTTGCGGTCAGGCGGTTGCTTTGAGCGCTACCGCATTCCCGTGGCGCGCGAGAATAGCGATTATCACTCGGTTGTCGAGACGCTAAGATTCACCCGTTGATCACATCTGAGATGTTGGTGCCCATTTCGTGAGCGTCGCCTCAAATCGTTGCAATCGCCATTGCGCTGGCGCCCGAAAGGGGTAGGTATGCGAGCTTTCCATTTCGCAACATTCAAGGCAAGCGTTTCATGACTGATGGCAATTCCAATCTCCCGCTGGTCTGGGCCCTGGTGGACCGCAAGACAGAGGTTTTCACGGAACTTTCGGACCGGGTGTGGGAAACGCCCGAGACCTGCTACATGGAGACGCAGTCCGCTGCCGCCCATCGCGAGATGCTTGAGGCGCAGGGTTTTGCGATTACCGAAAATATTGCCGGTATTCCGACTGCGCTGATGGGTGAGGCCGGCAGTGGCGGCCCGGTGATTGCCATTCTGGGGGAATATGACGCGCTGGCGGGCCTGAGCCAGAGGGCCGGCGTTGCGACACATGATCCGCTGACGGCCGGGGCCAATGGCCATGGTTGCGGCCACAATCTGCTCGGCTCGGCATCGCTTCTTGCCGCCACCGCGATCAAGGACTGGCTGGAGCAGACCGGTACGCCCGGCCGGGTGCGCTATTACGGCTGCCCGGCGGAAGAGGGCGGTGCGGCCAAGGCCTTCATGGTGCGCGACGGGGCATTTTCCGACGTCGATATCGCGATCAGCTGGCATCCGAGCAATTTCGCCGGCGTGCAGCGGGAGACCTCGCTAGCCAATTGCCGCATCGATTTCACCTTCACGGGCCGTGCCGCACATGCTGCCGCTGTGCCGGAACTGGGGCGCAGCGCGCTCGATGCCGTCGAACTGATGAGCGTCGGTGTCAATTATATGCGCGAGCATATGCCGTCCGATTGCCGCATCCACTATGCCATTCTCGATACGGGCGGCATTTCGCCGAATGTCGTCCAGGCGCATGCCAAGGTGCGCTACGTCATCCGCGCGCCTGAACTTCAAGGTCTTTTCGCGCTGATCGAGCGGGTCAAGAAGGTGGCTGAAGGTGCGGCGCTGATGACCGAGACGAAGATGGAGAGCGTCACGCTTGCCGGCGTCTCCAACCTCATCGTCAACACGCCGCTGATGGATGCCATGCAGGATATCTGGGACAGCATGGGGGCGCCGGCCTTCGATACCCATGATGTCGCCTTTGCCGAACAGATCCGCTCTACGCTTTCGCCTGAGGACATTGCCGCAAGCTGGGCGCAGGAGCGCCTGGAGCCACGTGATATCCCGCTCGCCGATTTCGTGCTGCCGGCGCATAACGAGGTACGGCAGATGGGCGGATCGACAGATGTCGCCGATGTCAGCTGGGTGGTGCCGACCGTCCAGGCCTATGGCGCGACGCTGGCGATCGGCACTCAGCTGCACACCTGGCAGGTGGTGGCGCAGGGCCAGAGCCCGCTCGCCCACAAGGGCATGGTCTCGGTCGCCAAGGCGATGGCTGCAACTGGATTGGCCGCGCTGCAGAGCGAGCCGTTGCGTGAGGCGGCATGGGCCGACCTGAAGCGCCGGCTGAAGGGTCAGGAATACAAGAGCCCGATCCCGGTTTCCGCCGAGCCGCCGATCGCGGCCATGACGACGAAGTAAGCCTGCCAAACGAAGAAGCGGCGCCTGTCAATTATTTTCACCGACTGGCGCCGTCCATCCCTGCTTTTGGCACTGTGCAACCCGCGCGATTCCTCCTATGAAATCTCTATTCGCTTTTGCTGCGAGAGGAGATTTGCAGTGACCATCCAGCCCAATTCCATCGAGGCCCGCGACAAGGCCTATCACCTTCACTCCTATACCAATGCCCGTGCGCTGGAGCGCGACGGCGCGCTGGTGATCGAGCGGGGCGAGGGGATCTATGTCTACGACAATGCCGGCAAGCAGTATGTCGAAGGCATGGCGGGGCTTTGGAGCGTCGGCGTCGGCTTCGGCGAAAGCCGGCTGGTCGAGGCGGCGGCCAAGCAGATGGCGAAGCTGCCTTACTACCATACGTTCACCGCCCGCACGCACAGCCCATCGGTGGAGCTTGCCGAAAAGCTGATCGGCATGGCGCCTGTGCCGATGTCGAAGGCCTATTTCACCAATTCCGGCTCGGAGGCCAACGACACGGCGATGAAGATCGTCTGGTACCGGTCGAATGCGCTCGGCAAGCCGGACAAGAAGAAGATCATCTCGCGCACCAAGGGCTATCACGGCGTGACGATCGCATCGGCCAGCCTGACGGGCCTGCCGAACAATCACCGCTCCTTCGACCTGCCGCTGTCGCGCGTGCTGCACACGACCTGCCCGCATTACCGGGTGTTCAAGACGGAAGGCGAGAGCGAGGCGCAGTTTGTCGAGCGTTGCGCCAAAGATCTGGAAGACCTGATCCTGAAGGAAGGGCCGGATACGGTCGGCGCCTTCATCGGCGAGCCGGTGATGGGCGCGGGCGGCGTGATCGTGCCGCCGGCCGGATACTGGGAGGCGATCCAGAAGGTTCTGAAAAAATACGACGTGCTGTTCATCGCCGATGAAGTGATCTGCGGTTTCGGCCGCACCGGCGAGATGTTCGGCACGACGACCTTCAATCTCCAGCCTGACATGATGACGCTGTCGAAGCAGATCTCGTCGTCCTACCAGCCGATCTCGGCGTTGCTGATCAACGACAATGTCTACCAGCCGCTGGCGGATGAATCGGCGAAGATCGGCACGTTCGGCCATGGGGTTACGGCCGCAGGTCATCCTGTGGCCGCTGCCGTCGCATTGGAAAACATCGCGATCATCGAGGAGCGCGATCTGGTCGGCAATGTGAAGGCGCAGAGCCCGAAATTCTTCAAGCGCCTTGAAGCCATCGGCGAGCATCCGCTGGTGGTCGAAA
>NZ_CP030827.1:3300000-3405000 GCF_003597675.1 Neorhizobium sp. NCHU2750 | reverse complement strand
TTGGTGTCGAGATGGCGGGTCCATATCCTTTGAAGAAGTAAAAGTTTGCATCGCTTCGATGAAGCGCATGCCTGTTCTGCAAAAATCGTGAAGAGAAGATTGATCTGGAGGCTTCCAGGTCTGGGATTTACCGCAAGGTAGGCCTGGGTTTGAAGCCGGTCCTTATGATGTCGTTGATGGCCTAGCCGGCCGGACACGAAAGAGGGATCGGTGGAGATAGGAAGCTTGTCACTCTGGTCGGTCGTTGTTTGAACCTTCGGGTTCATCTGATGACTTATTGATGTCCGGTTGCTAACCGCACGGACCCGGATTTAATCTCGAGAAGCTGGTCTTATGATCAGACGCAAGTAGGTCGCTCGGCGTGACCTCGATAAAGCGATCTGATCGAGAAGAACACGTCGATGTCATCATGAGATGGCGGGGTTGTAAAAGGTAGCCCTGCTGCTGCTCGTTTCTGACGAAACGGCAGCTAGACTGATGAGCATTGGCAATGAGAACGATTAAGTGTCGTAAGGGCATTTGGTGGATGCCTTGGCATGCACAGGCGAAGAAGGACGTGATACGCTGCGAAAAGCCGTGGGGAGCTGCGAATAAGCTTTGATCCATGGATCTCCGAATGGGGCAACCCACCTTAAATACCTAGAAAGTTTAAGCCGTGTTTAGGCACGGTTTAGGTTTCTAGGTATTGTTATAAGGTATCTACACCTGAATACATAGGGTGTTAGAAGCGAACGCAGGGAACTGAAACATCTAAGTACCTGCAGGAAAGGACATCAACCGAGACTCCGCAAGTAGTGGCGAGCGAACGCGGACCAGGCCAGTGGCAATCAGGAATAAAGCCGAACAAGTTGGAAAGCTTGACTATAGTGGGTGACAGTCCCGTAGGCGTAGAACACTGATTGTCCTTGAGTAGGGCGGGACACGTGAAATCCTGTCTGAACATGGGGAGACCACTCTCCAAGCCTAAGTACTCGTGCATGACCGATAGCGAACAAGTACCGTGAGGGAAAGGTGAAAAGCACCCCGACAAGGGGAGTGAAATAGAACCTGAAACCGGATGCCTACAAGCAGTCGGAGGGCGCAAGCCTGACGGCGTACCTTTTGTATAATGGGTCAACGACTTAGTGTAACTAGCAAGCTTAAGCCGGTAGGTGTAGGCGCAGCGAAAGCGAGTCTGAACAGGGCGTTCAGTTAGTTGCATTAGACCCGAAACCGAGTGATCTAGCCATGAGCAGGCTGAAGGTTGGGTAACACCAACTGGAGGGCCGAACCCGCATCTGTTGCAATAGATTGGGATGACTTGTGGCTAGGGGTGAAAGGCCAATCAAACTCGGAGATAGCTGGTTCTCCGCGAAATCTATTTAGGTAGAGCGTCGACCGAATACCCCAGGGGGTAGAGCACTGGATGGGCTATGGGGACTCACCGTCTTACTGATCCTAACCAAACTCCGAATACCTGGGAGTACTAGTCGGCAGACACACGGCGGGTGCTAACGTCCGTCGTGAAGAGGGCAACAACCCTGACCTCCAGCTAAGGTCCCCAAGTCATGGCTAAGTGGGAAAGGATGTGAGGATCCCAAAACAACCAGGATGTTGGCTTAGAAGCAGCCATCATTTAAAGAAAGCGTAACAGCTCACTGGTCTAAATAAGGGTCTTTGCGCCGAAAATGTAACGGGGCTAAAGCCATGCACCGAAGCTGAGGATGTGGATTTATCCACGTGGTAGCGGAGCGTTCCGTAAGTCTGTGAAGGGGGACCCGTGAGGGCCCCTGGAGATATCGGAAGTGCGAATGTTGACATGAGTAACGACAAAGAGGGTGAGAGACCCTCTCGCCGAAAGACCAAGGGTTCCTGCTTAAAGTTAATCTGAGCAGGGTTAGCCGGCCCCTAAGACGAGGCAGACATGCGTAGTCGATGGGAACCACGTTAATATTCGTGGGCCTGGTGGTAGTGACGGATCGCGTAGCTTGTTCATTCTTATTGGATTGATTGGGCAGGGAAGCGGTTCCAGGAAATAGCTCCACCGTTATAGACCGTACCCGAAACCGACACAGGTGGTCAGGTAGAGTATACCAAGGCGCTTGAGAGAACTATGCTGAAGGAACTCGGCAAATTGCACGCGTAACTTCGGAAGAAGCGTGACCCCTTTTTACGCAAGTGGATTGGGGTGGCACAGACCAGGGGGTAGCGACTGTTTATCAAAAACACAGGGCTCTGCGAAGTCGAAAGACGACGTATAGGGTCTGACGCCTGCCCGGTGCTGGAAGGTTAAGAGGAGGGGTGCAAGCTCTGAATCGAAGCCCCAGTAAACGGCGGCCGTAACTATAACGGTCCTAAGGTAGCGAAATTCCTTGTCGGGTAAGTTCCGACCTGCACGAATGGCGTAACGACTTCCCCGCTGTCTCCAGCATAGACTCAGTGAAATTGAATTCCCCGTGAAGATGCGGGGTTCCTGCGGTTAGACGGAAAGACCCCGTGCACCTTTACTATAGCTTTACACTGGCATTCGTGTCGGCATGTGTAGGATAGGTGGTAGGCTTTGAAGCGGGGACGCCAGTCTTCGTGGAGCCATCCTTGAAATACCACCCTTATCGTCATGGATGTCTAACCGCGGTCCGTCATCCGGATCCGGGACAGTGTATGGTGGGTAGTTTGACTGGGGCGGTCGCCTCCGAAAGAGTAACGGAGGCGCGCGATGGTGGGCTCAGACCGGTCGGAAATCGGTCGTCGAGTGCAATGGCATAAGCCCGCCTGACTGCGAGACTGACAAGTCGAGCAGAGACGAAAGTCGGTCATAGTGATCCGGTGGTCCCGCGTGGAAGGGCCATCGCTCAACGGATAAAAGGTACGCCGGGGATAACAGGCTGATGACCCCCAAGAGTCCATATCGACGGGGTTGTTTGGCACCTCGATGTCGGCTCATCGCATCCTGGGGCTGGAGCAGGTCCCAAGGGTTTGGCTGTTCGCCAATTAAAGCGGTACGTGAGCTGGGTTCAGAACGTCGTGAGACAGTTCGGTCCCTATCTGCCGTGGGTGTAGGAATATTGACAGGATCTGTCCCTAGTACGAGAGGACCGGGATGGACATATCTCTGGTGGACCTGTTGTCGTGCCAACGGCATAGCAGGGTAGCTATATATGGAAGGGATAACCGCTGAAGGCATCTAAGCGGGAAACCCACCTGAAAACGAGTATTCCCTATCAGGGCCGTGGAAGACGACCACGTTGATAGGAGGCGTGTGGACGTGCAGCAATGCATGAAGCTTAGCCTTACTAATAGCCCGATTGGCTTAATCGCTCTCATTGATCAATGCTCATCATCGCCGCTTCCGCGGCGACGATAAGCCTTAAACCTTGTCCTGACGGCGTACGCATCCTTCGGATGCTGCCTGCGGACGGCCCGCCGAACGATCGGCGACGGCCTGAAGGCCTGTATGGGTGCCAAAAGCATCGATGCAGACTGCAAAGGTTCATCTGACGTGTTCAATCAATCACTCTTCGAGTGAACCAGCTTCTCTTCACATTGCCCTTAAATGACCTGGTGGTTATGGCGGGGCGGCCGCACCCGTTCCCATTCCGAACACGGCCGTGAAACGCCCCAGCGCCAATGGTACTCCGTCTTAAGACGCGGGAGAGTAGGTCGCTGCCAGGTCTTTTAAAGGCAATGAATGCAACACGCATGAAAACAATCTTCTCAACACATCTCGGCCCAAGCCGAAACTCCGATTGGGCCGCCTAAAGCGGCCCTTTATTGTTTGCAGAACGAAATAAATGAAGGTTGGCCCACAGGCTTCGGCCGGTGCCCACCTTACAGGAGACAACGAGCTCACCTCGTTGCTTCGGCAGAAAGCATCACAGCATAGCTGTGACGCTACCGCGATAAATCCCATAGGGATTTACGCTTGGCGCGGGGTGGAGCAGCCCGGTAGCTCGTCAGGCTCATAACCTGAAGGCCGCAGGTTCAAATCCTGCCCCCGCAACCAATCTTTCCTCAAAGACAAGTCATCGCCAGCGCGACGACTCATCCGCACGTGAAAGTCGTGACCCGGCGCCAGCGCGGTTTGACCTGAGTCCCTTAATTTCCTCCAGATCTTGGTCGAGTCCGTCATATCAAGGAGACAGCCCGAATGATGCATTCGCGGCTCGCGGCTCACGGCTCACGGACAAGCGGTCAATCGGGATATTGAAAGAACAGGAGAGGGGCAGGCGGACGGCCGATGTCTGCCGCACGCACGGGATATCCGGGGCGACCTTCTAGACATACAAGGCGAAGTTCGGCGGCGTGGAGGTGTGTGCTGCCCGCAAGCTGAAGGTTTTGGAAGACGAAAATGCCAAGCCGAAAAGCTGCTGGCCGAGATCATGCCGGACAATGCCATTCTGAAAGATGTCGCTTCAAAAAAAATGGTGACGCCCGATGTGAAGCGGGACGCAGTGGCGCAGGCCTGCAAACAACATGGGGTGAGCCCGTGAACCGCCACAGGGTAAGCGGGCAGCTTTCAAGGCTTTGACCCGCCCTCAGGCTTTGGTCGGCTCAGTCGAAGGCGGTAGGATTGGATCCGCATAGGCTTGAAGCTTTAATCCAAAAAGGGAGACCAGCATCATGAACCACATCTGTTCCCCGGTCAGGAATGCGCTTTCAAGACAGCCGAGGAACACTGAAAATAGCCAGCAGTGGATGAAGAGGCGTGTCAGTGAGGGTTCGGTTTTCCGTTTAATGGCGATACCAATGTGACGGCACGGTAGGATCACCATCCATAGCAGCATGAGCACCAGCAGAGGCCAGCCACCGTGGAGTAACAGTTCGAGATACCCGTTGTGGGCACTCGCGGCCATCACAGCCCAGTTTTTCATCGCAGCTTCGCCCCTGTATACGGCGTCGCTGCCCCAGAACGATTGAAAACCATAACCCGTCATCGGACTATTCGATATGGCGGATATCGCGATCCGCCATATCGCGGCACGATCGGTAAAGGTCGCATCGATACCGTTCGATTTCAGGAAGGCTTGCATCGACCGCGAAACAGCCGCTGATATCAAGATATAGTTCATCAAAGCTAATGTGAGGCCGACGACGAAAAGGCGGAAATGACCGGCCCGTTCGAAGAACCATGTAGCGAAGAGGATTGCTGGCAGCATGGCAGCGGCTGTTTTTCCTCCGGTTTTCCAAAGAAAGACAGCTGATAGAGTGACAATGAGCAATCCAAGCCCGGCCGAGCTCCGTGTGCGAATGAATAGTCCTAGAAACACACAATAGACCATCGCGGCCGCGGCGGTGTTTTTGTGAAGGAAAAAGCCACGCCAATCGCCAGCAAGGCCGATTTCAACCGCATCACTTGCTTGATGAATCGCCCGGCTCGGTAAGATCAATACCCCCAAATAGCATAGGGCGAGCATAAACAGCAGACAAATGCCCATCAGTCTTGCAAAGTGCTCGCTGTTGCGCGGCAACAGGAGAACCCCGCAGGCGCATACGCAAGTCAGCAGAGCATATATCAGACGGCGCAGCGCAAACAGCGGGTCAGGCGCGGCAAGGCTCGTGATCGCCAGCCAAAGGAAAATAACGAGTAAGAAGCCGAGAAGTTTGACGGCCAGATGTACTGCTGGGTTAAACGTCAGCATGGCAATCACGGACAATGAGATGCTCATCATCACGAGCTGGTTAAGGGGGTTGGAACTATTGACCGGCAGGGAGGCTCGTTCAGCAAGGCTTGAGAAAGGCGAAAGCCCGATCCAGAAGTAAAGGATGATTACGACAAAAAGTACTGATGATGCCAAGTGCCCTATCGCGATCTGATGGCTATCGGAATTGTCGTCCAAGATGTGGTGTAGTTCAGAACTCATGATGCTTGCACGGTCCATTGGTTCTGCCTAAGACTTAACCTATGGGTTGTTTCAAGCGGATGCAAAGTAAACCGTTTGTTATCCCTAATCGCCATCTTCAGCTGGTGATCTCTTCTAGGATCCCGCCAGCCATCGCGGTCACATCCTCCAAATCTTTCCCCAGCCTCCGATGGTCGTGGCACGGCCGTGACGGCCGGCCATGCCTATGCCGGCGGTCTCCAGTATCCGGTGGCCGGCCGTCGAGTGTTTATGATCTGGCTGAGCCGGGGCATTGCAGTTTCGCGGCAGCGGATAGCGCGCATCATTTGACTATCCTGTCCATTGATCCGCAAAAGCGGAACTTGCCGGCCATCTACTGACCGTGGCGCTGGAGATCGGTTTTATCGACAATGGCCACCAGTGCCCGCAGTCGGTCAAGCAGCGGATGTCGGCGCATGCGCTGACCTGTTCAGCGCGGTCGTCTGACTGTTCCGTTGGTTCCGGATTTCCGGCGGTTTTCGGAAACCGCCTCAGGTTAGGCGTTCTCCGTTGACCCGATGTTGAGCTATCGCAATCTCTATTGGCTCTCAGAGCAGCCCGTATTTGCGCAGGGCGTCTGCGATCTTTGCATCCTGCTCGGGATTGGGCAGGAGCGCCGGCTGGCGGCTTGCGCCGACCGAGGCGTCCTGCAGGTAGAGTGCGCGTTTGACCATGGCAGGCGGAAAGCCATGGGCATAGAGATCGGTGCGGAAGGCCGTATAGATTGCCTGCTGGCGCTCGGCTTCCGCAATGTCGCCGGAATTGAATCCGCCGACAATGCCGGCCAGCACCTTCGGCATGGCATTGCCGAGACCGGAAATGCAGCCTGCCGCGCCGTTCTGCAGCGACCAGAGAACGAGGTGATCCGGTCCGGAATAGACCTCGAAGCCCTCGACTTCCTTCGATACCTGCAGATAGGCTTCCAGCGTATCCTGCGCGCCGCCCGAATCCTTGATGCCGGCAATGTTGCCGTGGGTGGCGAGCTTGCGGGCGGTTTCCGGCTCGATATGGTTCTGGGTGCGGGCGGGGATATCGTAGAGATAGATCGGCGTCTTCACCGCATCCGCGACGGTGGAGAAGTGGCGGATCAGGCCATCCTGCGTGCAGGCGATGAAGAAGGGGGTGATGACGGCAATGCCGTTGACGCCGATGCGGTCGAATTCCTTCGCCAGTTGCAGCGTCTCGAAGGTCGCCGGCATGCCGGCATTGACGATGACATCGACCTTGCCGCCGACTTCATCGACCACTTCTTCCAAGAGCCTGATCTTCTCCGAATGGGTCAAGGCGCTGAAATCGCCATTGGTGCCGGCGCACATGATGTTGTTGCCGGCGGCGACCTGACGGCGCACCTGGGCACGGGTCGCCTCGAAATTGATGGTCTCGTCGTCGTTGAAGCAGGTCACGATCGCGACGAAGGCTTTCTTGGTCATCATTATACTCCGGTAAGCAATCTATGGATCAGGAAACGGCGGCCAGCCGGGCATTGCGGTTGGCGGCCTGGATATCGGGGTCGGGATCGAGGCTCGCCGCAAGCAGCGCCTGGGTATAGGGCTCGCGCGGATTGTCGAAGACCTCTGCGACGGTGCCGAATTCGACCACCTCGCCTTTCTGCATGACCATGACGTAATCGGCGAAATCGCGCACCAGCGGCAGGTCGTGGGCGATGAAGATGAAGGCGATGCCCATTTCGCGGCGCAGCTTGTCGAGAAGCGTGATCACCTGCGCCTGCACCGACACGTCGAGCGCGGACACCGCCTCGTCGCAGACGATCAGTTGCGGCTCGAGCGCAAGGGCGCGGGCAATGGCGATGCGCTGGCGCTGGCCGCCGGAAAACTGATGCGGGTAACGACCCATATGCTCGGCGGAAAGGCCGACCTGGCCGAGCAGTTCGGCAACGCGTTCGCGCCATTTCGCCTTGGCCAGGATGCCGGGATGGATGACCCAGGCCTCCGAGATCAGCTGGAAGACGGTCATGCGCGGATTAAGCGACTGGGTCGGGTCCTGAAACACCATCTGCAGGTCGCGCCGGAGCTTGAACAGGTCTGACGGCGACATGGTGAAAAGGTCCTTGCCCTTCCAGTGGGCGGTGCCGCCATCCGGTTCGTCGAGCCGCAACAGGATGCGGGCCAGGGTGGACTTTCCCGAGCCGCTTTCACCGACGACGGCGACCGTCTCGCCGGCCTTCAGATCGAAGGAAATGCCTTTCAGGGCCTCGAAGCCGCCGTAGAACTTGCGCGCATCCCTGACGCTGAGGATCGGTTCGCCACCCGCCTCAGGCTCATGCATGTCGCCTTTGCCGGGGGCTGCGGCGATCAGCTTTTTCGTATAGGGGTGCTGCGGATTGCGATAGACATCGCGCACCGTGCCGCTTTCGACGAGCTGGCCCTTTTCCATGACGACGACGCGGTCGGCCACTTCCGAGACGACGCCGAGATCGTGGGTGATGATCAGCACGCCCATGCCGGTTTCGCGCTGCAGCTCCTTCAACAGAGCGAGAACTTCCGCCTGCACCGTCACGTCGAGTGCCGTCGTCGGTTCGTCGGCGATGAGGAGATCGGGTTTCAGTGCCAGCGCCATGGCGATCATGACGCGCTGGCGCTGGCCGCCGGAAAACTCGTGCGGATATTTGTCGAGCGCCTTTTCGGGGTCTGGCAAGGCCACGCGCTTGAACAGGCGCAGCGCCTCCTTTTGAGCCTCTGCGGTGCCGATACCATGGGTCTTCAGCGCCTCGCGCATCTGCCAGCCGACGGTATAGACCGGGTTGAGGTGGCTGAGCGGATCCTGGAAGATCATGGCGATGCGACGGCCATTCACCTCGCGACGGGCTTCGGCGCTCATCGTCAGGAGATCCTTGCCGTCGAGCAGGATCTCGCCGGAGGCAATCCTGCCGGGGGGCATGTCGATCAGGTTCATGATCGCCGACGAGGAGACCGACTTGCCGGAACCGCTTTCGCCGAGAATGGCCAGCGTCTCGCCGCGGTCGAGATGGTAGGAGATGTTGCGTACGGCGTGGACGATGCCGCCTGCGGTGTGGAAATCGACGGAGAGGTTGCGGACCTCAAGCAGATGGTCAGCCATGTTTGGCTCCTTTCATTTCCAGGCGCCAGCGCTGGACGGGGTCGAGCGCGATACGCAGCCAGTTCGACAGGAGGTTCAGGGACAGGGTGGTGAGGATGATCGCCAGGCCCGGCCAGAAGGATAGCCACCAGGCATTGGTGAGATACTGGCGGCCTTGCGAAATCATCAGGCCCCAGGTGATTTCCGGCGGCTGGATGCCGATGCCGAGGAAGGACAGGGCGCTTTCCGCCAGCATGACATAGGCGAAATCGAGGGTGGCGAGCGTCGTCAGCGTCGGGATGACGACCGGCAGGATGTGGCGAAAGAGGATGCGGCTGCTCGATGCGCCCATCACCCTTGCGGCCTGCACGAACATGCGGCTCTTGATTTCCAGCACTTCGGCGCGGGTGGTGCGCAGGTAGACGGGAATGCGGGTGATCGCCAGCACGACCATCAGGTTCACGATCGACGAGCCGAGAATATAAAGGACGATAACGGCGACGAGCAGCGAGGGGAAGGACATGATGACGTCGGCAAGGCGCATGATCACCTGGCTGACGCGCTCGGAGGAGAAGCCGGCGATCAGGCCTAGAAACGTGCCGATGATGGCCGACATGCAGACGGCGCCGGCGGCGATCATGATGGTGTTCTGGGTGGCGACGATGATGCGCGGCCAGAGCGGACGGCCCAGCGCATCGGCGCCGAGCCACATGTACCATTCGCGGGAGAAATCGAAGGGGGCGAGGTTGCGGCCGCGCAGGTTCTGCTTGGTGGCAAGTTCGGTCAGCCAGGTCGGGCCGATGATCGCCATGACGATGACGAAGACGAGGAAGATCGCGGCACAGAGCGCGAACTTGTCGGCCCAGAGCATGCGCGCCATGCGCCGGACTGCGCCCGGTTCGCTCGTGGTCTTGTCGTCGTTGGTGGTGGATTGGATGGCCATGGTCATGTCGGTCCTCAGTAGCGGATGCGCGGATCGAGAAGCGCATAGGCAAGGTCGATCACGAGGTTCATGAGGAAGATGGCGAAGGCGGTAACGAGGATTGCCGCCAGCACGACGTTGAAGTCACGCTGCAGGATACTGTCGATCATCAGCTTGCCGACGCCGGGGAAGCCGAAGATGGTTTCAATGACGACCGCGCCGTTCAACAGGCTTGCAGCCTGATCGCCGATGACGGTGATGACCGGCAGCATGGCGTTGCGCAGCGCGTGAACGAAGATGATCGGCCCGGACTTGACGCCCTTGGCACGGGCCGTCTTCACATAGGCGGACGAGAGGGCGGAAATCATCGAGCCGCGCACGACCTGAACGATGATGCCGAAGGGGCGCACGAAGAGGACGCAGATCGGCAATATCCAATGCGACACTGTTCCGGTGCCCGAGGTCGGCAGCCAGGAAAGCTGGATGGCGAAGACGACGATGGCGACGATGGCGAGCCAGAAATCGGGAACGGATGCGCCGATCAGCGAGAGCATCGAGGAGAAGCGGTCGAAGAAGCCGCCGGTGCGGAAGGCGGCGAGCGAGCCGACGACGATCGCGGCAGCGGTGACGAGCGCCATGGTGATGACGGCGAGGCAAAGGGTCCAGCTGAAGGCTTCGAGTACCACATCGAGCGCGGGGCGCGCCTTGCGCAGGGATTCTCCGAGATCTCCCGTCAGGACGTTGCCGACATAGTGGAGGAACTGGATCAGGATCGGCTGATCCAGCCCGTGCAGGTGGCGGAATTCAGCCTTCATCTCGGCCGAGGCCTCGACCGGGAGGAAGAGGGATGCCGGGTCGCCGGTCAGGCGGGAGAGGAAGAAGACCATGACCAGCAGCCCGACCAGCGAAATCAGGCTGGCGAGGGCGCGTTTGCGGATGAATCTGAGCATTTTGACCTCGATCTTGCTGGCCTCGATCTTGCTGGAATGGACGGCGAGATCCGTGCCGCCCATTTCGCTTCGATTGGGGCGGTCGCAACCGCCCCCGGTTAGGGCGGCCGCTTACTGCTTGATGCCGATTTCGGAGAGCTGCAGCATGCCGTTGGTGGCGATGCTGGGCTTGAAGTCCAGCCGTTCCGAGACGCGGGAATAGCCGACCATGTGGAAGAGCAGGACATCGGCGACCACATCGTCATGCAGGTAGGCGATCAGCTGCGACCAGAGCTTTGCGCGTTCGTCGCCGGTTGCCGCCGAGGCGCGCTTGATCAGGTCGTCGACCTTCGGGTTGGAGAAGCCGGACTGGGTGCCCTGGCTGTCATATTTGAAGAACATGGTGAAGGAGGGGTCGCCCTTGGAATTGTCGTGCATGGCGGCGACGATGATCGGGCCACGACCTTCCTTGAAGGGCTTGGAGTAATAGACCTCGTGTTCGGCGACCTCGACGAATTTCAGGTCGATCTTGAAGCCGACATCCTGCAGCTGAGCCTGGATGGCTTCCATGATCTCGGTGACGTTGGGGAAGTTCGCGGTGCGGGCGACGATGGTGATCGGGGTGTCGACCGGCACGCCATCGGCCTTGGCTTCGGCGAGAAGTTTCTTGGCCTGTTCGGGGTCATAGGGGAATACCTTGACGTCCGGGTTCCAGCCGAGCGTCGTCGGCGGCACGAGCGCGGTGGCGAGGACAGCATCCTGCGGGACAAGCGTTCCGAGAAAGGCCTTGCGGTCGATCGCGAGGTTCAAAGCCTTGCGGACACGGACATCGTTGACCGGCGCGATATTGTGGTCGAGACGCAGATACACGGTCTCGCTGTCGAGATAGGAGAAATCGGTCTTGGGGTTGGTTGCGTCGGTCTGGGAGATCGACGGCGCGAGATCGGCTTCGCCGGCCTGGACCATGGCGGCGCGAACGGCGGGATCGGCACGGAACAGGTAGGTGGCCTTGGTCACTTCGGGCTTCTTGCCCCAATAGTCGTCACGGGCCTGGAGCACGATCTGCTGGCCCGGCGTCCAGTCCGTCAGCTTGTAGGGGCCGGTGCCGACCGGCTGGCGAATGAATTCGAGCGAGGTGCCGTCGGGCACGATGGTGACGAGCGACATCAGGAGCGGCAGGATCGGCTGGACCGGATCCGCCTTGAAGTCGATCGTGTAGTCGTCGACCACCTTGACGTCGAACTTGATGCCGCCGAAATAGCGGCGCGATTCGCAGACATTCTTGTCGCTGAAAATACGATCAAAACTGTATTTGACGTCCTTGGCAGTGAAGGGCTTGCCATCGGAGAATTTCACGCCCTGGCGCAGGTGAAAGCGCCAGGCGCCGTCGGCCGTCTGCTCCCATTTTTCCGCCAACCGCGGCATGACGCCCTTCTTGCCGCGCACATCGAGCTCGGTCAGCGTCTCGCTGACATTTTCCATGATGATGCGGCCGATATTGGAACGGGTGGCCATGCAAGGTTCAAGCAGGTCCGCCTCTTCTGCCAGCACGATCTTGATATCGCCGGATGCGGCGCGGGCCGGCGACATGCCGGCGCCGATGGCCAGAACGGAGCCCAGAAGCGCTCCAAGCACATGCGAAAACTTCATATCATTCTCCTCCCTCTGGGGGCGCCCGTGGCGCCTGTCGCTGTTCATCTCGCGCCGGCCTTTCAGCTTCGCGGTCCGAAGGCATTCCTCCTGAAGCCCCTGGCGTCGGGAAGGATGCCTCCGTCCTTCCCGACGCCATGTACGAGCTGGGACAGACCATCGGATTTCTCACCAAGTTTGTCAAATTAAATTATTCCTAAGCTCGATTTGTGCAAATTCAATTTCGATAAAACCATTCAATTTCATATAGATATGTCAGCGTTTGGCGGCGTCAATGGCAAGTTTCGGATTTTTTGAAACTTGACAACTTTGTTATTTCGGTGATTTTCCTCTGCACAAGAGGAGACCTTGATGACGCCTGAAGAGATTGCAAATGTGATGACCGGGAGGATCGGTGCGGCCGGTCGCGGACGCGAGGAGGCGATGCTTGCGTCGCCGATGATCCAGAACCATGCATCCTTCCTGCATCTGGAAAATGACGGGACGCTGATCTGCGCCTGGTTTGGTGGCACGCTGGAGGGGAAGTCGGATATCTCGATCTTCGCCTCGGTGCTGTTGCCGGGCGCATCGCAATGGGGCGAGCCGCAAAGGCTGAGCGCCGACCCCGATCATTCCGAGCAGAACCCGGTGCTGTTTTCCGTTCCGGGTGGCGGATTGCTGCTGTTTCATACGTCGCAGCCCTCCGGCAACCAGGATGAATGCCGCATCCGCATGGTCGAGATCATGCGCGACGGTGGCAGCCCGACAAGGCTTTCCACCGGTGAGGAACGATATCTCGATCTGCCGCGGGGCTGCTTCGTTCGTGCGCCGCTGACGGTGCGCGACGATGGGGCATGGCTGCTGCCGATCTTTCGCTGCATCCAGCGGCCGGGCCAGAAGTGGAACGGTAGCCATGACCGGGCGGCGGTCGGCATTTCTATGGATCAGGGGCGGACGTGGCGGCTTGCGGATCTCGACCGGTCCACCGGCTGCGTGCATATGAGCCCGGTTGCGGCGGGTGAAGGCAGGCTTGCCGCGCTCTTCCGTCGCCGGCAGGCGGATTTCGTCTATCGCACCGAAAGTGCGGATGGCGGACGCACATGGTCGGTGCCGCAGGCGACGGATGTGCCCAACAACAATTCCTCGATCGCCGCAATCCGGCTTGCGGATGGCAGGGTCGCGATGATCTGCAACCCGACCAATGCCGCGCTTTCCAACGATCGCCGTGCCTCGCTCTATGATGAGCTGGGCGAAGAGGACGATCGTCCCGATGCCGATCCGGATGGCGGCTGCGTGCCGATCTGGGGTGTGCCGCGCGCGCCGGTCAGCGTCGTCATCTCCGATGACGGGGCAAGGAGCTTTGTGCAACGGATCGTCATCGAGGAGGGGCCGGGCACCTGCCTGTCGAACAATTCCACCGATGGGCGCAACAAGGAAATGTCCTATCCCTGGCTGCTCGAGGGAGCCGACGGCAGCCTTCACATCACATACACCTATCACAGGCGTGCCATCAAATATGTGCGGCTGGCGCCCGGTTGGGCCGATGCTGCGGCGGGAGATAAATCATGAGCAATATCATCGGTATCACCATGGGTGACCCCTGTGGCGTGGGGCCGGAGATCACGGTCCGGGCGCTGGCCGAAATGGCGGATGCGGATCGCGCCGCGACGCGGATCTACGGCAACCTGCCGACGCTTGAGGCCGCGCGCGCGGCACTTAACATCGAGATCGATCTTGCGCCCTATGTCGTCGATCTGCCGATCGAAGGCGCGCCATTGCCCTGGGGGAAGTTGTCGCCTGTCGCCGGCGATGCGGCCTTCCGCTTCATCGAGAAGGCGGTGCGGGATGCCGAAGCCGGCGTGATCGGCTGCGTCGTCACCGCACCGATCAACAAGGAAGCGCTCAATCTCGCGGGCCATCACTATGACGGCCATACCGGCATGCTGCGCAGCCTGACGAAATCGGCTGCCGCCTACATGCTGCTCGCGTCGGAAAAGCTGAAGGTCATCCACGTTTCTACCCATGTGTCGCTGCAGGAAGCCATTCGCCGGGCGACGACCGAACGGGTTCTGGCAACGATCAGGGCCGGCAACGAGCATTTGAAGCGCACCGGCTACGAGCGCCCGCGCATCGCGATCGCCGGGGTCAATCCCCATTGCGGCGAGAACGGCCTTTTCGGCACGGAGGATGACGACCAGATCGCGCCCGCCGTTGCCGCGGCACGGGCCGAGGGTATCGATGCTTATGGCCCGATTTCCGCCGATACGGTGTTCCACCGCGCCTATTCGGGCGCCTTCGACCTGGTTGTGGCACAGTATCACGACCAGGGGCATATCCCGATCAAGCTCGTCGCCTTCGATACGGCGGTCAACGTCTCCGTCGACCTGCCGATCGACCGCACCTCTGTCGATCACGGCACCGCCTTCGACATTGCCGGCAAGGGCATTGCCAATCACGGCAACATGAATTCCGCCATCGCCTATGCCCGCAAGCTGGTGGCCGGTTCGAAGGGAGGAAAGGTATGAGCAGCGCTCCCGTCATCACACTGCATCAGCCGAAGCGGCTGGTCGTCGGCGCCGGTACGATCGGCGAGGTAGGGCCGTGGGCCGGCGAGGTTGCCTCGACGCTGGTGATCGCCACGCCGGTCACCGCCGGTTTCGTCGATCGCTTGCAGCTGCCGGGCAAGGTTGCCCTGTTCGATGCCATTCCGGGCGAACCGGAAATTGCAACGCTCGATGCGGCACTTGCCGCAGCGCGGGCGGCAAGGCCCGATCTCGTCGTCGGGCTCGGCGGCGGCTCGGTGATGGATGTCGCCAAGCTCGTGGCTGCACTCTGGGATGGCGATCAGGGGCTTGCCGATGTTGCGGGCCCGAACAGGGTGGCGGGCCGCCGCACGCGGCTGGCGCAGGTGGCGACGACGGCGGGCACCGGTTCCGAAGCGGGTATCCGGTCGCTGATCACCGATCCGGTCAAGGGCAGCAAGATTGCGGTCGAAAGCCCGCATCTGATTGCCGATCTTGCCGTGCTCGATCCGGAACTGACCTATTCGGTGCCGCCGGCGGTGACGGCTGCGACGGGTGTCGATGCGATGGCGCATTGCGTCGAGGCGTTTACCAACCGGCGGACGCATCCGATGATCGACGGGTTTGCCCGCATGGGTTTCCGTCTGGTCGGCAAATATCTTGCCCGTGCGGTCAAGGATGGTTCAGACCGCGAGGCGCGCGAAGGGCTGATGCTGGCCTCCTATTATGGCGGCATCTGCCTCGGGCCGGTCAATACGGCGGCAGGCCATGCGATCGCCTATCCGCTCGGCACGCTTCTGCATCTGCCGCATGGGCTCGCCAATGCTATCGTGTTTCCGCATGTCCTGGCGTTCAACCAGCCGGTCGTGTCCGAGAAGACGGCGGAAGTGGCCGATGCACTCGGGCTCGGCAAGGGGTTGTCGCAAACGGATCTCAGCGGCGCGGCGCATGGATTCTGCGCCGGGCTCGGTATCGAGATGTCGCTTGCGAGACACGGCGCAGCAGAAGCCGACCTGCCGCGCTATGCCGCCGATGCGCATGCCATCCGCCGGCTGATGGACAACAATCCGGCCGAGATGAGCGTCGAGGACGTTCTCTCGATCTACAGAGCCAGCTTCTGATCGCTGGTTTTCGGTCAGCGGTTTATCGAGGAGGAAGGGCGGTGCGAGCGATCGCGCCGCCTTCTTGTTTCGGTGCGTGCGCTCAAGGTCCGGTTGAGGATGCCCCTCATCCGGCTGCCGCCACCTTCTCCCCGCACGCGGGGAGAAGGCCACATGCGGCGACCTTCTACTCTTAAGTTTGCGACGACTGGAAAAGCCGTGCGCGCGAGCCGGTCAGGTGGTCCAGCATCAGGCGTCGAGCGTCGTCCTCGTTGCGCTGCGCGATTGCAGTCGCGATCGCGTCGTGTTCGGCGAAGACGCGGGTGAGGCCGGAGGCCTCGCGCTTCACCGAGGCGCCGTGAAACTTCATGCCGACGGCGATATGGTCCTTCAGCGCTTCCATGGCGGTGGAAAAATAGCTGTTCTGCGCGGCACGGGCGATGGCGAGGTGGAACTGGAAGTCGGCATCCTCGCGGTGGGACTGGCGGTTGGTGGCATCGCGCAGCAGTTCCAACGCCTGTTTTATGGCCTTCAGGCTCGCCTCGTCATGGCGGGCAGCGGCAGCGGCCGCCGCCGCCGGCTCAAGCGTCAGGCGGAATTCGTAGCAGTTGAGGAGATCGGCGACGTTTTCCAGTTGGCCGAAGCCGAGCGGGTTCTTCAGTCCTACGGAGCGGACGAAACTGCCGGCGCCGCGGCGCGAATAGATCAGGCTCTGGTCACGCAGGCGTTTCAGCGCCTCGCGGATAACAGGGCGGGAGACCTCGAATTCGGCAGCGAGATCATGTTCGGTCGGCAGCCGCTCGTCGGGCCTGTAGGCGCCGGACTTGATGGCGCGCAGCATGCGCTCGAAGACGATATCGGCAAGGCCCTTGCGGGCGGTTCCCGTTTCCAGTCCCATCTCAGCCTGTCCTCCCCAGGACCATGTCCGCAATCGTTCTTAATGTTTCCGGCCGCCCGAAGCCGCCGGATTTGGCAATGATGCAGCGTCCTTCAGCCGACGCAAGACCGAGGCCTGGCAGGCATTCGCCGTGAAGGCGCAGGCGCAGGAACCCGAGCTTGCGCAGCACCGCCTCTGCCGTCGCGCCGCCGGACAGGAGGAGCGTTCCGTCCCTGCCTGAGAGTGGGCCCTTCAGCCCATCCGCCAGAGCTTCCGCGACGGATTGCGGATCCGCTTGCTGCAATCCGGGCGTCGCCTGGATGAGCGTGAGCGTGGCCTTAGGGTCCGGTGGGGCGGCGAGCCGGCCATTGGGGGCGGCAAGATAGTGGAGCGGTTGCGCGGCACGCAGGGTCTCGATCTGGGCAAGCGTGATCGGGTCACGCGAGCCGATGACGAAGATGGCGGCGCCTCTCGGGATGGCGGGTGTGGCAGCCTCCGTCCTTTCCGTCATGCGCCGAGCCAGCGCCTCGGCCAGGCCGCGGGCGCCGATCAAAAGGTCTGTCCCGTTGTTTTCCGCCATCTGCAGAACGCTATCCATGTCCGCAGGCGAGCGGGTGTTGGGCATGACGGCGCGCGCGGCGTGATGCCCGAGTTTTTCCGGGATCGAAATCGGCGTGTCGATGCCAAAACCGGTGACGTGGCCAGCCTCGACGATCCTGTCGAATTCCGGAATGGCGGGGGCGACAAGGGCGCGGGAAAAGCCGATGGCATCGAGTTCGGTAATGATGTTGCCCTTGAGGCGGGAATCGACCTTCTTGAACAGGCGGGTGCCGGCCGGCAGAATGGCCAGGACCTCGGCGGTTGCCGCACGGGCCGTATCCTCGCTGATTTCTCGGGTGTTGAGGTTGATCGACAGCACATCGGGATGGTCTGCAAGGATCGAGGCAATCGCGCCGCGCTCCAGCGCGATTTCGGTGCGAAGGCCGCGCCCGGCAAAGGGGGCGGCCGAATCGAGCGCTCCCGTCAGATCGTCGGCGAGAATGGCCAGCATCGCATCATCCATCATTGTTGTTATCTTTATAACCTATTTTTTCATTGAAAAGTCAATTCTATTTTGATTCTTGTGACAAGTTGATGAGGTTGCTTCGGGGGCGCTTCGGACTTTTCTTGGGGGCGCTGTTCCATTCGCGGATATGCGTTGATCAGGTCAGTTCACCATGATGTGCGCGTCGTCGAATGGTTGCGCATTTCAAATTCCCTTGCTGCATCTTCGTTTTCACCTAGAATAAGAAAAAAACGAAAATCGGGGGAGTGATGCATCTCACCAGTCGGCAGGAAGAAATTCTGGCGCTCGCCAAGGCGCAGGGCAAGGTGCTGGTCGAGGACCTCGCCATCCACTTCCAGGTGACGCCGCAGACGATCCGCAAGGACCTGAACGATCTCTGCGACGCCAAGAGCCTGAACCGTATCCATGGTGGTGCGGTGTTTCCGAGCGGCAACGAGAATGTCAAATACGAGGCGCGGCGCTCGATGGCGGCGGCCGAGAAGCAGGCGATCGGCCGGGCGGCGGCGGAAATCATTCCCGACAATTCCTCGCTGTTCATCAATATCGGTACCACGACCGAAGCCGTGGGCGAGGCGCTGGTCGATCACCGCGAGCTGATGGTGATCACCAACAATATCAACGTTGCCAATCGTTTGCGGGTCTATCCCTCAATCGAGGTCGTGATCGCCGGCGGCGTCGTGCGCGGGTCGGATGGCGGTATCGTCGGTGAGGCGGCGGTGGATTTCATCCGCCAGTTCAAGGTCGATTATGCGGTGATCGGCGTCTCGGCGATCGATGCGGACGGGGCGCTGCTCGATTTCGACTTTCGCGAGGTGAAGGTGGCGCAGGCGATCATCGCCAATGCGCGGCATGTGATCCTCGTGTCGGACGCATCGAAATTCGAGCGGACCGCGCCGGTTCGCATGGGGCATGTTTCGCAAGTGCACACATTCATCACCGATCGCTGCCCCTCCTTGGAGATCCGCAGGATCTGCGCTGCGAGCGATGTCCGGCTGGTGGAGACGGGCTGAACCGTCTCATTATTGCTTTCTGTCAATCTTCATTTGACATTCGTTTTTCTTTCACATTAGACTTATATCGGTTTCGCAACTGCGTAATTTTGTGCAATGCGAAAGCGAATGGGATGAGTTTCAGGGCGATGTCAGGCGATACGGTTTTCGATCTCTTCGTGGTTGGCGGCGGCATCAACGGATGCGGCATCGCGCGCGATGCGGCGGGCCGGGGCTATTCGGTCGCGCTGGCCGAGATGAACGATTTCGCCTCCGGCACGTCGTCGGGCGCCACCAAGCTGATCCATGGCGGATTGCGCTATCTCGAACATTACGAATTCCGGCTGGTGCGCGAGGCGCTGATGGAGCGCGAGGTGCTGTGGGCGATGGCGCCGCATGTGATCTGGCCGCTGCGTTTCGTGCTGCCCTACCAGAAGGGCGGGGTGCGGCCGGCATGGCTGATCCGGCTCGGGCTGTTCCTCTACGACAACCTCGGCGGGCGCAAGCTTCTGCCGGCGACGAAGACCTTGAACCTG
The DNA here is from genome assembly GCF_003597675.1 of Neorhizobium sp. NCHU2750. NCBI lineage: Bacteria > Pseudomonadati > Pseudomonadota > Alphaproteobacteria > Hyphomicrobiales > Rhizobiaceae > Neorhizobium > Neorhizobium sp. NCHU2750. The sequence continues at coordinate 3,385,515 of NZ_CP030827.1, read as the reverse complement.
AGGACCGATCCGGCCGGCAAGCCGCTCAAGCCCGTCTTCGGCAAGGCGTTCGAATATTCCGACGGCTGGGTGGATGATGCCCGCATGGTGGTACTCAACGCCCGCGATGCGGCCAACCGGGGGGCGGCGATCCTCAGCCGGGCCAAGGTGGTTTCGGCGCGGCGCGAGAACGGGGTCTGGCAGATCGAGGTGCGCGACGAGGCGTCCGGCGTGACGACCGCCCATAAGGCGCGGATGCTGGTCAATGCCGGCGGGCCGTGGGTGGATCAGGTGCTTGCCGGTGCGATCGGCCGCAACAATGTCCATAATGTCCGCCTCGTGCAGGGCAGCCATATCGTGGTGAAGAAGAAGTTCGAGGACAGAAGAGCCTATTTCTTCCAGAATCCGGACAACCGCATCTTCTTCGCCATTCCCTATGAGCAGGATTTCACCCTGATCGGCACGACCGATCGTGATTTTCCCGGCGACCCGAAGGACGTTAAGATCAGCCCCGAGGAGATCCAGTATCTCTGCAAGGCGGCGAGCGAATATTTTGCCGAGCCGGTGACGGCGGACGATATCGTCTGGACCTATTCGGCGGTGCGCCCGCTCTATGACGATGGTGCATCGAAGGCGCAGGAAGCGACACGCGATTACGTGCTGAAGGTGGACGATGCCGAAGGCGCGCCGCTGCTCAACGTATTCGGCGGCAAGCTCACCACCTATCGGCGGCTGGCGGAACATGCGCTGGAGAAGATCGGCGAGGCGATCGGTGCCAAGGGTAACCCATGGACGGGCAAGAGCCATCTTCCGGGTGGCGATTTTCCGGTGACGGGGGCCGCGGAAGAGGAGCGCCGGCTTATTTCGGCCTATCCGTTCCTGACGCCACGCCATGCGGCGCGGCTGATCCGCTGTTACGGCACGGATGCGAAGGCAATGCTCGGAGACGCCAGGACCGTGGAGGGTCTCGGGCGGCATTTCGGCGGCACGCTTTACGAAGCGGAGGTTCGCTGGTCGATCGAGAAGGAATGGGCGCTCACGGCTGAGGATGTGCTGTGGCGCCGCACCAAGCAGGGATTGTTCCTGACGGCCGAGGAGGCTGTGAGGCTGGAGGAGTACATGGCGGGCATTCGCCGGGCCGCGTAGGGTCCACGACATAGCCGCTTGTGCCGAGGGATGGGAGGCCCGAGGTTCATATGCTGGAATTGCGCAACGTGTCGAAGACGGTGGCAGGCGAGTATCACATTCGCCCGACCGAGCTGACATTGCAGCGGGGAACGCTCAACGTTCTGCTCGGACCGACGCTTGCCGGCAAGACGTCGCTGATGCGGCTGATGGCCGGGCTCGACCGGCCGACTGAAGGCACTATCCATTTCGATGGCGCCGACGTGACCGGCATGCCGGTGCAGAAGCGCAATGTGGCGATGGTCTACCAGCAGTTCATCAATTACCCGGCGCTTTCCGTCTATGAGAATATCGCCTCGCCGATGCGGATTGCCGGCAAGGACGCGGCCACGATCGACCGCGAGGTGAGGAAGGCGGCGGACCTGTTGAAGCTTTCGCCCTATCTCGATCGCACGCCGCTCAATCTTTCCGGCGGCCAGCAGCAGCGCACGGCCTTGGCGCGGGCGATCGTCAAGAATGCCAATCTGGTGCTGCTCGACGAGCCGCTCGCCAATCTCGATTACAAGCTGCGCGAGGAATTGCGCGAGGAACTGCCGAAGATCTTTGCCGCGTCGGGCGCGATCTTCGTCTATGCGACGACGGAGCCGTCCGAGGCGCTTCTGCTCGGCGGCAATACTGCGACCTTGCATGAGGGAGCCGTGACGCAGTTCGGCAGGACAGTGGACGTCTATCGTCGGCCTGCCGATCTCGTTACCGCAGAGATCTTCGCCGATCCGCCGCTCAACACGATTGCGCTGGTGCGTTTCGGCAATGACTTCCTCCTCGACGGAGAGCCGGTCATTCCGGTGCCGCCGCATCTGGCCTCGATGCTGGACGGGCCGGTGACCCTGGCCTTCCAGCCGCATCATCTGTTTCTCCATCCCGCCAACGGCCATACCGTGCCGTTGAAGGCGCGCACGCTGGTGTCGGAAATCGCCGGATCGGAAAGCTTCATCCATCTCGATTTTGCCGGGCGCCGCTGGGTGATGCTGGCGCATGGGATTCACGATATCGAGCAGGACCGGCAGATCGATGTGCATCTCGACAGCCGCCACCTGATGGCCTTCGACCAGACGACCGGCAAGGCGCTCGTTGCGCCGCCGCTCGCAGCGTGAGGAGAAAGCGACATGGCACGCATCACGCTCGAACATATCCGCCACGCCTATAGCGACAAGGCCAAGGCCGCCGGCGATTACGCGCTGAAGGAAGTGCATCACGAATGGGAAGATGGCGGCGCCTATGCGCTGCTCGGGCCGTCCGGCTGCGGAAAGACGACGCTGCTCAACATCATTTCCGGGCTTCTGACGCCGTCGGACGGACGCATCCTGTTCGATGGAAAGGACGTCACGCAGCTTTCGACCGAGGCGCGCAATATCGCCCAAGTGTTCCAGTTTCCGGTCGTCTACGACACGATGACGGTGTTCGACAATCTCGCCTTCCCCTTGCGCAATCGGAAGGTGCCGGAGGCGGAGGTGGAGAAGCGGGTCAACGAGATCCTCGAAATGACCGATCTCGCCGGCATGGCGAAGCGGCGGGCGCAGAGGCTGACGGCCGACCAGAAGCAGAAGATCTCGCTCGGTCGCGGGCTGGTGCGCGCCAATGTCAACGCCATCCTGTTCGACGAGCCGCTGACGGTGATCGACCCGCATATGAAATGGGTGCTGCGCTCGCAATTGAAGCGGCTGCACAGGCAGTCGCGCTTCACCATGGTCTATGTGACGCATGACCAGACCGAGGCCCTGACCTTCGCCGACAAGGTGGTCGTCATGCATGACGGGCAGATCGTGCAAATCGGTACGCCAGCGGAATTGTTCGAACGGCCGAGCCATACATTTGTCGGCTATTTCATCGGTTCGCCGGGGATGAACATCATGCCCGCCGCAATCGATGGGGCGACGGCGCGTGTCGGGGATCAGGCGATCGCGCTTGCCGCTGCGCCTCTGCTGAAAGGGCAGGGCCAAGGTCATGGTCAGGGTCAGGGCAAGATCGAACTCGGCATCCGGCCGGAATTCGTCAGGCTCGGTCGTGAGGGCATGCCCATCAGCATCAACAAGATCGAGGATATCGGGCGCCAGAAGATCGTGCGCGCCACCTTCTGTGGCCAGCCGATCTCGATCGTGGTGCCGGAGGATGACGAGATCCCGGCCGATGCGAAAGTGGCCTTCGAAAAGCAGGCTATCGGCATCTTTGCCGATAGCTGGCGCGTCAGGAACGACACAACAGGGCAGGAGGGCTGAGCGATGGACAAGACCTGGAACAACAAGGCCTGGTTCATGGTGCTGCCGGTGCTGCTGCTGGTCGCCTTTTCCGCCGTCATTCCGCTGATGACGGTGGTGAACTATTCGGTGCAGGATACGTTCGGCAATAACGAGTTCTTCTGGGCGGGCACCGACTGGTTCACCCAGATCCTCACCTCGCCGCGCTTCTGGGACGCGCTGTGGCGCAACCTTGTGTTTTCGGCGGTGATCCTTGCGATCGAAGTGCCGCTCGGCATCCTGATTGCGCTCAACATGCCGAAACACGGGCTCGGCGTGCCGGTCTGCCTCGTGCTGATGGCGCTGCCTCTGCTCATTCCCTGGAACGTCGTCGGCACGATCTGGCAGGTGTTCGGCCGCGTCGATATCGGGCTTCTGGGTTACGTGCTGAATTCGCTCGGCATTTCCTACAATTACACGCAGAACCCGGCACATGCCTGGGCGACCGTCATCGTCATGGATGTCTGGCACTGGACGAGCCTTGTCGTGCTGCTCTGCTATGCCGGTCTGGTGTCGATCCCGGATGCTTACTATCAGGCGGCGCGCATCGACGGTGCATCGCGGCTCTCGGTGTTCCGCTATATCCAGCTGCCGAAGATGAAGCGGGTGCTGCTGATCGCCGTGCTTCTGAGGTTCATGGACTCATTCATGATCTATACCGAGCCCTTCGTCGTCACCGGCGGCGGGCCGGGCAGTTCGACCACCTTCCTGTCGATCGACCTCGTCAAGATGGCGATCGGCCAGTTCGACCTCGGGCCGGCGGCGGCGATGTCGATCATCTACTTCCTGATCATCCTTCTCCTGTCATGGGTGTTCTACACCGTGATGACGCAGAGCGATGCGGAACAGGGTTGAGGAGCGCGCCATGAGCAACAGACCCGTCAACAACAGCAGCGGCTCGCGTCTCGGCTTCCTGATGCCGGTGATCTACATCGTCTTCCTGGCCCTGCCGATCTACTGGCTGGTCAACATGAGCTTCAAGACGAATAACGAGATCCTCGGCCAGATCACGTTCTGGCCGAAGGAGCCGACGCTCAGGAACTATACGGTGATCTTCACCGATCCGGCCTGGTATGACGGCTATATCAATTCGATCATCTATGTGGTGATGAACACGGTGATCTCGGTTCTGGTGGCGCTGCCGGCGGCCTATGCCTTTTCGCGCTACCGGTTTTTGGGCGACAAGCACCTGTTCTTCTGGCTGCTCACCAACCGCATGGCGCCACCGGCCGTCTTCGCGCTGCCGTTCTTCCAGCTCTATTCGGCTTTCGGGCTGATCGATACGCATATCGCTGTCGCAATCGCCCATTGCCTGTTCAACGTGCCGCTGGCGGTCTGGATTTTGGAAGGTTTCATGTCGGGGGTGCCGAAGGAGATCGACGAGACCGCCTATATCGACGGTTATTCCTTCCCGCGCTTCTTCGTGAAGATTTTCATGCCGCTGATCGCGTCCGGCATCGGGGTCGCTGCCTTCTTCTGCTTCATGTTTTCGTGGGTCGAGCTTCTGATCGCCCGCACGCTGACGACGACGGACGCCAAGCCGATCGCGGCAACGATGACCCGCACGGTGTCGGCCTCCGGCATGGACTGGGGCGTGCTGGCGGCAGCGGGTGTGCTGACCATCATTCCGGGCGCGCTGGTCATCTATTTCGTCCGCAACTACATCGCCAAGGGCTTTGCCCTCGGCCGCGTTTAACCAAGGGAGGGATGCCATGAACTTCTCGTGGATGGCCTGGACGCCGCCAACGGCCGCGTTCTTCATCGTCATCTTCCTTTTGATCGCCGGCATGGGCGTGTGGGAATATTTTTCGCCGGGCGGCAGCCCGCGGGTCGGCATATTGCGGTTCGAGACGACGCGGGGTGACCGGCTGTTCGTCTCGCTGCTCGGTGCCGCCTTCATTCATCTCGCATGGCTGGGTCTTGGAGGCCCCAGCCTGTGGTGGGCTCTGGCCTTGTCGGTGGTTTACGCGATCGGCGTATTCCGCTTCGTCTGAAGGCCAGGACGATATGGCGGCAGGAGGAGGTTTGCCGCCAGCTTGACGTGAACTGCAATCGCATCAACCGGGAGGACTAGATATGCGACGGCATCTTATGACGACGACGGCGGTCATGCTTTTGGTCATGACGGGAGCGGCCCATGCCGACATGGCGGCCGCGAAGAAATTCCTCGATACGGAAATCGGCGACATGTCGTCGCTTTCGCGTGCCGAGCAGGAAAAGGAAATGCAGTGGTTCATCGATGCGGCAAAACCGTTTGCCGGCATGGACATCAAGGTCGTTTCCGAAACGCTGACGACGCATGAATATGAATCGAAGACGCTCGCCAAGGCGTTTACCGCGATTACCGGCATCAAGATCACCCATGACCTGATCGGCGAAGGCGACGTGGTCGAAAAGCTGCAGACCCAGATGCAGTCGGGCGAAAACGTCTATGACGCCTATGTCAACGACTCGGACCTGATCGGCACCCATTGGCGCTACCAGCAGGCGCGGTCGCTGACCAAGTGGATGGCGAACGAGGGCAAGGATGTCACCAATCCGGACCTCGACCTTAAAGACTTCATCGGGCTGAAATTCACCACCGCGCCGGATGGCGAGCTTTACCAGCTGCCCGACCAGCAGTTCGCCAACCTCTACTGGTTCCGCTACGACTGGTTCAACGACGCCAAGAACAAGGCCGATTTCAAGGCCAAGTATGGCTATGATCTCGGCGTGCCGGTCAACTGGTCTGCCTATGAGGATATCGCCGAATTCTTCACCGGCCGCGAGATCGACGGCAAGAAGGTGTTCGGCCATATGGACTATGGCAAGAAGGACCCGTCGCTCGGCTGGCGCTTCACCGATGCCTGGCTTTCCATGGCTGGCAATGGCGACAAGGGCCTGCCGAACGGTCTTCCGGTCGACGAATGGGGCATCAAGGTCGACGAGAAGTCGCGGCCGGTCGGTTCCTGCGTTGCCCGCGGCGGCGATACAAACGGTCCGGCTGCCGTCTACTCGATCCAGAAATATCTCGACTGGATCAAGGCCTATGCACCGCCGGCAGCAAACGGCATGAACTTCTCCGAATCCGGCCCGGTTCCGGGGCAGGGCGAGATCGCCCAGCAGATCTTCATGTATACGGCGTTCACCGCCGACATGGTCAAGGACGGGCTTCCCGTCGTCAACAAGGACGGCACGCCGAAATGGCGGTTCGCGCCGAGCCCGCATGGCGTCTACTGGAAGAACGGGATGAAGCTCGGTTATCAGGACGTCGGTTCCTGGACCTTGCTCAAATCCACCCCTGACGACCGCGCCAAGGCGGCATGGCTTTACGCACAGTTCGTCGTGTCGAAGACGGTCGACGTGAAGAAGAGCCATGTGGGTCTGACGCTGATCCGCGACAGCACGATCAACCACAAGTCCTTCACCGACCGCGCGCCGAAGCTTGGCGGCCTGATCGAGTTCTACCGCTCGCCGGCCCGCGTGCAATGGTCGCCGACTGGCACCAACGTGCCGGACTATCCGAAGCTGGCACAGCTGTGGTGGCAGGCGATCGGCGATGCCGCATCGGGTGCGAAGACGGCGCAGGCCGCGATGGATTCGCTCTGCGCCGAACAGGAGAAGGTGCTGCTTCGCCTCGAACGCGCCGGTGTCCAGAAGGACATGGGCCCGAAACTCGCCGAGGAGCATGACATCGAATACTGGAACAAGGATGCCGTCTCCAAGGGCAATCTGGCGCCGCAGCTGAAGATTGCCAACGAGAAGGAAAAGCCGATCACCGTCAACTATGACGAACTGGTCAAGAGCTGGCAGAAGTAAGCCCTTCATCCGTCAACCGAACCCGACCGGGGCGTGTCCTGCGCCCCGGTTTCCTATCCCAATGATCTGAGGAAACGTGCATCATGAGCGGCCATATCCTTGCCATCGACCAGGGAACGACATCGAGCCGGTCGATCGTCTTCGATGCCGATATGGCGATTGCGGGTTTCGGCCAGCAGGAATTTACGCAGTTCTTTCCGGCCTCCGGCTGGGTCGAGCATGATCCGGAAGAGATCTGGCAGAGCGTGCTTTCGACAGCCCGCATCGCGATCGAAAAGACTGGGATTTCCGCCGGAGATCTGGCTGCGATCGGCATTACCAACCAGCGCGAGACCGTCGTCGTCTGGGATGCCCGAACCGGAGAGCCGTTGCATCCGGCGATCGTCTGGCAGGACCGGCGGTCGGCCGGGATCTGCGACGCGCTGAAGGCAAAGGGGCTGGAGGCGACATTTACCGAAAGGACGGGGCTGCTGCTCGACCCGTATTTTTCCGGCACCAAGCTTTCCTGGCTGCTTTCCAATATCGACGGCCTCAGATCGCGCGCCGAAAAGGGCGAGGTTTATTTCGGCACGGTGGATAGCTGGCTGATCTACAAGCTCACCGGCGGGCGGGCGCATGTGACGGACGCCACCAATGCCTCACGCACGCTGATCTACAATATCGGCGAGAATGACTGGGACGAGGAGCTGCTCGGCATTCTCGACATCCCGCGGGCGATGCTGCCTGAGGTGAAGGATTGCGCCGCCGAATTCGGGGTGACGGATGCCGGTATTTTCGGCTTTGAGATCCCGATCCTCGGGGTGGCCGGCGATCAGCAGGCGGCGGTGATCGGCAATGCCTGCTTTGAAGCCGGCATGCTGAAATCCACCTATGGCACGGGATGTTTTGCGCTGCTCAATACCGGCACCGACCGGGTTTCATCCACCAACCGGCTGTTGACGACGATCGCCTATCGGCTGGATGGTGTCACGACCTACGCACTGGAGGGCTCGATCTTCATTGCCGGTGCCGCCGTGCAATGGCTGCGCGACGAACTCGGCTTCATCAAGGTGGCGTCGGAGGTTGGCGCGCTGGCGCGGCAGGCGGATCCGAAGCAGCGGCTCTATATGGTGCCGGCCTTTACCGGGCTCGGGGCGCCCTATTGGGATGCGGAGGCGCGCGGCGCGATCTTCGGGCTGACCCGCAGCAGCGGGCCGGCGGAATTTGCCCGCGCGGCGCTGGAAAGCGTTGCCTATCAGACGCATGACCTTCTCGAAGCGATGAAGAAGGACTGGCAGGGCCATGGGACGACGACCGTGCTGCGGGTCGATGGCGGGATGGTTGCTTCCAACTGGACGATGCAGAGGCTCTCCGACATTCTGGCCGCGCCGGTCGACCGGCCGGCACTGCTGGAGACCACGGCGCTCGGCGCCGCATGGCTTGCCGGCTGGAAGGCCGGGGTGTGGCCGGATGCCAAGGGATTTTCGGCCCGCTGGAAGCGCGACACGCGTTTCGAGCCGGAAATGAGCGACGACGAGCGCAAGACGGCGATCGCCGGCTGGCAGGACAGCGTGTCCCGCTGCCTGTCACGGTAAGCGGACGGGCGTCAGCCGCCTCAGCCGGTTACCAAAAGCCTCAGAAGCCGCAGGCCTGGCCGTCGCTTCTCGGATCGCTTGCTCCTTCGATAAGGCCGTCCTGGTGGCGGACGATGGCGCCGGCATGGCCCATCATGGCGGTAAAGCCATCGACGATTTCCACCTGATGGCCGGCGGCGCGCATTGCGTCGATCACGTCGCGGCTGAAGCGGCTTTCGATCTTGAGGCTGGTTGTCTCTTCGCCCCAGGTGCGGCCGAGAAGCCAGCGGGGGGCGGTGATCGCCTGCTGCAATTCCTGGCCGAACAGAGCGTAGCGGGCGAAGAGCGCCGCCTGGGTCTGCGGCTGGCCTTCGCCACCCATCGTGCCATAGACCATGTGGCGGCCATCGGCGAAACGTGCCATGGCAGGATTGAGCGTGTGGAAAGGTTTGCGATGCGGCTCGAGCCGGCGTGGGCCATGGCCCGAAAGCTGGAAACTCGAGCCGCGATTCTGCCAGTTGATGCCGGTTTGCGGCAGCACGATGCCGGAACCGAATTCGAAATAGATGCTCTGAATGAAGCTGACCGACAGGCCGCTTCCGTCGATGGCGCCAAGCCACACGGTGTCGCCGGCCGCAGGCGGCATCGGCCAGGCGAGCGCCTTGTGCGGGTCGATGCGGGCGGCGAGCGCATCGAGTGCGTCATCCGTCAGATAGGCCGATGGGTCTTCGGCCATCGCATCGGGATCGCCAACCACCCGGTCGCGCACGAGGAAGGCCTGTTTCGTCGCTTCGACCAGGCCGTGGAGGAATTCGAACCCTTCCGCCTGCTCCACGCCAAGGCGCGAGAACAGAGCGAGGATCATCAGCGACGCCAGCCCCTGGGTCGGCGGCGGAAAGTTGTAGAGGCGGGCATCCTTGATGGCGACCGACAGAGGGGTGACCTGACGGGCGCCGAAGGCCGTGAGATCTGCTTGCGTGACCGGCGAGCCGGCGGCCGCCAGATCGGCCGCGATATCGCGGGAAAGCGCGCCGCGATAGAAACCGTCAAGCCCGTGCGAGGCCAGGCGCTTCAGGGTCTGCGCAAGGGCGGGAAGCTTCATCCGCTCACCCTCCTTCGGAGCATTGCCGCCGGGCAGGAACGCGTCGGCGAAGCCGGATATGGCTGCGAGTTCGGGCCGTTTCTGACGCGTCAGGTCGCTCTGGCTGACGGTGACCGGAAAGCCGTTTTCGCCGTAATGCACCGCTTCTTCCAAAAGGCGCGACAAGGACAGCTTTCCGTCCTGCGCGGCGGATAGTTTCAGCGCGAGATCCCAGCCCGAAACCGTGCCTGCAACGGTATTGGCGGCCAGCGGTCCGCGGGTCGGGACGGCCTCGTGGCCAGCCTGCCGGTAGAAATCTATGGTGGCCTTTGCTGCCGAAGGGCCGCAGGCTTCGATGGCGAGGGGTTCTTCGCCGGGCCTGCCTATGATCCAGAAACCATCACCGCCAATGCCGGTCATATGCGGATAGACGACGGCAAGCGTGGCGGCCATCGCCACCGTCGCCTCGATCGCGTTGCCGCCTTCGCGCAGCACACGCAATCCAGTCTCGCTCGCCAGATGATGCGGCGATGTGGTCATGCCGCGATAGGATCTCACCGTGTTCAGCAATCTATTCCTCCTGCGAAATTGCGATCGTAGGCCGCCGTGCGGTCTTGCCGACGCCGCCTCAAAGCGAAAGCGACATGTAGACGGTGCCGGGAATGGGGCTGTCGTAATAGGCTGGGATCGGCCTGAAACCGAGCGCGGTATAGAGCTTCAGCGCGGGTGCCATCGTGTCAAGCGTGTCGAGATAGGCGGTCGCGTAGCCGTGATTGCGGGCAAAGGCGAGGGCTGCCTGCGCGAGATGCTGGCCGAGCGCCCGGCCACGTCCTTCCGGCCTGACATAGAGGCGTTTGATCTCGCAGGCATTCCTTTCATTCGCCAGCGCAAGCGGCCGCACTGCGATGCATCCGAGCGCGTTGCCGTTTTCGTCGCGGGCCAGCAGGATCACGCCGTGCGGGGCGGCATATTTGCCGGGCAGGGACGACAATTCGTCATCGACATTCTGGAAAGAAAGGTCGATGCCGAGGCTTTCGACATATTCGCGGAAGAGAGCCAGCACTATCGGCAGGTCGCTCTCGATATTGACGGGCTCGATCGATCGGGTGTGCATCATTAATCATCCTTCACCCGAGTTCTTAGAGCAATTCCGCTTTTCCTCGAAACGCGAAATCACTCTATCGATCTGATTTCTCACAGTTCCGCACGCAAAACCGCGACGCGCTTTTGCTGGCTCAAGCGTCCGGCACAACGCATGTCTCGGATGAAAGACGAAAGCGGGCGAATGCGATGCGCGGACCTGCATCGCATTCGCCCGAGGGCGGGATCTTTCTGTCGTCAGTCGATCGCGCTGCCCTGACCGTAATCTTCGTCGGATACCTTTTCGAGCCAGGTGACGACGCTGCCATTTTCCGCCTCGGCGACGGCGAAGTGGCTCATCGCCTCGGTGGCGGATGCGCCATGCCAGTGCTTGACATGCGGCGGGATCCAGACGACGTCGCCCGGTGCCATTGCTTCGACCGGGCCGCCTTCCTTCTGCACCCAGCCCTTGCCGGAGATGATGAACAGCGTCTGGCCGAGCGGATGGGTGTGCCAGGCGGTGCGGGCCCCGGCCGAAAACGAGACGGTGGCGCCGCTGATGCGGGCCGGTTCGTTGCCGGCATAGCGTCCGGCAACCGTGACGCTGCCGGTGAAATAATCGGTCGGGCCGGGGGCAGCGCCTGAATTGGCGCGGGTGATCTGAATATCCATCGGTGTTTCCTGACGTGTTGTCGTTTGCGGGGCGGGGTTTCGTGTCTCGAAGACCTTCTTGATGACCGGAACCGCCGACATAGAGCGCGGCCAGCCGGCGTAAAAGGCCACATGGGTTAAGACTTCGGCGGCTTCCTGTCGGGTGAGGCCGTTATCCATTGCGCGGTTGGCATGGAAGGGCAGCTGTTCCGGCTGGCCGATGGCGATCAAGGCGGCCATGGTGACGAGGCTGCGGTCGCGGGCGGAGAGATCCGGGCGCTGCCAGAGTTCGCCGAACAGGACGCGGTTGGTCAGGTCGGCGAGCGCCTGTGCAGTCGGTGCGACGGCCGCGTTGACGGTCGCAGAGCGTGCGGCTTCGGCCGTGGCCTCAAGCGCGATCCTATCGGCATTGCTGCTGGCCAGCGGCGCGATGCTGCGTTCGTCGAAGACCTTCTTGACCTCGGTTACGGCCGACATGGCATTCGGCCAACCGGAATAGAAGGCGAGATGGGTGATGAGTTCGCCGATTTCTTCGGGCTTGACGCCATTGTCGAGGGCGCGGCGGGTGTGGGCGCCGATCTGCGCCGTCTTGCCGGTCGAGACGATCGCCGAGACGGTGACGAGGCTGCGGTCGCGGGGCTTCAGCTCGGTCCGTTCCCAGACTTCGCCGAAGAGAGTGCTGTCGGTGAAGTGGCCGAGGCCGGGAGCGACATCATAGACGGCGGCAGGCGCGATACGGCGCCTTTCCTCCTGCGCGTCGGCACCGGCCGCGGCGAGGGTGGAGATGGCAATGCTTGCGGCAATCTTCTTCATCGTCTGTTCCTCTTCTGGTCCGCAACGGGAGATGGAGACCTTGCGGGGCGGGATTGGATGGCGCCGGCCGATCGGGCTCATGCGCCGCTTTCATGCATGCAGTGATGATACGAGAGGCCACAGATGTTGCGGCCTGTCGGGGTCCCGGTCAGAGACGCAGCAGCGCCTTGATCGCGCGGCGCTCATCCATGGCCTTGTAGCCTTCGGCCACGTCGGCGAGCGGGATTTCGAGGTCGAAGACCTTGCCGGGATTGATCTCGCGGGTCAGCACGAGGTCCATGAGATAGGGCAGGAAGCGGCGCACGGGGGCAGGGCCGCCGAGCAGGCTTTTCTGCTGGAAGAACAGGCCCTGGCCATCGAGTGTGACGCCATGCGGCACGCCGACGAAACCGATCTTGCCGCCGGGGCGGGCGCAGTTGATCGCCTGGGTCATCGATTCCTGCGTGCCGACGCATTCCAGAACGGAATCGGCGCCGACGCCGCCCGTCAGTTCCTTGATGCGGGCAACGCCCTCATCGCCCCGTTCGGAGATGATGTCGGTCGCGCCGAATTCGAGCGCGAGATCCTGGCGGCTCTTGTGGCGGCTCATGGCGATGATGCGCTCGGCACCCATTTGCCTGGCGGAGAGAACGCCCATCAGGCCAACGGCGCCGTCACCGACGACGACTGCGGTCGAGCCTTCGCGCACACCTGCGGCATCTGCCGCGTACCAGCCGGTTCCGAGCACGTCGGATGTGGCAAGCAGGCTCGGGATCAGGTCGTCGGACGGCAGTTCGGCTGTTGCGACAAGCGTTCCGTCGGCCAGCGGCACGCGGGCATAGGGTGCCTGGGCGCCGGTCATGAATTCGCGCTGCTCGCACGAAGACTGGAAGCCGAAGCGGCAATGCGGGCAGGTATTGTCGGAAAGGCAGAAGGAGCCGACGACGAACTGGCCGGGCCTGACCGTTTTCACCGCACTGCCGACCTCGACGACGATGCCGCAATATTCATGGCCCATGGAAAGCGGGTCCTTGACGTCGCGCACGCCGCGATAGGACCAGAGGTCGGAGCCGCAGATGCAGGACGCCGAGAGCTTGATGATCGCATCGGTGGGTTTCAGGATTTTCGGCTCTGCCACTTCTTCGCAGCGGACGTCGCCGGGGGCATAAAGCATGGTTGCCAGCATGGGCTTTTCCTTTCTTGGGCTACACCGGTGTGGCGCAACTGTTCATTTGATTGATCGTGGTGAGTGCGAGGTGACGAGCCAGGCGCAGATGGCGCTGCCTATGCCCATGAGGCTCATGACCCAGCCGAGCGGCCAGGGTGTGCCATCGGCAAAGCTGCCGACCAGTGCTGAGCCGACGACGCCGCTGCCATACTGGATGGCGCCGACCAGAGCGGAGACGGCGCCCGCCTGTTCGGGAAAATCGGCCAGCGCGCCGGCGATGGAATTGGCGACGATGAAGCCCGACATCGAGACGAAGACGAAGAGCGGGATGAACAGGCCCCAGAGTCCGCCGAGATCGAGGCCGGCGGCGAGGGCAGCCATGAGGCCGGATGCGGCTGCGGCGACCGTACCGGCGAGCAGGATACGGTCGATGCTGACCCGGTGGACGATGCGGGTGTTGACCATATTGGCGGCGACGATGCCGAGGATGCTGGCGCCGAAGAGCAGCCCGTACCAAGCGGCCGGGACGTGATGATAGGTGATGAAGGCGAAGGGCGTGCCGGCGATATAGGCATAGACGCCGGAGTAGAAGAAGGCGCCGGCACCGGCGTAACCGAGGATCTTCCGGTGGCGGAACAACAGGGCATAACGGCGGAATGCGCCGATGAGCGGCGCCTCGTTGCGCCTTTCCCGCGGCAGTGTTTCCGGCAGGCTGAACAGGGCGGCAAGCGTTGCAAGGCCGACCACGACCAGCGTCCAGAAGATCGCCCGCCATCCCGCAATCGCATCGATCTGGCCGCCGATGAGCGGCGCGAGCAAGGGGGCGATCGCCATGATGGCAATCAGGGTGGAGAGCATCTGTGCGGCGCGCGGGCCGTGGTAGAGATCGCGCACCATGGCGCGGGCCAGCACGACGGAGGCGCAGGCGCCGAAGGCCTGCAGCATGCGCCAAGCGATGATCGCGCTGATGCTTCCAGAGATTGCGCATCCCGCCGAGCCGAGGATGAACAGCACGAGGCCGATCGCGACCGGCAGCCGGCGCCCGTATTTGTCGCTGACCGCGCCCCAGAACAACTGGCCGATGCCGAAGCCGACGAGATAGCCCGAAATGGTGAATTCGACGCTGCCGGTATCAGCCCGCAGCGCTTCGGCCATGGCCGGCATGGCAGGCAGGTAGAAGTCGGTCGAGATCGAGGCAAAGCCCATCAGGGCGCTCAGGATCGCCAGCACATGCCAGCGCGCCGAGGAGGCCGCCGGCATGCTGCCCGCGGCCTCAAGAGAGGCGATCCGTGTGTCGGATGACATTTCGGAAGACATGGGTGTCCGTTCGTCCGTTTGGGCTGCGGGAGCGTTGCCGCTCCCGCAGGTGTCCGGGTTCGTGTTGCTGAAAACCGCCGCCTCAGAGGCCCGTGGTTTTCAGCAGTTGCTCGGGATAGCGCTCGCCTTCGATCTGGATTTCCGCCGCAGCCTTCTCGATCCTGTCGAGATCGGCTGCGGAGAGTTCGAGATCGGCGGATGCGAGGTTTTCCTCCAGCCGGTGAAGCTTGGTCGTGCCGGGGATCGGCACGATCCAGGGCTTGCGGGACAGAAGCCAGGCGAGCGCGACCTGGGCCGGGGTGGCACCCTTGTCGGTGGCGATCTCCTTCAAGAGGTCGACGAGCGCCTGGTTCTTCTCCATCGCTTCCGGGGTGAAGCGCGGCAGGATCGCGCGGAAATCGCCTTCGCCGAGCTTAGTCTCCTTGCTCATCGCGCCGGTCAGAAAACCCTTGCCGAGGGGGCTATAGGGAACGAGGCCGATGCCGAGTTCCTCGCAGGTGTCGAGGATGCCGTTGGTTTCCGGGCCGCGGGTCCAGAGCGAATATTCGTTCTGCAGCGTGGTGACCGGCTGGACGGCATGGGCGCGCCGGACGGTCTGGGCGCCGGGTTCGGAGAGGCCGAAATGGCGGACCTTGCCGGCCGCGATCAGGTCCTTCACGGCGCCGGCGACATCCTCGATCGGCACGTTCGGATCGACGCGATGCTGGTAGAAGAGGTCGATGACCTCGACACCGAGCCGCTTCAGGCTGGCATCGGCAACCGCCTTGATATGATCCGGGCGGCTGTTGAGCCCGGCCTGTTTGCCTTCTGAGAAGTTGAAGCCGAATTTCGTGGCGATGACGACCTGATCGCGAACAGGCTTCAGCGCCTCGCCGACCATTTCCTCATTGGTGAAGGGGCCATAAACCTCGGCCGTATCGAAGAAGGTAACGCCACGATCGACTGCCTGGCGGATCAGGGTGACGCCTTCCTGCTTGCTCACCTTGGCTGCATAGCCGAAATCGAGGCCCATGCAGCCGAAGCCGAGGGCGGAGACTTCCAGGCCGGATTTTCCAAGAATGCGCTTCTTCATGTTTTTCTCCATTGGTTTGACGGCGGCGCGCAGGTCGCGCGCGATCGAAGCCCGCGCAGGCGGATCGATGCGTCGTGGAGGAAGATTTAAATCTGGCAGGCCTATTCGATTAGATGCTAAGTCATGCATGAACCTATATTCTGGATTCATGAATGAGGCGCTGTGACCATGAAGCGTGACGAACTGGGCGACCTTGTCGCCTTCCTGACGGTGGCGGAGGAGCGCAGCTTCACCCGTGCCGCGGCGCTGATCGGCACATCGCAATCGTCGCTCAGCCATACGGTACGGCGGCTTGAGGAGCGGATGGGCGTGCGGCTTCTCACCCGCACGACGCGCAATGTGGTGCCGACGGAGGCTGGCGAGCAGTTGATGGAGACGCTGCGTCCCGCGTTCAACGACATCAGAGGCCGTATCGATGCGCTGACCGCCATGCGCCAGCGGCCGGGCGGCATGATCCGCATCACGTCCAGCCGGCAGGCGGCGGAAACCATCCTGATGCCGGCGGTGACGCGGCTGATGGGCGATTATCCCGATATCAATGTCGAGATCTCGGTCGACCAGCGCTTCGTCGATCTGGTCGGCGAGCGCTATGATGCCGGGGTGCGGCTCGGCGAGAGCATCGAAAAGGACATGATCGCGGTCAGGATCGGGCCGGACCTGAGGATGATGGTCGCCGGCTCACCGGACTACTTTGCCCGCCACCCGAAGCCTGTCACGCCGCAGGATCTGACCCAGCATAACTGCATCAACCTCCGGCTGCCGACGCTCGGCGGGCTCTATGCCTGGGAGTTCGAGCGCGACGGGCGACCGGTCAATGTTCGCGTCGAGGGCCAGTTCATCTGCAACGACGTGCCGATGATCGTCGGTGCGGCACTCGACGGGCTGGGGCTGACCTGCCTGCCGGATGATCACCTGGCGCCGCTGGTCAGGCAGGGGCGTCTCGTTCGGGTTCTGGATGACTGGTGCGCGTCGTTTCCCGGCTACCACCTTTATTACCCGAGCCGCCGGCTCGCGTCACCGGCCTTCGCCTTGCTGGTCGATGCCTTGCGTTACCGGCCGGCAGCGGCGTGAGGCGCGTTCCGTTCAGAAAACCACCGGATGGGTGGCGCCGGTCGCGACATTGACGAGGCCCTGCGGGGCGTGATCGCCCGGTGCCACCAGAACCCAACGCCAGGGGGCGCAGGTCAGCGTGGCGAAGGCGAGCCGTTCGGGGAAGCCCGGAAACCAGCGGGGATGGAAGCTCGGCTCATACATCCAGTCGACCTTTTCACCCTCGGCATAGAGTGCCTGCATCTCTTCATGCAGCGCTTGCGCCGGGCGGCAGCTCATCAGGCCGGCCACTTCGTAGCGGACGCGGGCAACCACCTTGCCCTCGCGCACCAGCGCCCAGCCGCCATCATTGTCCGCGACGGCATTGACGGCCTTCGCCATTGCCGCGTCGGACGAGCCGACGCACCAGATATTGTGCTTGTCATGGGCCATGGAACAGGCGAGCGCGGTCTCGGGTGTCGAGGGGCCGCAGCCGAGCCAGAACATTTTCGACACCGCCGCCTTGCCGGAAAAGCGGTCGATGATCGAGAATTTGGTGATGTTGCGGCTTTCGTCGCGCTGAACGAGACCTTCTTTAACCGGCAGCTCGAAAGTCAGAAAATCGTCGGCCCAGTGGAAGGGGCGCAGCACGGCGGCCGTCATCGTTTTTCTACCCGGCTCAGCCCTGATGGCGAAGTCTTCGGCGTTGAGTTCTCGGCCGATATTGATCGTCTTCGTCGCCCAGTCCGGCCAGTCGATCTTCGGCACGTCGGGCAGGTAGGTCTTGCCATCTGAAACCTGCCTTCCATCGGCCCAGACCTTGGCGATCTCGAATTTCTCGACATCCGACAGAAGCACGATATCGGCATAGCGGCCGGGGGCGATCGAGCCGACCCAGGGGGTGAGGCGCATGTGGCGGGCGGGATTGATGGTAACGCACTGGATGGCGATTTCCGGGGCCAGACCTGCCTCGATGGCCAGGCGGACATTGTAATCGGTGGCGCCGAGCTTCAGCGTATCGGAGGCGGAGCGGTCGTCGGTGGTGAGCGCGATCTGCGACCAGTCGGCAAGGCCGCGGTCGAGGAGGCCCCTGATGACCTCCGGCAGGCTATGGGCGCGAAGCTCCATGAACAGGCCGTGGGTGAGCTTGTCCCAGAATTCCTCGACCGTCCAGGCCTCGTGATCCGAGGCAAGGCCGGCGGCGGCAAAGGCGTTGATCGAGGGCAGGTCGCGGATGCCGGCGGCATGGCCCTCGACGACGCCGCGCTTTTCGAACGTGGCGCGGATCATGCCCCAGAGGCGTTCATGCGACGGGTTTTGCGGGTTCCAGACGGCCGGCCAGTCCATCACCTCGTCGAGGCCCGCGGTCATCAGGCTCTGCTGCAGGAAAGCCTTCTGCTCGTCATAGCCAAAATAGCCGCCGCCATGTTCGTAGGCCGTCGGCGGAACGGCCGAGCCGGGCAGGGGGAAGATCTTCAACGGGGAGCCGGCTTCGCGGGCCTTCAGCCAGAATTCCAGCGTCTTTGCCCCATTGACGTTGGAGAATTCGTGGCTTGCCTCGCAGGTCCAGGTATTGCCGCGCGGCAGCACAAGGGCCGCCTCCCATTCGGGCGTCAGGTGCGAGCTTTCGATATGCTTGTGGACTTCCCCAAGTCCGGGGATGGCGGAGAGAGCCGGTTCGTGAACCCGGTATCCGACCTCGCCCGGATAGGTTCCGGCGGGGCCGACATAGGCGATGCGGCGATCCTTGATGACGATTTCCTGGTCCTCTGCCCAGGTGCGGGTGGCGGTGTCGAGCAGACGGCCGACCCGCAGCGCCACATCCGCCTTTTCTCTTCCCAGCGCCACCAGCGTCAGGCGCTGGCGAATGCGCACCTCGTTTTCGGCGTCGATGGTGGTATCGTCGAAGGCCACCGGCATATCGTCTCCTGAATTGCATTCGGCTCATCATTCCTACCAAGTGATAGCCGGTGAGACACGCCCGTCAATCGGTGTTGGCACGTCACTGAATTGCACGCTCAATCAGGGATATGCCAAATTGGTGAGCTTTGAACCGCGGTTTGGCGGCGCGATTGAAACTGCAACCGTCGCTATTCAAGGGATAACGTTCGCAGGTGCGAAAAGCGCTTGCAAAGCGATTTCGAGCCAGTAACATACCGATATATCGGAGCTCTGACGCTTGCAGCATTACAGGAGTATTCCATTTGGTTAGCACCCCTTTCATGCTTCTGACCGGCGCCAGTCGTGGGATCGGCCATGCGACGGTCAAGCTTTTCCAGGAGCATGGCTGGCGCATTCTGACGGTATCGCGGCAGCCGTTTTCCGAGGAATGCCGCTGGCCTTCGGCCCGTGAGAGCCATATTCAGGCAGATCTTGCCGACCTTTCCAGCATCGATGATCTGGCCGAGATGGTGCGCCAGCGCCTGCCGGAGGGAAAGCTCGCCGCCCTGGTGAACAATGCCGGCATTTCGCCCAAGGGGGCAGGGGGCACGCGTCTCGGCGTGGCGGATACGGATGGCGAGACCTGGATGAAGGTGATGAATGTCAACCTCATCTCGACCGCTCTCCTTGCACGGGCGCTGCTGCCGGAACTCGAGGCTGCGCAGGGCTCGATCGTCAACGTCACCTCGATCGCCGGATCGCGCGTTCACCCTTTCGCGGGTGTTGCCTATGCGGCATCCAAGGCCGGGCTGGCGGCGCTGACGCGCGAGCTTGCCCATGAATTCGGGCCGCGCGGCATTCGTGCCAATGCGATCGCGCCGGGGGAGATCGCTACGTCGATCCTGTCGCCGGGTACCGATGAACTGGTGCGCGCCGAAGTGCCGTTGGGCCGGCTCGGAACGACGGCGGAAGTGGCGAAGACCATCTATTTCCTCTGCACCGACCAGTCGTCCTACATCAACGGCGCAGAAATCCACATCAATGGCGGACAGCACGTCTGACGTTGACCGATCAAAAGACAGAGGCAGGCCAACTGCCCGCTTTTCCGGAGGAAACGAAAGGATAGTCGCAACTTTCCGGCTCGGGACACGTGTCTGGGGCCAAAGCAGGGGAACAAAATGCAGAAATTCTTCAAGGGTGCAGCCTTCGCTGCGCTGGCGCTTGCCTCGGCAGCATTTGTCTCGGGACAGGCGAATGCGCGGGATCTGACCATCGTCGGCTGGGGCGGGACGGCCCAGGCTGCCCAGAGTGACGTCTACTTCAAGCCCTTCTCGGCCAAGACCGGCATACCCTTCATCGAGGAAAGCTGGGATGGCGGCTACGGCGTGCTGCAGGCCAAGATGAAGGCGGGGGCGCCGAACTGGGACGTGGTGCAGGTCGAAGCGGAAGAACTGGCGCTCGGCTGTGCCGACGGTCTTTATGAAAAGCTCGACTGGAACAAGATCGGCGTCAAGGACGAGTTCCTGCCGCAAGCCGTCAGCGAATGCGGCGCCGGTGTCTATTACTGGTCGCTGGCCATCGGCTATGATGGCGACAAGATCAAGGATGGGCCGAAAAGCTGGGCCGATTTCTGGGACACCAAGAAGTTCCCCGGCAAGCGCTCGCTGCGCAAGGGTGCCAAGTACAATCTCGAATTCGCACTTCTGGCCGATGGCGTGAAGCCCGAGGAACTCTATGACGTGCTGTCGACCGAGGAAGGCGTCAACCGCGCATTCAAGAAGCTCGACGAACTGAAGCCGAATATCGTCTGGTGGGAATCCGGCGCGCAGCCGGTTCAATATCTCGCATCCGGCGAAGTGACGCTTGCGGCAGTCTATAACGGCCGCGTCACCGGCATCAACAAGGCGGAAGGCCGGCACTTCAAGCTCGTCTGGCCGCAGAGCATGTATGCGATCGACAGCTGGGTGATCCTCAAGGGCGCCGCGAACAAGGACGCGGCAATGGACTTCATCGCCTTCGCAAGCCAGGCCGAGAACCAGGCCAAGCTGCCGCTGAAGGTCGACTACGGCATGCCCAACAAGAAGGCGGCCGCAACCATTCCGCCGGAAATCGATGCCAACCTGCCGACCAATCCGGAGAACCTGAAGGTTGCCATTCCGCTCAATGTCGATTTCTGGATCGACAATTCGGAAGCGCTGACGGCCCGCTTCAACGCCTGGCTGGCACAGTAACAAGCCGATTTCTCCAGCAATCGGGAGGCCATGGAAATGGCCTCCCTTCCAAGCCGAGATGAACAATGGATGCGTGCCTGCTCGACGCCGCGGCCGACAGCGGAGCCGTATCCAGCGACGATAAAAGGGGAATGGCGTGGCCGAAATCCGCATACGCTTCGATGGCGTCAGCAAATATTACGGACAGCACTGTGTCGTCGACAAGCTCCGCCTGGATATCGAGAAGGGCGAGTTCGTCAGCCTTCTCGGGCCGTCCGGATCGGGCAAGACGACGCTTCTGATGATGCTTGCGGGCTTTGAAACTGCCACCGAGGGCCAGATCCTCGTCGATGGCTACCGGGTCAACGACGTGCCATCCCACAAGCGCGACATGGGTGTCGTGTTCCAGAACTACGCACTGTTTCCACACATGACGATCGGTGCGAATGTCGCCTTTCCGCTGCAGATGCGCGGTATGTCGAAGAGCGAAATCGCCGAGCGTGTCGGGAAGGCGCTGGACATGGTCCAGCTCGGTGCATTGTCCGAGCGCAAACCGTCGCAGCTTTCCGGTGGCCAGCAGCAGCGCGTGGCGCTGGCGCGGGCGCTGGTATTCGAGCCTCGGGTGGTCTTGATGGACGAGCCGCTCGGGGCGCTCGACAAGAACCTGCGCGAACAGATGCAGTTCGATATCCGCGCGCTTCATCAACGGCTTGGGCTGACGATCGTGTTCGTGACCCACGACCAGGGTGAGGCACTGACGATGTCTGATCGCATTGCCGTGTTCAACAAAGGCAAGATCGAACAGATCGGCACGCCGCGGCAGGTCTATGACGAACCGGCGACCCGGTTCGTGGCGGAATTCATCGGCGAGACGAACCTGATCGACGGTATTGTCGAGACGCCGGATCCGACCTCGGCCGCCATCCGGCTGAAGGGCGGGGATCTCGTCCGGGTTGCCGGCGCTCAAGGGCTTGCCATCGGGCAGGGCGTCTCGGTGTCGGTTCGACCGGAGCGGTTGGCACTGGTCGAAGGTTCCGCATCTGTCGGGCAGGGCAATATGATTGCCGCCACGGTGGACGATTGCGTCTACCAGGGTGATCACCTGAGGGTGCAGCTTTCCGGGCCGGGTGGTGCTTCCTATGTGGCGCGGCTTGATCGCAAATCGCCCGAGCCGAGTCGTGGCGCTGCGGTCACTGCATTGTTCAGCCCCGAGGACTGCAGGGTGATCGCACCATGAAAGCCAGTCGCTTGCTGCAGA
This sequence comes from Neorhizobium sp. NCHU2750, assembly GCF_003597675.1. Lineage (NCBI taxonomy): Bacteria > Pseudomonadati > Pseudomonadota > Alphaproteobacteria > Hyphomicrobiales > Rhizobiaceae > Neorhizobium > Neorhizobium sp. NCHU2750. Next base: position 3,363,227 of record NZ_CP030827.1, on the reverse strand, counting down.
AAGGCGGGCCAATGCTGCTCGTCGCACCGCTCTTCCTGTTCATTTGTCTTTTCTTCATCTGGCCGCTGGCGACGGTGCTGACCCAATCCGTTTCGGACGATGCGGTGGCACGGTTGTTGCCGCAGACGGCCAAGGTGGCATCTTCATGGACCGGAGAAGACGCGCCCGCGCCCGAACTTCAGGCGGCCTTTGTTGCCGACCTGCGCGCTGCGACCGACGAACAGGCTGTCGGCGACATGGTTCGCCGTCTCAACAGCGCCCAGTCGGGGTTCCGGACGCTGATGAGCAAGACATTGAAGGCGGTGCAGGAAAACCCATCTGATCCGGTCGACCTGATCAAGCTCGACCGGAAATGGAGCCAGCCGCAATATTGGAAGGCGATCACCGATGCCTTGTCTCCAACGACGGACCGATATCTTCTGGCGGCTGTCGACCTGACGCGGAACGATGCCGGCGACATCGTCAAGCAGCCGCCGGAGCAGACGATCAATGTCGCGATTTTCGAACGAACTTTCTGGATTTCCGCAAGCGTGACGATCGTCTGCGTGCTGCTCGGCTATCCTTATGCGTTGCTGATCACCATCGCGACCGGCTGGAAGAAGCAGGCATTGCTTGCTGCCGTGCTGCTGCCTCTCTGGACGTCGCTGCTGGTGCGCACCGCGGCCTGGTTCATCCTGCTTCAGGAAAAGGGGCTGATCAATGAGGCCCTGATGGCCCTCAACATCATCTCCAACCCTTTGGCGCTGATCTTCAACCGCACCGGCGTGATCATTGCGATGACGCATGTGTCACTGCCGATGATGGTCCTGCCGATTTACAGTGTGCTTCTGACCATCCCGAAGAACCTGATGCCGGCGGCCGCCTCGCTTGGTGCTCATCCGCTGAGGGCTTTCGTGAGGGTGCTTCTGCCACTGAGTTTCAGCGGCATCGCCGCCGGGTCGCTGCTCGTCTTCATGTCGGCGATCGGCTACTATATCACGCCGGCGCTGATCGGTGGTGCGGGCGACCAGATGATCAGCTCGTTCATCGCCTTTCACGCCCAGAATTCCGGCAACTGGGGCATGGCGAGTGCGCTCGGCATCGTCCTGCTGGTCGTGACCATCATCCTCTATGCCGTCTATGAGCGGTTCACGATCCCGCGGGAAAGGAGCGCCTGATGCCGGCAAAAGCCCTGCAATGGATATTTGGGCTGCTGATGGCCGCCTTCCTGATCATCCCGCTGCTGATCATGATGCCGCTGGCCTTCACCTCCAGCCTGCTGCTCATCTATCCGATCCCATCCTTCTCGTTCCGGTGGTTCATCCAGTTGTTCACCGAAGCAGCCTGGCAGCGGTCGATCATCAACAGTCTGATCGTCGGCGGCGGGACGACGATATTGTCAGCCGTGCTCGGCGTGCTGGCCTCACTGGGCCTAAGGCGCCGATTGCCGGTCATCGGCGGCGTCATCCGCACCCTGTTCTTGCTGCCCATGGTGGTGCCGGCCGTGGTGCTCGGCATCGGCATGCAGATCCTGCTTGCCAGGATCGGGCTGTCGAACACCTATCTGGCCGTGATTATCGCCCATACGGTCATCTCGGTGCCGTTCGTGATCGTCAGTGTCTCCGGATCTCTCGCCGGGATCGATCGAAGAGTGGAACTGGCGGCGTCCAGCCTCGGCGCGTCGCCCCGCAAGGTTTTCAGCCGGGTGACCCTGCCGCTTGCCATGCCGGGCATTCTGACCGGTGCTGTGCTGGCCTTCGCCACTTCGCTCGACGAGGTCGTGTTGACGCTTTTCGTCGCCGGCCCCAACCAAAGAACGCTGGCGCGGCAGATGTTTTCCACCATCCGCGACAATATCAGTCCGGCGATCGCTGCCGCTGCGTTCCTGTTCATCTTCGGCACGCTGCTGATTGCCGCGATGGTTCTTTTGGTGCGCTGGCGGCGGGGAGTTGCGGCCGGATAAGCGCTTCATTGCCCGGATCGGCCGCGCCGGGCCAGCCGGGCTTCGCGGCGTCGCTTGAGGGTGCCATAGCCCTCAAGGCTGGGCTTTTGCAGCTGTCAAAAGGATATTTCCTTGCAAAGCCCGCGAAAGAGGCTAGGGACAGGGCGATATATCGGTATAGCGGCAGGCCCGACGGGTCGGAGTAGTCTGCAGGAATAGACAGAAGCGTGAAACAGTCCGACTTTCTGCCGGCCAGCAATGCCGGCCAGCCCAAGGCACAGACGGCGTATAACTATATCCGGCATGGGATCATCACCATGCGGATGGAGCCCGGCGCGACGATCAGCGAGAAGGAGACCTGCGCAGAGCTCGGCGTGTCGCGTACACCGATGCGGGAGGCCGTGTTGCGGCTGGCGCAGGAGGGCCTCGTCAATGTGGTGCCGAGCGGCGGCACGTTCGTCAACAGCATCTCGTTGAGGGGCGTGATCGAGGGACATCTCATCCGCTCCAGCCTGGAACTGCGCATGGTCCGGCTTGCGGCGCGGGTCTACGATCCCGCGCATGAACGGGATTTCGACCTTCTGATGTTCCTGCAGGGCAATGCGGCCAAGCGGCAGGATTACGACCAGTCGTTTTCGATCGACAACGATTTCCACCGGCTGCTCTGCACCATGGCCGGGTTTCCCGATGTGTGGCAGACCATCCACAATGCGACGGGCCAGCTGGACCGGGTGCGGCGGCGGGCCATTCCCCGATCCGGCTTCTTCGACGAGGTGGAGAAGGAGCATCGGGCAATCTACGACGCCATCCGCGCCGGTGATGCGGACGCGGCCTATGACCTGATGCGGCAGCACCTGGACGACACTGCGAAAGTGGTCGAATATGTGATCGCCGAAGAGCCCGGCCTGATCGTCGAGGAGCCGGGATTCGATCTTTCCAATGTCGACATCATGCTGTCGCCCGGCCGTCAGTAGCCGCTGTTGCGGTCTCCGGGATTGAGCGGCTCCAGATCATTCAGGATCCGGGTGGCGTTCTCAAAGATCTGGCTTGCCACGTCCTTCGGATTGGGCATGGAGGCGATGTGCGGGGTGACGAAGACCTTCGGGTGATCCCAGAGCGGGCTGTCCTTCGCGAGCGGTTCCTTCTGGAAGACGTCGAGAACGGCACCGCGCAGGTGTCCGCTGTCGATCGCTGCAAGCAGGTCGGCTTCGACCAGATGTTCACCGCGTCCCATGTTGACGAGGGCTGCGCCTCTGGGCAGTTGCGACAGCAGGTCGGCGTCGATGATGCCGCGGGTGGCTGCCGTGAGCGGCAGAAGGCAGATCAGGACATCGCAGCCCGAGAGAAACTCCGTCAACTGGTCCGCACCGGAATAGGTGGTGATGCCGGCTTCCTCCTTCGGGGAACGTGCCCAGCCCCGGACATTGTAGTTCATCGCGCGCAGGCTCTTTGCTACCGTAAGGCCGATCGTCCCGAATCCGAGGATGCCCACGGTATAGTCGCGGGCGGAGATCTGGTCCGGGCGTTCCCAGCGCCGCTCGGCAACGTTCTGCAGGTGGCGGTCCATCTCGCGGTGGAACAGCAGCACCGACCAGATGGCATATTCCGCCATGCCGAGCGCGTGTTCGCTGTCGACCACGCGGCAGACAGGAACGTCGGGCAGATGAGGGTCGGCGAATATGTTGTCGAGACCCGCGCCGATGCTGTGAACCAGCTTAAGGTTGGGCATCGATGCCATCACGCCATGCGGTGCATTCCACGCCACGGCGACATCGGCCGCGTGGAAATCCTCATCAGGATAGATGCTCAGGCGGACGTCGAGAGCGGATTTCTCGAATGCAACCTTCATGAAGCTCATATCAAGCGTGCTGCTGATAAGGGCGATATGGGGTGTTTTCGCTTGTTTATTCGACATGAACTCCATTCCCGAAGGCATCCTTTTTTTCCGCTTGATCGTAGTCGCGTCCTCATTTTCTGCATATGGCTATTTTTTAGGCTGCATCGGTTCCCGTTTAAGTTTTATGCAAAAAATCGTCTGCCTTGCTTGACAGGCGGCAAGGGCCGGAGTCAAGATGGCGTATCGATATATCGGTATATTGTTGTTCCGATGTGATCTCGAAGTGACGTCTGCAAGCAAACGAAAATCCATTAAGGGGAACTCCATGCGACGACTGCTTTCTGCATCCCTAGCCCTATTTCTCACCGCATCGGCGGCGTTCGCCCAGGCCGTGCCGGGTGGAAAGCTGAACCTGATCGTGCAGCCGGAACCGCCGAGCATCATGATCGGCATCACCACCAACGGCCCCGCTCTTCTCGTCGGCGGAAACATCTACGAGAGCCTGCTGCGCTACGACGAAAACCTCAAGCCGGAGCCGTCGCTGGCCAAGTCCTGGACGATTTCCGATGACGGCCTGACCTATACGTTCACGCTGCAGGATGGCGTGAAGTGGCACGATGGCCAGCCGATGACCTCGGCCGACGTGCTGTTTTCGGTCAACGACTTCCTGGTCAAGATGCAGCCGCGCCATCGCAACCTGATGACTCATGTGGAAAGCGTCACCGCGCCCGACGACAAGACGGTCGTGTTCAAGCTGAAGGAGCCTTTCGAGGCCTTCATCCGCGGCCTGTCCTTCTACACGATGCCGATCGTGCCGAAGCATATCTATGAAGGCACGGACTATGCGACCAATCCGGCCAACGAGAAGCCGATCGGCACCGGCCCGTTCAAGTTCGCCGAGTGGAAGAAGGGTAGCTATATCCACCTGGTCAAGAACCCGGACTATTACATCAAGGGCAAGCCCTATCTCGACGAGCTCTACTACCAGGTGATCCCGGATGCCGCATCGCGTTCGGTCGCCTTCGAGAACGGCAATGTCGACGTGCTGCCCGGCGGTTCGGTCGAGAATTTCGACATTCCGCGGTTGAAGGATCTGCCCAATACCTGCACGACCGAAAAGGGCTGGGAATATTTCGCCCCGCTCTCCTGGCTGTGGCTCAACAACCGCAAGCCGCCGATGGACAATGTGAAGTTCCGCCAGGCGATCATGTATGCGCTCGATCGCGATTTTGCCCGCGACGTGCTGTGGAACGGCTACGGCAAGGTGGCTACCGGTCCTATGTCGTCGAAGCTGCCGTTCTACAAGAATGTCGAGCCGACCTATGCGCATGATCCGGCCAAGGCCAAGGCGCTCCTGAAGGAAATCGGCTATGACGGCAAGCCGCTTAAGCTTCTGCCGCTGCCCTATGGCGAAACCTGGCAGCGCTGGGCGGAAGCCGTCAAGCAAAACCTCGGCGATGTCGGCATCCCGGTCGAGATCGAATCCACCGACGTTGCCGGCTGGAACCAGCGCACGGCCAACTGGGACTACGATATCGCCTTCACCTATCTTTACCAGAACGGCGACCCGGCCATCGGCGTCGACCGCAACTACAAGACCTCGCAGATCGCCAAGGGCAATCCGTTCAACAATGTCGAGGGCTATTCCAACCCGGAACTCGACAAGCTGTTCGATCAGGCTGCGGTTGCCTACCCGGCAGCAAAGCGTCAGGAACTCTACGATCAGGCGCAGAAGACGCTGCAGCAGGACGTACCGGTCGCCTGGCTGCTCGAGCTCGGCTTCCCGACGATCTACAACTGCAAGGTCCAGGACATCGTGACCACCGCATCCGGCCTGCCGGAATCCATGCGCGACGCGTGGATCAAGAAGTAAATCCCAATCAGGCGGGGATCTTCCCCGCCTGGCCCACCGTGGACCTCAAAATCTAGTCGGGGCTATCCTATGCTGAGATTCATCTCGGGCCGGCTGCTGAAGGCAGTCGTGATCCTGATCTGCATCACTGTGCTCAATTTCTTCCTCATCCATGCAGCGCCGGGCGATCCGGCGGCGGTCATGGCGGGTGAAGCGGGCGACAGCGACGCTGCCTTCCTGCAACAGCTCAGAGAGCGCTTCGGCCTCGACCAGCCGCTCTATGTCCAGCTCTGGGTCTATGTATCCTCCGTGCTGCGGCTCGACCTCGGCTATTCCTACCGCCAGCAGCTGCCGGTTCTGCAGCTGATTACCGACCGGCTGCCGGCAACACTCATCCTGTCGCTTTCGGCCTTCATCATCTCTCTCGGGCTCGGCGTGCTTGCCGGTGCCTTCGCCTCGGCCCGCCAGGGCAAATGGGCCGACACGATCATCTCGCTCGTTGCCCTCGTCTTCTATGCGACGCCGCTGTTCTGGCTTGCGCTGATGGCTGTGCTTCTGTTCTCCGTCGAGCTCGGCTGGCTACCCGGCTTCGGTTATGAAACGGTCGGCGCCGGCTATACCGGCATCTGGCGGGCGCTCGATATCTTCAAGCACCTGATCCTGCCGGCGATGACGCTCGGCCTGTTCTTCATGGCCGTCTATGCCCGCATGACCCGTGCCTCGATGCTCGAGGTCGGCCGGCTCGATTTCGTCAAGACGGCCAAGGCCAAGGGCCTGCGTCCGGGCGTCATCCAGCGCCGGCATGTGCTGCGCAATGCGCTCTTGCCGGTCGTCACCCTTGCCGGCCTGCAGGCGGGCCAACTGGTCGGCGGTGCCGTGCTGATCGAGACCGTGTTCGCATGGCCGGGCATCGGCCGCCTGATGTTCGATGCCCTGTCGCAGCGCGACTACAACCTGCTGCTCGGCGTGTTCGTCGTCTCGGCCGCGATGGTTCTGTTGTTCAACCTCATCACCGACGTGCTTTACCGCCTCGTCGATCCGCGCATCAAGGTGTCGTCATGAAGGATTTCTGGAAACGCTTTTCGCAGAATCGCGGCGCCGTCATCGGCCTGATCATTCTGCTGCTCGTCGTCATTCTGTCGATCGTCGCGCCGTTCCTCTATCCCAAGTCGCCCTGGGCGATGGTGCAGCGGCCGTTCCTTCCGCCATTCACCATGGATGCCTTCGTGCTCGGTACCGATCCGATGGGCCGCGATCTTGCATCGGGGCTGGCCCATGGCGCCCGCGTCTCGCTTCTGATCGGCCTCGTTTCCACGGTCGTCTCGCTTCTGATCGGTATCCCGATCGGGGCCATTGCCGGCTATTTCGGCGGCTGGGTGGATGACGTCCTGATGCGCTTCACCGAATTCTTCCAGAGCGTGCCGAGCTTTGCGCTGGCGGTGGTTCTGGTGGCGATATTCCAGCCCAGCATCTATTCGATCGTCATCTCGATCGCGGTCGTTTCCTGGCCGCCGGTTGCCCGCCTGCTGCGCGGCGAGGTGATGTCGCTGCGCTCCCGTGAATTCGTCGAGGCCGCCGTGCTTTCGGGGCAGACGCATGCGACGATCATCTGGCGTCAGATCCTGCCCAATACGCTGTCGCCGATCATCGTGCTTGCCTCGATGATGGTGGCCGCGGCGATCCTGATCGAAAGCTCGCTCTCCTTCCTGGGGCTCGGCGACGCCAACGTGATGTCCTGGGGCTATATCATCGGTGCCGGCCGCACGGTGATCCGTCAGGCATGGTGGGTCAGCTTCTTCCCGGGGCTTGCGATCCTGCTCACCGTACTCGCGCTCAATCTCGTCGGCGAAGGGCTCAACGACGCCCTCAATCCGCGCCTTGCACGCAAGGGGAAGTAGACCATGGCAGACAATACAGCAACGAATGCCGCCGTCAGCGACGATACCGTGCCCGCGGCCGTGGTTCATCCGGGTGCGCTCAACGAGGAGGGCCGGGGCGAACCGGTCGTCTTCATCGACAGGCTCAGCATCGCGCTTCCCGAAGGCGCCGACCGGCCCTATGCGGTGGACCGTGTCTCCTTCAAGCTCTTCCCCGGCGAAATGCTCTGCGTTGTGGGGGAAAGCGGCTCAGGCAAGTCGATGTCGGCCAATGCGCTGATGGGCCTTTTGCCGGATACGGTGCGCGTCGCACAGGGGCGCATCCTGCTCGACAAGACCGATCTCGTGACGCTGCCGCAGGATGCTCTTTACGGCATTCGCGGACGCCGGGTGGCGATGATCTTCCAGGAGCCGATGTCGGCGCTCAACCCGCTGATGAAGGTTTCGGCGCAGATCGAGGAAGTGTTCGAGGCGCATGGCCTGCTCACCCCGAAGGAGCGCAGGGAGAAGGCCTTGCAGCTTCTGACCGAGGTCGGCCTTCCCGATCCGCCACGGGCGGCCGCCAGCTATCCGTTCCAGCTTTCCGGCGGCCAGCGCCAGCGCGTGATGATCGCCATGGCACTTACGCTCGAACCGGAAGTGCTGATTGCCGACGAGCCGACCACGGCACTTGACGTGACGACGCAGGCGCAGATCCTGAAACTCATCGCCAAGCTCCAGAAGGAGCGCAACATGGCGGTGATGTTCATCACCCACGATTTCGGCGTCGTAGCCGAGATTGCCGACTATGTGACGGTGATGCAGCTTGGGCGTATCGTCGAGCAGGGAACGGCGGAAGAAGTGCTGTTTTCGCCGCAGCATCCCTATACGAGGAAGCTGATCGCGGCGATCCCGCGCGCCGGTGAAGGTGTCGCGCGCGTCGTCGTCAGCGAGCCCCTGTTGGCCGTCGAGAAACTGACCAAGACCTACCGGATGGGTGGCGGAATGTTTTCCAAGGCCCGCGAAGTCCATGCGGTCAAGGAGGTTTCGTTCACGCTCGGTCGGGGCGAGACGCTCGGCATCGTCGGAGAAAGCGGCTCGGGCAAGTCATCGGTCGGCCGCTGCCTCGTGCGGCTGCAGGATCCCGACAGCGGTCGCGTGCTGCTCGGCGGGCAGGACATGGCGCATCTGAAGGGTGCTGAACTGCGCGCCATGCGCCGCCGCATGCAGATGATCTTCCAGGATCCCTATTCGTCGCTCAATCCACGCGAAAAGGTCGGGCGCATCATCGCGTCGGGACCGATCGCCTATGGCGAGGATGAAAAGAAGGCCTTGGCCCGCGCCGGCGAACTGATGGAGATGGTCGGGCTCGATCCGAAGGGCACCAATCGCTTCCCTCACGAGTTTTCCGGTGGCCAGCGGCAGCGTATCGGCATTGCCCGCGCGCTGGCGCTCGAACCCGAGATCATCATCGCCGACGAGGCCGTTTCCGCCCTCGACGTATCGATCCAGGCGCAGGTGCTGGAACTGCTCGGCCAGTTGAAGAAGGACCTCAACCTCTCGCTCGTCTTCATCACCCATGACCTGCGTGTTGCAGCCAAGATCTGCGACCGCGTGATGGTGATGCAGAAGGGAGAAGTCGTCGAACTCGGTACCGGAAGCGAAATCTTCGATACCCCTAAGCATGCCTATACGAAGAGCCTGATCGAGGCCATTCCCGGTCGGGCAAAGGAAGCGCTGATGACGGCCTGAGGCCGTTGGACACCAATATTATCCGGGCCGGAAAGCCCGAAATTTTCAATGGAGAGAGACCCTATGACGATCATGCCGAATTCCGTCGAAGGCCGCGATATGGCCTATCAGATGCATCCGAACGTCAACCTGCGCAAATATGAGAAGACCGGCGGTCTGGTGATCGAGAGCGGCGACGGTATCTATGTGTTCGACAACACCGGCAAGCGCTATATCGAAGGTCTCGCAGGCCTGTGGTCGGTGGCGCTCGGCTTCGGCGAGAAGCGCCTGGCGGAAGTCGCCAAGGCGCAGATGGAAAAGCTGCCCTATTACCACACCTTCTCCTACAAGACGCATGGCCCGTCGATCGATCTCGCCGAAATGCTGATCAAGATCGCGCCGGTGCCGATGTCGAAGGTCCACTTCACCTCGTCCGGTTCGGAAGCCAATGACCTCGCCTGCAAAATGGTCTGGTATCGTTCCAACGCGCTCGGCAAGAAGGACAAGAAGAAGATCATCGGCCGCATCAAGGGCTATCATGGCGTGACGATCGCCGCCGGCTCGATCACCGGCCTCCCGCGCAACCATGAAAGCTTCGACCTGCCGCTCGACCGGATGATCCACACGTCCTGCCCGTCCTATGTGCATTTCGGCCTGGAAGGCGAAAGCGAAGCCGATTTCACCAAGCGCATGCTGAAGGATCTCGAAGACCTGATCCTGAAGGAAGGTCCGGAAACGATTGCCGCCTTCTGGGGCGAGCCGGTCATGGGTGCGGGTGGCGTGCTGGTTCCGCCGGACGGCTACTGGGCCGGCGTGCAGGCGATCCTGAAGAAATACGATATCCTTCTCGTCGCCGACGAAGTCATTTGCGGCTTCGGCCGCACCGGCAAGATGTTTGCCTGCGAAACGCTCGGCATCACGCCCGATGTTCTGGTCGTATCCAAGCAGATCTCGTCGTCCTATATGCCGCTCTCGGCGATCATCATGAACGACCATTTCTATCAGCCGATCGCCGATGAATCCGACCGTATCGGCGTGTTCGGCCATGGCTACACGGCATCGGGCCATCCGGTCGCGACCGCCGTCGGTCTGGAAAACCTGAAGATCATTCAGGAGCGTGATCTGGTCGGCAATGCCGCCCGTCTGGAAGAGAAGTTCCTCGGTGGCCTGGCCGAACTTGCCAAGCATCCGCTGGCGCATTCCTCGCGTGGCGTCGGTCTGCTTGGTGCGCTCGAAATCAAGCCGTGGGCGGATGCCGCTGCCGGCGATGCGGCCGCAGCCGTTGCCGCAGCGTGCCAGGACGAAGGCCTGATCGTGCGTAACATTGCGGAGGGCATCTGCTTCTGCCCGCCGCTGATCATCACCGCAGAGCAGATCGACGACATGTTTGCGGCCGTCGCCCGTGCGCTCGACACGGTTGCCGCAACCCGCGCCTGAACGTTTCGAGGAAATGACACGATGACAATGACGGACAAGACAGATCTCGGCGAAATGACCGCGGCACAGCTTTCCAAGCTGTTTGCCTCGGGCAAGGCGTCGCCGGTAGAGGCCGCCAAGGCCTCGCTGGAGCGCATCGAGAAGTTCAACCCGAGCGTTAATGCGTTTGCCTATGTAGTGCCGGAGCTGGCGCTTGCCGAGGCAAAGGCATCGGAAGCGCGCTGGAAGAAGGGCGAACCGCTTTCGCCCATCGACGGTGCGCCGACGACGATCAAGGAACTGACGCCGGTCAAGGGCATTCCGTGGCGGCGCGGTTCGGCGCTCGGCGCCACGACACCTTCGGAGAAGGAGTTCCTGATCATGGAACGCCTGCGCGGTGCGGGCGTCACCATTCTCGGCACGACTACGTCGCCGGAATTCGGCTGGAAGGGCGTCACCCACGGGCCTGCCTTCGGCAATACGCTAAACCCATGGCGCACGGACCGTGCGTCGGGCGGTTCTTCGGGTGGTGCGGCTGTTGCGGCCGCGCTCAACATGGGCGTGCTGCATGAGGGTTCCGACGGTGCGGGCTCGATCCGTATCCCGGCCTCTTTCTCCGGTACGTTCGGCATCAAGCCGACCTATGGCTGGATCCCGGCCGATACGGCAACGACGCTGTTCGAGCTTGCCCATCGCGGGCCGCTGACGCGCACCGTCGAAGATGCAGCCCTGTTCATGAACGCGACGACCGGTCCGACGCCGAAGGCGCTTTACGGCTACTGCCCGACCCCGGTGCCGAACTGGCATGAAGGGGTCAAGGCCGCCAGCGTCAAGGGCCTGAAGATCGGCTACAGCCGCAATCTCGGCTATGCCGAAGTGCAGCCGGATGTCGCCGCCGCCGTCGAGCGGGCCGCCAAGCGGCTTGCCGATATGGGCGCGATCATCGAGGAGGTCGATCCCGGCTTCGCCAACCCGCAGGATGCGCTTCTGGCGCTGTGGTATGCGGCCGAAGCCCGGACCGTCGAGATGGTCAATCCGACGGAAGAGCAGAAGAAGCTGATGGATCCGGGCCTGATCCGCATCTACGAAAAGGGCAAGGCCTATTCCGCCATCGACTATGTCATGGCCGAGCAGGTGCGCGCCGATCTCAAGGTGACGATGGCGCTCTTCCACGAGAAATACGACGCGCTGATGCTGCCGACCATGCCGGTGACGGCGATCGAGGCAGGCACGGATTTCCCGGGCGGTATCGAGGGCAAGGACTGGTCCGACTGGTCGCCCTTCACCTATCCGTTCAACATGACCGGTCAGCCGGCCGTGTCGGTTCCCTGCGGCTTCGATGCCGGCGGTCTGCCGGTCGGCCTACAGTTCGTCGGCCCGCGCTACCGCGACGATATCGTGCTGGCGCTGGCGGCTGCCTACCAGGCTGCCTATCCGGAAGAGGTTCTCAGCGCCCCGCGGGTTGCCTGAGCCGTAACCAACGGTGCGGAGGCCATGTTCCTCCGCACCCAAACTGACAACAGCAGCAGCATTGGGATGGGACAGATGGCCTCCACGGCAAGCCAAGGGGCGGCAAGCGGGCTTGGCGCAGAGCTCAAGACGGGCGCGACCGCCGTGCCCCCGGATCAGGCCGAGCGGATCGCGCGGGAAAAATATGGATTGAAGGGGCGGGCCGAATGGCTCTGGGGCGAGAAGGACAGCAATTACCGCCTGACGCTCGATGACGGCACCGAATATCTCTTCAAGGTCCTCAATCCGGCCGAAAACCCGGCGATGACCAGCATGCACAGCCAGGCACTGCTGCATGTGGAGGCTGCCGATCCGGGCATTCCGATCCAGCGGATCATCCGTACGGTCGATGGCGAGGCGGATTTTCGCATGACCGATGACGATGGCGCCACGCGCGGCGTGCGCATGGTCACTTTCGTTCCTGGCGTTTCGCAGAAATCGCAGCCGCATTCGGCGATCCAGCGCCACCGCGTCGGCGTGCTGCTCGGGCGCATGCAGAAGGCGCTTGAGGGGTTTAGCCATGAAGCGGCCAGCCACCGCATCACCTGGGACATGTCGCATGCTAGCGGCATGCGGGATCTTCTCTCCGCTTTCGAAAAGGATGAGCAGCGTTCCAGGCTGGCGCGTGCGCTCGATGATTTCGAGGAAAACATTCTGCCGCGGATGGCGCAGTTGCCGGCGCAGGTGATCCATAACGATTTCAACATGGAGAATATCCTCGTCAGCAAGGCCGATCCGGACATGATCAGTGGCATTATCGATTTCGGCGACATGGTGCATGCGCCTGTCCTGTTCGACGTTGGCGTCGGTGCGGCCTACCAGATGGGGAATGCTGCCGATCCGGTCGAGGCGATGTGCGACTTCCTTAAAGGCTATTCGACCGAGAAGACGCTCACGGACGAAGAGGTCGAGCTGCTCTACACCGCGGTGACCACACGGATGCTGATGCGGCTTGCGATCCCCGAATGGCGCGGCAAGCTGTTTCCCGAACTTCGGGATCTCTACACGCGCAACAGTCCGACCGTCTGGGCGCAGTTCGCCCGGCTCGATGCCATTTCAAAAGACGATGCCATCGCGCGCCTTGCGGCCGCATGCCGTCGATAACGTCATTTCAGGGAGACACAGATGAGCAAGCCAGCCACCACGATGATCAACGGCTTCGACCCCTCGCGCCTCAGCAGCCTGCCGGAGCGCGAGCGGTCGATGATCGAGCGCCGCCAGGCGATGCTCGGGCCGTCCTATCGGCTGTTCTACGAGAACCCGCTTCATCTGGTGCGCGGCGAGGGTGTCTGGCTCTACGATCCGGACGGCAATGCCTATCTCGACACCTATAACAACGTTCCCTCGGTCGGCCATTGCCATCCCCGGGTCGTTGCGGCGATCGCAGAACAGGCGGCGGTGCTCAACACCCATACGCGCTATCTCGACGGCAAGATCCTCGACTATTCGGAAAAGCTGCTTGCGACCTTTCCCGAGGAGATGAACCGGGTGATGTATTGCTGCACCGGCAGCGAGGCGGTCGATCTCGCCCTGCGGCTCGCCGGCTATTACACCGGCGGCACCGGCATCATCATCACCGAGAATGCCTATCACGGCACGACGGCGGCTGCTGCCGGGATCTCGCCGCAGCTCGGCCCGAACATGCCGATCGGCATGAATGTCGTGACCGTGCCGGCGCCCGATGCCTACCGGGACGATGGCCGCGACGTGGGCGAGGTCTTTGCAGAAGAAATCGCCAAGGCGATCGCCTTCATGCGTCGGCGCGGCATCAAGCCGGCTGCCTTCATCGCCGACAGTATCTTTTCGACCGACGGCATCTTCGCTGAGCCTGCCGGCTTCCTGAAGAAGGCGCTCGAGGTGGTGCATGAGGCGGGTGCTCTCTATATCGCCGACGAAGTGCAGCCGGGCTTCGGCCGCACCGGTTCCCACATGTGGGGCTTCATGCGCCACGGCATCGTTCCCGATATTGCCGTGATGGGCAAGCCGATGGGCAATGGCCTGCCGATCGCCGCTGCCGTGATGAAGGGCGAGGTGCAGGACCGTTTCGGCCGCGACATCCGCTATTTCAACACGTTCGGCGCCAATCACGTGTCGATCGCGGCAGCCAATGCCGTGCTCGATATCATCCGCGACGAAGACCTGATGGGCAATGCACTGGCGACCGGCAATTACATGATGGAAGGCATGCGCAAGCTCATGCCGACATTCGGCTGCATTGGCGATATACGCGGTGCCGGCCTCTTCCTCGGGCTGGAATTCGTCAAGGACCGCGACAGCCGCGAGCCGGACGGTGCGCGCTCGCTTGCCGTCGTCAACCGCATGCGTGAACATCGGGTGCTGATTTCCGCTGCCGGCATGCAGGGCAACACGCTGAAGATCCGGCCGCCGCTGCCATTCGGCAAGGAGCACGCGGATATCTTCCTCAAGACACTCGAAGAGGTGCTGCACGAGACGAACTGATCGTGTCCTTCCACCGCGCTTCCAGACCATAAAAGGAAAAGACCATGACCTCGTCGCCGGACATCAATAGTGAGCGCCTGTGGGCCGACATCATGACCATGGGAGCGATCGGCGCCACCGATGGCGGCGGCAGCTTTCGGCCGGCCGTTTCGGATGCCGACCGCGAGGGGCGCAATCTTTTTCGTTACTGGGCGCAGGAAGCGGGGTTGACCGTCTCTGTCGATGCGATCGGCAACATGTTTGCCCGGCGCGAGGGGACAGATCCCGCGCTGCCGCCGCTGATGATCGGCAGCCATCTCGATACGCAGATGCCGGGCGGCAAATTCGACGGTGTTTTGGGCGTGCTGGCCGGTATCGCGGTCGTGCGGGCGCTGAACGCCGCTGGTGTGACGACGCGACGGGCGATCGAGATTGCCAATTTCACCAATGAGGAAGGCGCGCGGTTCCAGCCGGGCGTCATGGGCTCGGGTATCTTTGCCGGGCTCTTGCCGCTCGACGGCGCGCTCTCCCGCAAGGATGATGCAGGCGCCATGCTGGGCGACGAGCTGGAGCGGATCGGCTATGCCGGGCCGCTTCCGGTCGGCGGTCGCGCGGTTCACAAATATCTCGAACTGCATATCGAACAGGGACCGGAAATGGAAAAGACGGGTGCGATGATCGCAGCTGTCTCCAACAGCTCCTGGGGCTGCAGCGGCTTCATCGATATCAGCGGCGAGAACGGCCATTCGCAGACGGCGGCGATGTCGAAGCGGCGCAATTCGCTCGTTGCGGCAGCAAAACTCATTATCGAGATCGAAGCGATCGGGGCGGAGAACGAACCGGACGGCATGGTCAGCGCCACGGTGATCCGCAACTGGCCGAACAACCGGGTCAACATTCCGCATCTGACCAAGCTCTCCTATGTTGCCGTGCATGCGACCGAGGAAGGCCGGGCGAAAATCATCGAGCGCATCGAGGCTGCGGCGAAGCGGATCGCCGAAGAGACCGGCCTTGTCATCGATGCGACGACCTCGCATTATCGGCAGCGGCTGGACCTTTCGCCGGAACTTTCCGCACAGGTTCTCGAAGTGGCTGAGGGGCTGGGCTACACGTCGATGATGCTGCCGACGCTCACCTCGCATGATGCGCTGTCGATGACGCATATCTGCCCGACGGCGATCATCTTCGTGCCCTGCAGGGACGGCATTTCCCACAGCGAGAAGGAATGGTGCGAGCCGGAGCAGGTGACGGCGGGCGCCAAGGTTCTGCTCGAAATGGCGCTGAAACTCGCCAACGAAGCCTGACGTTTTCGAGCGGATGCTGTCTGTTGCTGCGGGCATGATGCGATATGATAGGATGCTGACATACGTCGAACGGTGCAAACGAGGGCTTGGGTGAATTTACACGCGAAACTGGGACTGGATGACGTCGACGGCGCTGGCCTGCCCAAGGCGCTTTGGGCCTATAATGTCATTCGCGATGCGATCATCACCATGAAGCTCGCGCCCGGCGAAACGCTGAACGAGAAGGAAACCTGCGCCGAGCTCGGCATTTCCCGCACGCCGATGCGCGAGGCGGTGCTGCGGCTTGCCCAGGAAGGTCTCGTCAACATCGTCCCGAGTGGCGGCACATTCGTCAACAAGATCGTCCTGCGCAAGGTGATCGAGGGGCATCTGGTGCGCTCGAGCTTGGAAATGCGCACCGTGAGGCTGGCCGCGCGCAATTTCGATCCGGTCCATGAACGCGATCTCGACCTCCTGATCTTCCGCCAGCAGGACGCGGCCAAAAGGCGCGACATCGACGAGGCGTTCAAGGTCGACAACGAATTCCATCGGTTGCTCTGCCGGATCGCCGGCTTTCCGAATGTCTGGCAGACGATCCACAACGCCACGGGACAGCTCGATCGCGTTCGCCGCCTGGCCTTTCCGAAGATCGGCTATTTCGAGGAGGTGATCGACGAACACTCAGCGCTCTATGCGGCGATCAGGGGCCATGACGAGAGTGAGGCCGCACGGCTGTTGAAGATCCATCTCGGCGGCATTTTCCCCGTCGTCGAATTCGTCCTGCAAACGGATGCCGACATCATCACCGGCGAAGACGATGCGGTGCTTTTGAAAGCGCTTGCGGAAGTGTGACGGCGCTGTCGCGTGCTATCCGGCGAGCGCCCTGTCATAGGTGATCTTGCCGTCGCAGATGGTGATGACCGGCCGGACCGAGGCCAGATCCTCCGAGACGACAGCTTCGACATCGGCGGAAAGCACCACGATATCCGCCAGATAACCCGGTTTGAGCTTGCCCTTGCGATCTTCCATGAACTCCACATGGGCGCCGGTGCTGGTATAGGCGGCCAGCGTTTCGGCCAGCGTCAGGCGCTGATCCGGCAGGTCATCGGCCCAGCGTTTTCTCGTCATCGCATCGTGGATGCAGCTCATCGGATCGAGCGGTGAGACCGGCCAGTCGGTGGCGAAAACGATCTCGGCGCCAGCATTCGCGAGCGTGCGCCATGCAAAGGCGAGCGGCCAGCGATCGCGGCCGATGAAGGAGAGATAGGGTTCGATCGGCAGGCCGGCATTGCCGGGCGGATGGGTCGGCTGCATCGAGGCGATCACGCCCAGTTCCTTGAAGCGCGGCACGTCATCTTCATGGATGACTTCGATATGTTCGATGCGGTTGCGGGCATCACGCTTGCCATTCGTCGCGGCGGCCGTCTCGTAGGCGTCGAGCACCATGCGGACCGCGCCGTCGCCGATCGCGTGGACGGCGACGGGCAGTTTCAGCCGGTCGGCCTCGGTGACGATCTCATTCAGATGCTGCTGGCTGAACAGGGGATCGCCCTTCCAACCGGGGCGATGGGCATAGTCATCGAGAAAAACGGCGCTCTCACCTTCGGTTACGCCATCGATGAACATCTTGACGAAATCGCAGCGCAGCCGGTCTGTGTGGAAGCGGCGGTGCCAGGTCGCCGCTTTCTCCTCAAGGTCGGCGAGCGGCATGAAATTCTTCATGTGATAGGGCATGCGCACCCTGACCGGCAGGCCGGTTGTTTTCTCGATTTCGTCGAGGATTTCCAACTGGTAGAGGTTGCCATCCATGTTCTGGATCGAGGTTATGCCCAGCGAAGCGCAATAGGCGAGACCGTCCTTGATGATTTCCAGGTCGATGGCGCGCTCTTCCGGCGTGACACTGTCCGGTTCGCCGCCAGTGCCTATACCGAGCCCTTCCCGGCCACCGGTTTCGCTGAGATCAAAGACCGGTTGCATGGCATCGGCCTCGCGCAGCTCCCCGGAGGCCAGGCCATCCTCTCCCATGACTACCTCGTTGCCGACGCCTACCGCTTTCCCATGCAGGATGCCGGCGAGCTCCAGCGCCTTGGTGTTGGCCCAGGCGGTGTGGTGATCCGGGGCGATCATCGCGAACGGCCGGTCGGAAATCACGCGGTCGAGATCATGGCGGGTGGTGCGTTCGGTTTCCGACAGGATCGTGTAGTCGGCTGAGCGGGCAAGAAGCAGTTTCAGCTTGGGGTTCTTCGCGGCATAGTCCGAAACCTTCTCCTTCAGCTCGTCAAAACCCTTCACCTTGTAGAGCGAGAGCTGACGCAGGCCGACAGAGCCCATGAAAATATGCATATGGGCTTCGTTGAATCCGGGCAGGACGGTACCACCCGCCGCGTCGATCACCCGCGTCGCCGGGCCTTTCAACGCCTGGATTTCGGCCGTCGAGCCAACTGCAACGATGCTGTGGCCGGAGATTGCAACGGCGTCCGCCTTGGCTGCGGCTGTGTCCATTGTCAGCACACGGGCATTGACGATGATGGTGTCTGCGAAGGTCTGCATCCGTTTTCCTTACAGTGGCAGGCGGCTAAGGGTGCGGAAGAAGGCGAGATTGTCCTGTTTCAGCTCGTCATCGAGCGGGTTCGGCTGGGACGACAGCTTGACGATGACAGCCTCGTTCTGTGGGTCGACATAGAGCCACTGGCCATGGATGCCGATGGCGCAATAGGCGCCATCCGGCGCTCCGGTCTGGTACCATTGGCTGCGGTAACGACCATTCGGCATGGCGGTGCTGTTTGCCGCCTTCCAGGCCTCGGGATCGCCGTTCTCCAGCATGTCGGCTATCCAGCCCTTCGGGATGATCTGCCGGCCTTCTATTGCACCGCCGGTGCGGATCAGTTCGCCGACACGGGCAAGGTCGCGGGCGGTCAGGCAGACGCCGCCGGCGGTACGCGGCGTGCCGATGCTGTCGACGGTCACATAGGCGTGGTTGCGGGCGCCCATTGGCTTCCACAGGAGTTCCGACAGCAGTTCGCCGTAGCGCCGCCCCGTGACACATTCGATGACGACGCCCAGGAGATCGGCATTGGGCGACAGATAGGCATGCCCGCCGCCATGCGGGCGATCGGCCTTTTTCAGCGTCATCAGGAAGGCGGCGAGTGTCTCGACCGTAAAGCCCGGCTCCACCGGGTTCCACAGCATGGCGCGGCGATAGCGGGCGAAGGGGCCGTTCCTGTCGAGATAGGTTTCGGCGAAATCGAGGCTGACGCGCATGTCGAGCACGTCGCGATAGCGGCAATCCTCATAGGCGCTGCCTTTAGCCTCTGGCAGATAGGCAAGAACCGGTTTTTCCGGATCGATCAGGCCCCGGTCTTCCAGAATGCCGGAGAGGATGGCGGTGAGCGACTTGCTGATCGAGAAGACCAGATGCTTGGCGTTCACATGCGCATGCGGTGCGTAATATTCGCCGACGATCCGGCCACGCTTCATCAGGAGGAAGGCGTCGGTATGGGCGTATTTCAGAAAGCCCTCGATGCTGGAGATGCCGTCGAGACCAGTGTCGATCTCGCGAGTGAGGAAGGTGTGCGAGGCCAGCGCCTCTTCCGGCTGTTCGGTGCCGCAGGAAATTTCCGATGTCGGAACCAGTTCGCGGACGTTCTGGAAACTCCAGCGACTGAAAGGTGCCTCCCGCCAATTGGCAAGCGTCACCGATGACCGGGCAACGGTGGTCGTGTCGTTCATGCTGTCCATGTCCTTGATATGGCGCGGCGGCGCGGGGGTGTCCCGCGCTGCCGGCCTTCCTTTCTCGGCCTATTTCTGCAGTTCGGTCCAGATCTTGGTGTATAGTTCCTGGACTTCCGGCGGGCAGGCGAGATTAAACTTGCCCGCGGCCTTGGCGCTTTCGGGAATGTTGACCTCGGGCGCCGTCTTCATGTCGTCGGGCATGAAGGCTTCGGAGCCCTTGATGCCGTTCGAATAACGGGCGAAGGCGGAAATCAGCGCGGCATTTTCCGGCAGCATGATGAAGTTGAGGAAAAGCTTGGCGTTTTCGACATTCTTGGCATCGGCGAGGATGGCGGCATTATCCATCCAGATCGGATAGCCTTCCTTGGGGTAACCATAGACAATGTTCGGATTGGCGAGCCTGCCGCGGAAGGCAGCACCATTCCAGTCGACGCTCGCTGCGAGATCGCCTTTCGTGTATTTTTCCACCGTCCCGTAATCCATCGAGATCCATTTCGGCTTGGCGGCCATCAGGATGTCCCGGGCCTTTTTCAGCACGGTCAGGTCACCGGTGCAGGGCTGACCACCGGCATAGGTGACGACCATGTGCATGACATCCGACATTTCCGGCACGACATTGACCTTGCCGACCAGTTCCGGCGGCGGGTCGAGGAAAATCGCCGAGGTGTTAGGGTCACCTTTATAGACCGACTTGTCGACCGTGACGCCGGTCGTTCCCCACTGCCACGGAACGGAATAGTGGCGGCCCGGATCGTAGGGAACGTTGATCCATTCCGGGTCCATGTTTTTGAAATTCTCCATCTGGTCGGGGCGCGATTCCATCAGTAGCCCTTCCTTGATGAAGACCGGCATGGCGCTGGCAGACGGGACGACGATATCGAAGCCGTGGCCGCCCTGGCGGATCTTGGCGAGCGCGGTGTCGTTCGAATCGTAGTCGGTTAGCGTCACCTTGACCTTGTAGGTGTTCTCGAATTTCTTGATCAGTTCCGGATTGGTGTAGTTGCCCCAGTTGAAAATGTTGAGCTCGCCATCCGCATGGGCAAGCGTTGTCGAGGCGAAGAATGCAGCCAGACCGGCGGCAAGTTTTACGGCATGCTTCATGGTTCCCACTCCTGTTTTCAATCGGATTTTTCATTGGATCTGCTGAGGAAGAAGAAGATCGTCACGATCGCCAGCGACAGCAGCAGAAAGACCGTCGATATGGCGTTCATCTCGGGCGTGATGGAGCGGCGCAACTGGCCGAGCATGTAGGTCGGCAATGTCTCCTGGCCTGCGGATTTGACGAACTCGGTGATCACGATGTCATCGAGCGAAATGACGAAGGAGAGCATCAGGCCGGCCAGAATGCCGGGCCAGAGCAGCGGCAGGGTAATGTAGCGAAACACCTTGAAAGGGGTGGCGTAGAGATCGGCGGCGGCCCGTTCCAGCGCCAGATCCATGTTCTCCAGCCTGCCCCGGATCGGCAGATAGGCAAAGGGAATGCAGAAAGCGGTATGGGCGATGATGAGGTAGCCGAGGCCGGAATAGCCCGTCCAGACCTTGATGCGCGCAAAGACGATCAGCAATGCCACGGCCGTGACGATCTCGGGAACCATCAGCGGCATGTTGATCAGCGAGTATTTTGCGGTCAGCCCGCGATAGGGGACGGTACGGGTGGTGGCGATGGCCGCGAGCGTGGCAGCGGCGGTCGAAATAATGGCGGCGACTGCAGCGATCTGGAGCGATCGGATCGCGGCTTCGATGACGAGGTCGTTATTCCAGGCGGCGGCGAACCAGCGGAGGGAAAAACCCTCCCAGCGTGCGATCGAGATGCCGGAATTGAAGGCATAGACAACCAGCGTGAAGATCGGCACGTAAAGCAGGAAGAAGCAGAACATCGCAATCGTCGTGAAGCCGGGCTGAACGCGGATGTCGAAGCGCTTACGCATGGCCGCCTCCCGTCTTCCCGGCATTCCTGACGTAATAGAGCATGGCGAAGAGCACGATGACGACAAGGGTGATCGAGAGTGCTGCACCGAGCGGCCAGTTCTTGCCCTGACCGAACTGCAGTTCGATCAGGTTACCGACCATCAGGTTCTTGCCACCGCCCAGGATGCGGGGGATGACATATGAAGAGAGTGCCGGGATGAAG
Organism: Neorhizobium sp. NCHU2750; assembly: GCF_003597675.1. Classification (NCBI taxonomy): domain Bacteria; kingdom Pseudomonadati; phylum Pseudomonadota; class Alphaproteobacteria; order Hyphomicrobiales; family Rhizobiaceae; genus Neorhizobium; species Neorhizobium sp. NCHU2750. The sequence goes on along the minus strand of NZ_CP030827.1, from coordinate 3,341,520 downwards.
GTGAGGATGGATCCGGCGATAATGCCGGGCTTGACCAGCGGAACGATGATCCGCCACAGCACCTTCGGGCGGGTCGCGTAGAGGTCGTATCCGGCCTCGACGAGGCGGAAATCGAGCTTCTCGAGGCTTGCATAGAGCGGCAGCACCATCAACGGCAGGTGCACATAGACCATGCCGAGCAGGATGGCGAAATCGGTATAGAGCATCTGGATAGGGCTTGAGATGATGCCGAGCTTGATGAGGATCGTGTTGGCAAGACCTTCGTTGCGGATCATTTCCTGAATGGCGAAGGCGCGGATCAGCATGTTGGTCCAAAAGGGGATGGTGATCAGGAACAGCCAGATCGCACGGTTATGCGGTGCCCTGCTGGCGATGAAATAGGCGGTCGGGAAGCCGACGAGGAGGCAGAGCAACGTGGTCACGACCGCAAGCCAGCTGCTGCGCCAGAGGATCGACAGATGTGCATCGGCAAGCGAGACCGTGCCGTCGAAAATGTCGCGCGAGAAGAAGACGTTGAACCAGCCCTGGCCGGAAAGTTCCCATTTGACATCGCCATATGAGCCCGAAGCGAGAACCGAATAGACCAGCACGATGAAGAGCGGGCCGACGGCTGCGACCGCGATGATGAGGAGAGCCGGGGCGCTGAGGAGCCAGCGATTGGCTATGTCCTGTCTGTGTGCCGCCGAAGCGGCCTCTCTTGTCCGCTCGGTCATGTCTCAATCCTTCAGGATCTGCGCTGCGCCTTCGCTGATATTCAAGGAAACCGCATCACCGGCAGAAAAGCCGATCGGCCCGATGCGGCTGTTCTGCTGCCTTATGGTGAAGAGTGACGTATCCGGCAGCCGGACGCGGATATGGGTGTCGGTGCCGAGATAGGTGAGGTCCTCGATCTGGCCCGTGAGGATCGTGCCGTCGCAAGGAGCGGAGATTTGCGCATGCTCGGGCCGGATGACGACCGTGACACCGCCCTGCGGGCTGAGATCCTCGGGATAGGTGGCATCAAGCATGCCGCCGGTGGAAAGCTTCACCCTGGCATGCGGGCCATTGATGGAGACCACGTCGGCGCTCAGGAAATTGGTTTCACCGATGAAATCGGCGACGAAACGTTCGGCCGGGCGATCGTAGATTTCCCAGGGTGCGCCGACCTGCCGGACCTTGCCCTGAGACATGACGGCGATCCGGTCCGACATGGCAAGCGCCTCCTCCTGGTCGTGGGTGACGAAGATGAAGGTGATGCCGGTTTCTGCCTGCACCCGTTTCAACTCGATCTGCATTTCCTTGCGCAGCTTGTAATCGAGCGCCGACAGTGGTTCGTCGAGCAGCAGGACCTTGGGCTTGGGTGCCAGCGCGCGGGCAAGCGCCACACGTTGCTGCTGGCCACCGGAAATCAGCATGACCCTGCGGTTGCGCATCGGCTCCATGTGGACGAGTGCGAGCATTTCATCGACACGAGCGGCGATCTCCGCCTTCGGACGGCCGAGCATTTCCAGGCCGAAGCCGATATTCTGAGCGACCGTCATATGCGGAAAGAGGGCGTAGTTCTGGAAGACCGTGTTGACCGGTCGCTTGAAGGGCGGGAGCGGGGCTATATCCTCCCCGTAAAGCAGGATCTCGCCATCGGTCGGGAAATCGAAGCCGGCAATCAGCCTCAGAAGCGTGGTCTTGCCGCATCCGGATGGCCCGAGAAGCGTGAAGAACTCGTTTTGCCTTATATTGAGAAAGATGCCGCTAAGGGCTGTTACCTGTCCGGCGCCATCGCCGTAGACACGGCTGACACCCCTGACCTCGATTGCAAGCTCCTGCTGTTTTCTCAAGCACGCCCTCACATCTATTGCCGGTTTCTGCAACTTTCGTCAGCATTCCACGTCAGATTGACGCAGACAAGCACTAACGCGATACCCCCTCAATTTAGAGGCAAAATACATGCCAGCGTTGTTCCCGGCTGGTCGTTCGACGACGTGGGAACGTGGCATTTCGCGGTACGCGAACCGGCCCAATGCCATCGGCGATATCTGCCAGACGACAAACGGCCATCGCGATGACGATGCCGATATGTAATCCAAAACAATGGCTTGTCTTTCGTCATTTCCCGTGATGGCGCTGTTGTCTGTGATGTGCCGATCTGTATTATCGGTGCGAATGCAAACAGGGCGCGCATCGATCCGCGCGTGTGACACTGGCGATTGTCGCATAGTGTCCGGCTAACATGGGGTGAGGACAGGCAATGGCAGCAAGCGATCTCTTCGTTTCGGCGGAAAATGCGGAATGGGTTAATCCCGAACCGGGCGTGACACGCCGTATCATGACCTATCTGCCCGAGATGATGATGGTGGAAGTGGTGTTCGAGAAGGGCGCCATCGGATCGAAGCACTCGCATCCGCATATCCAGTCGAGCTATGTCGCCGAGGGCAGTTTCGAGGTGACGATCGACGGGCGGACGGAAGTGCTCAACAAGGGCGGCAGCTTCATCGTGCCGCCTGATCTGGTCCACGGCGTCAAAGCGCTCGAAGCCGGACGCCTGATCGACACCTTCACACCCCACAGGGCCGACTTCCTCAAGTGAGATGAGGTCCTCGCCGCCCGGGGCGCCGTCTGTCTACCTGTCTTGGCGGGTCGCAGAGTGCCTCGCGTTGCGTCACGCCGCAGATCGACGGTCCGCGGCACCACCGCGGCCGGGCCGGGTTCCGGGTTCCGCGCGTTTCCGCAGGTCTCGGCGGCCGCGGTTTGCCACTGTCATCCATGTTGGATATTCGCGGGCAATGCCCTGACGGGCGGATGTTTAGCGCGATGGATATCGGCGGCTCTGGCGCGATGCACCGGAGCGAAGGGCGCCGGAGCGAGGGGCGCCGAGGGCACTGGTCGCACCGGCTGCGAGAAGCAGGGTACGGATCGCCTTGAAGGCCGGATTCATGTGAATGTCCTCTGGTTCAATTCGTCTTGGTCAAGCTGAAGGCCGCAACGCCTTCGGCGCCGGAAACGGATGCTTGCACATCATCTCCGGCGCCGAGACTTGTCAGATAGGGGTGTTTCCCCCAGGTCTTGTGTCCTGAGGGAAATCCTATGCGTCGATCAAAGCTTGTAGGCTTTCTTGACGAGCTTGTAGGCCAGTTCCTGAGCCAGATCGAAGGCTTCTTCTTCCCTCAACCTGTGTTCTGTGACGAGCCGTGCCAGGAAGGCGCAATCCACCCGCCGGGCGATGTCGTGGCGGGCCGGAATGGACGGGAACGCACGCGTATCGTCGTTGAAGCCGACGGTGTTGTAGAAGCCGGCCGTTTCCGTCACCGTCTCGCGGAACCGCCGCATGCCTTCCGGGCTGTCATGGAACCACCATGGGGGACCGAGGCGGAGCGCAGGATATGCGCCGGCCAGAGGTGCCAGCTCGCGGGCGAAGGACGTTTCGTCGAGGGTGAAGAGAACGATGGTGAGATCGCGCTCCATGCCGACGGCATCGAGCATGGGCTTCAGGGCGGCGACATAGTCGGTCCGTCCGGGAATGTCGAAGCCCATGTCACGCCCATGCTTGGCGAAAATCGTCGGCGAGTGGTTACGCCGCGAACCGGGATGGATCTGGGTGACGAGACCGTCATCCAGGCTCATCTTCGCCATTTCGGTCAGCATCTGGCCACGGAACAATCTGTGGTCTTCGGCATCCGACTTGCCGGCACGAATGCGATCGAACAGGGCCTTGGCTTCCGCAGCGGGAAGATTGGCCGTATCGGCGGTCGCATGGCCGTGGTCGGAAGAGGTGGCGCCGAACGACTTGAAGTAGGCACGACGCTTGCGGTGAGCGGCGAGGTAGCCGGCCCATGTGCCGGTGTCTTCGCCGGTGATGTTGCCGAGCTGATCGAGATTGGCCGCAAAGCCCTCGAAGTCGGGGTCCACCACGGCATCGGGCCGGTAGGCGGTCACAACGCGGCCGTCCCATCCGCTTTCGCGGATCGCCTTATGCCATTTCAGGTCATCAAGCGCGCCCTCGGTGGTGGCGATCACTTCGATGTTGAAGCGCTTGAAGAGCGCACGCGGCCGGAACTCCGGCAGGCGCAGCTTTTCAGCCATCAGATCATAGCTTTCGTCGGCATTCTTCGCACTCAGGAGAGCGTCGAAGCCGAATACGGACGACAGAACATAGTCCATCCAGAGCCGCGTCGGTGTTCCACGGAACAGATGGTAATTCTCGGCAAACAGCCTCCAGATCTTGCGGCCATCGGTTTCCACCGGTGATCCATCCAGGCGGCGAACGCCCAGATCCTCGAGGTTGATGCCCTGACTGCAAAGCATTCTGAAAATATAATGGTCAGGAACAATAAGCAGCTGTGCCGGGTCCGGGAACGCTTCGTCCAGGGCATACCATCTGGGGTCGGTATGGCCATGGGGACTTACGATCGGAAGATCCGACACCGTTTTGTAAAGTGAGCGAGCAATAGAGCGTGCACTATCTTCGGTCGGGAATAATACGTCAGGATGTATGAGAGTATTCATAGGTAAGCCGACCTCCTTTCGACACCCCAACGCTAGATTGCCGTTTGTTTGGATGTCAATGATCAGGACGCCGCAGCCTGTCGATCGGTTATTTGATACATTGTTACTTTTTCAAGTTCTTTTTCTTTGAGAAATGTCTATTTAAATCAATGTGATACGGTTATGTAGGAGGCTTTAATAAAGGTTATCCGGATAAGAAGGCCGGTTCCAATTGATGCCAAAATCTGTCGAAAATGCCGCAGCTTAGCAGCGCTCGTGCGTTAATGTCGCAGATCTGAGTTCGCGCTAATGTAGTAACGCGATTGCGATAGCGGTTGCGGCGAGGTGATCTTCAGGCGTCCCGTTATCACCTGCCATGCTCCGGTTGCCATTCTCGGCGCGTTGGCGTTCCGACTGGTGATGGGGAGCGTGTCGGAATGATGAACTTCGTATATTTTACATATTATGATAATGTATTGTATATTTAAATAATTGAAATAAATTATGAAAATACAAATATTGACGATAATCAATCAATGATTGCTGTCCGGAATGTCGCACGTTATTCGTGATCTAGCTCAAATCCAGTCACCCATATGGTAGTATATGAACGTGGTTATGCGGCCTACGGGGAAAGAGGTGGCCGCTAACTTGATCACGACGGTGCCCCGTTGCGCCGAGATCAGAAACGTCCGGGAGACGGATCATGACAAATCAACTAATGGGCGACCATGCCTCAATGCCTGCCAAGGCCTTGAAAACGGTCGGTCGATATCGCTGGACCGTTGTGGGCCTGCTATTCTTTGCCACCACCATCAATTACATGGACCGCCAGGTTATCGGCCTCTTGAAGCCGACCCTGATGAGCGATCTTCATTGGAGTGAATCCGATTTTGGCGACATCGTCGCCGCTTTTGCCCTTTTTTATGCATTCGGTTACGTCGGCGTTGGCCGGCTCATGGACAAGATCGGGGTAAAGACCGGTCTGCCTCTCGCAGTCGCCGCCTGGAGCTTCTTCGGCATCATCCATGCCTTCATGGGTAGCGTGTTCAGCTTCAAGGTTGCCCGCGCCGGCCTCGGACTGAGCGAAGGCGGGAATTTCCCTGCCTCGATCAAGACCGTGACCGAATGGTTCCCGGCCAAGGAACGGGCGCTTGCCACCGGCATCTTCAACGCCGGCAGCAATGTCGGCGCCGTGGTTGCGCCGATCCTCGTCCCGCTTATCCTTCTCACCTGGGGGTGGAGAGCCTGCTTCCTGATCACAGGCCTTATCGGCTTTGCCTGGGTGGTTGCCTGGTATCTGCTGTATGAAAAGCCGGAAAAGAACCGCCATCTGTCGGCAGAAGAACGCGCCTATATCGAGAGCGATCCGGTACAGCCGCAGGTCCATGTTCCGTGGATCACCCTGCTCAAGTATCGTGGTACCTGGGCCAACATTGCCGGTACCTGCTTCAGTGCTCCGGTCTGGTGGTTCTATCTGAACTGGGTCCCCGGCTTCCTGCACCAGCAGTATGGCCTCGACCTGATGGCCGCCATGCTTCCGCTGATCATCATCTACTGCATGGCCGATGTCGGCAGCATTGCCGGCGGCTGGATCTCGTCGACCCTGATCAAGAAGGGCGTGAAGACGCTGCGTGCCCGCAAGATTGCCTTCCTGATCTGCGGTCTCTGCGTCGTGCCGGTCTTCATGGCTGCATCGGTCTCGAATATGTGGATCGCCATTCTTCTGATCGGCGTCGCCGCTGCTGCCCACCAGGGCTATTCGGCAAACGTCTACACGATCGTCACCGACACAATGCCGCGTAGCACGGTCGGTTCGGTCGTCGGTATCGGCGGGTTCTGCGCCTATATCATCGGCATGTTCGTTTCGATGGGCGTCGGCCGTCTGCTGGATGCAACGGGTGGAAACTATCACCTCCTCTTCCTGATCGTATCCTCGCTCTACCTGGTTGGCCTGGTCGTGATGCATTTCATCCTGCCCAAGACCGGTTCGGGTGTGACACCTGCCGGCATTGAAGTCTGATTGCGTCCAAGATTTCCGGTCCGCCTCCCTCTCTCGACCGAAGCGGACCGGTCTATTTCCAGAAATTTTCAAACATCGCATGCCGCGGGAAAAGCGCTCCGGCTTCAGGCCGAACACCCAGCGACGATGACCAAGGATTTGTTATGAATATCAATTTGAAAAGCGGAGCCGTGGTGGATCGTCTCGGCAACGCGGCCGTGGCCGCCCTGCCTGCTTCGGTTCAACGCCCGACCTATGACCGCAAGGCGGTCAGACCGGGCATCGTGCATATCGGTCTCGGGGCTTTCTGTCGCGCGCATGTGATGGTCTATACCGATGAGGTCCTGCAACAGGGTGCCACGGACTGGGGCGTCATCGGGGTCGACCTGATGTCTCCCGCCATCCGCGATGCACTCAATCCGCAGGATGGGCTCTATACGCTTTTGAGCCGGGATAATGGCGACGACAAGCTGCGTGTCGTCGGCTCCATCCTCGATGTGATGGTCACGGCTGACCAGAAACAAGAGATCTTCGATCTGTTGATGAAGCCCGAAATCCGCATCGTCACCCTAACTGTGACCGAAAAGGGCTATTGCCAGGACGCTGCGACCGGCAGCCTCGACGAGAAAAACCCGGTCATCATTTCCGACCTTGCCAATCCGACCGATCCGCGCAGCGTTCCCGGCTTCCTGACCGAGGCCCTGCGGCGGAGGCGGGACGCCGGCCTGGCGCCATTTACAGTACTGGTCTGCGACAACCTCGCGCAGAACGGCATCAAGGTGCGCAAGATCGTTACCCGTTTCGCCAGCCTGCGCGACGCAGAGCTTGGCCGCTATATCAGCGAGAACGTCTCCTTTCCCTGCACGATGGTGGACCGGATCACGCCTGCCACGCAGGATGCCGACCGGCAGTCCGTGGCAAGCAGCCTCGGCGTCACCGACGCATGGCCGGTGGTCACCGAGCCGTTCCGCCAGTGGGTGATCGAGGATGACTTTCCCCTCGGCCGACCGGAATGGGAAAAGGCCGGCGCCATTCTGGTGGAGGATGTCACTCCCTATGAATTGATGAAGCTGCGTTGCCTCAACGGCTCGCACTCGACGCTTGCCTATCTTTCGGTCGTGGCCGGCATCGAGACGATTGCCGATGCCATGGTCGACGAGGACCTGCCGAAAGTTATCCGCCGCCTGTGGGACGACGACCTGATCCGTACCCTGCCACCGGTGCCGGGCACCGATGTGGTGGCCTATACGCATGATCTGGAAACCCGCTTCCGCAATACCGGCGTGCGTCATCTGACGCTGCAGATTTCCTGGGACGGATCGCAAAAATTGCCGCCGCGTCTTCTGGAGGCTGCATCCGAGCTTTACGCCTCGGGGCAAAATCCAAGAGTCATCCCGCTGACCGTTGCAGCCTGGATGCGGTTCCTGTCATGTCGCAACGAACTCGGGCAGGATTATCCGGTCACCGATCCGCATGCCGATCGGCTGACGGAGATCGCCAGGAATGCCGGCGGCGACGCGGCAAGGCTTGCGGATGCGCTGTTGTCCGTGCACGAGATCTTCGGCGAGGAACTGCCGACAAACGGCCATTTCCGGGGGGAGGTCGTCAGGCATCTGTCGAATATGATCACCCACGGGGTTCGTTACACCATCAAGGCATTCTTGAACGAGGCTTGAGGCGAAGGCTTCGAGACCAGATCATTACTTTATTCATTACAGGAGTTGACACATGGAACAGACATGGCGCTGGTTTGGCCCAGATGACCCGGTAGGCCTGCAGAAAGTTCGGCAGGCCGGAGCAACCGGGGTCGTCACTGCGCTGCACCACATGAACCAGGGCGGCATCTGGCCGTCCGACGAAATCGCCAAGCGGAAAGCCATGGTCGAGGCCGCCGGCCTGACATGGTCGGTGGTCGAAAGCATCGGTGTGGGTGAGGAAATCAAGACGCGAACCGGCAATTTCCAGGAGAAGATCGACAATTACAAGCAGTCGATCCGCAACGTGGCACGGGCCGGCGTGAAGGTGATCTGCTACAACTTCATGGTGATCACCGACTGGAGCCGTACCAATCTGATGTATCAACTGCCGAACGGCGGTTATGCGCTGCGCTACGACAGCGTCGATTTCGCTGCCTATGACCTATTCGTGCTGCAGCGGAAGGGGGCGGAAAGCTCCTATTCGGCCGAGCATCTGGCCAAGGCCAAGGCCCGGTTCGAGGCCATGGACGAGGCCAAGATCTCCGAGCTCGAGCGCAATCTCATCGACTGGCTCCCGGCACGCGATTTCGCCTATACCCGCTCGAGCTTCAAGGACATGCTCGAGCTCTACCAGCAGATCGGCGTCGAGGACCTTCGCGCCAACCTGATCGCCTTCCTGCGCGAGATCACTCCGGTGGCCGAGGAAGAAGGGGCGCGGCTCTGCATCCATCCGGACGATCCGTCCTTCCCGATTTTCGGTCTTCCCCGCGTTCTGTCGAATGCGGACGATGTGCGGGCGCTGTTCAAGGGCGTGCCGCAGGAGGCCTGCGGGCTGACATTCTGCACCGGATCCTTCGGCTCCAATCCGAACAACGATCTGGTCGCCATGGCAAAGGAATTTGCGCCGCGGACCCATTTCGTCCATCTGCGCAATACGACGCGCGAAGCCGACGGCTCGTTCTATGAGGCCGACCATCTGGGTGGCGACACCGATATGGTTGCAGTGACGGCCGCGATGATGGCGGAAGAAGACCGGCGCGCATCGATTGGCCATGCCGTTGCGCAAATCCCGATGCGGCCGGATCACGGCCATCTCCTGGGTGACGATATCGGCCAGAAATCCAATCCCGGCTATTCCTTCGTCGGTCGCCTCAAGGGGCTCGCAGAGCTTCGCGGCGTGATGCAGACGGTTCAGGCATTCAGGGAGGGACGCGTGGCATAACAGACAGGATGTTGTTCTGCAGTCCGTGGCCGTATCGCCGGTTTACTCCCGCCGGTACGGCCGGTATAGCTGAGAGCGCTCCGGAGGATAATTCGACCTAACCCGCAGCACATATATGATGAGAGACCACATGGTGGATCGCAGCCGATCCCGCTTGACGAACCAGGTGTTCGACAAAATCCGGGAAGATATCGTTTACGGCCGTCTTGCTCCGGATGAACCCTTGTCCGAAGCGGATCTTTGCCAGCAGCTTGAAGTGAGCCGGACGCCCGTGCGCGAGGCTTTGATCAAGCTGGCGGAAGAAGAGCTGGTCGTGATCTATCCGCATTTCGGGACATTCGTTGCCCCGATCTCTCTCGAAGCTGTCAAGGTTGGTCAATATATCCGCGAGAAGCTGGAATGTGCTCTGGTCGTGGATGCTGTGAAGCGGCTCGATGATGACGGACGCGAGCGTATTCGCGCCAATATCCGCGAGCAGGCTGCGGCGGTCGGCAACGGCGACGAGTTCTACCGGCTCGACAATGTGTTCCATGCGCTGATTGCAGAGCTTAGCGGCTATGCGGGAACATGGAGCGCCATCCTCAGGGCCAAGACACAGCTCGACCGGGTGCGCTACCTCACGATCCAGGACAATGACCGCATGGCCTTGACCCTGGATGAGCATATCCGGATCGCCGATGCGGTGATCGCCGGCGATGCGGAAGCAGCGGAGAGGCACATTCGCAGCCATTTGCGGACGGTTTTCGAGCATCTCGACGGATTGGGGCTGGAAGAAGATGCCAGGCCACGTTTGCCCTCGCGCAAACGTCCCGAGCGGGCGAAAGCGACCGTCAGCTGATCCTCCGCCTCCTGTTCCTGGGGTGGCTGCAGAACTGCACGTTTTTCGGGAATTTTGATCGGCTGCAAATAAGCCGGTCTCGTTCCACTCTATATTCAATACAGGATTTTCATCCGCCATCGACCGGTGGCGAGGGCGTTGTGTGTGCTCACGCGGCTTGTCGAATGACGGGCACGGCGACTGGCACAAGGGCCGGTTCAGGAGAAAGCGACTATCATGACGAAGAACAGCATTTGCCTTCACCCTTCCGACAATGTGGAAATTGCCCTGCGCGACCTCGTTGCAGGCGATATCCTGGCTACGAGCGGTGTTGCTGTCGGCCAGGCCATCATGCGCGGACACAAGATTGCAACCAAGGCCATTCCGGCGGGCGGCAGTGTGTTGCGCTACGGCCAGATCATCGGCCAGGCCAAGGTCGATATCGCCGCCGGCGACCATGTCCATGTGCATAATCTCGGCATGGGGGAGCACGAACAGGATTACGCATTCGCCAGTGCCAATACGCCGCTGCCCGAAGCCACCGAAAAGCGCACGTTCATGGGTTACAAGCGCGCCGGCGGCAAGGTCGGGACGCGCAACTACATCGGCATTCTGACCACCGTCAACTGTTCCGGTTCCGTCGCCCGCTTCATTGCTGAAGCGGCGGAAAAGTCCGGGCTGCTCGACCAGTTTCCCAATGTCGACGGTGTCGTGGCGATTGCGCACGGGACCGGTTGCGGCATGTCGAATAACGGCGAGGGCTATGCTACGTTGTTCCGGACGCTGTCCGGCTATGCCCAGAACCCCAATTTCGGCGGTATTCTTCTGGTCGGCCTCGGCTGCGAGGTGATGCAGATCCCGGATCTGATCGGCGGTCGTCGTATCCGCCAGGACGGCATGCTGCGTTACATGACGATCCAGCAGGAAGGCGGCACGCGCAAGACGATCGAGCGCGGGCTTGAGGAATTGCGCGGCGTCGCAGAATTCGCCAATCGCACGGTGCGGACCCCGGCACCGGTTTCGGAGATCACCATCGGCATGCAATGCGGTGGTTCGGACGGCTATTCCGGCATCACCGCCAACCCGGCACTCGGTTACGCATCGGATCTGCTGGTGCGCCACGGCGGGACGACGATCCTGTCGGAAACCTCGGAAGTCTATGGCGCCGAGCACCTTTTGACACGACGGGCGGAAACCGCCGAGATCGGCATGAAGCTGATCGAGCGGCTGAAATGGTGGGAAGACTACACCTCACGCAACGGCGGCGAGATGGACAATAATCCGTCGCCCGGCAACAAGCGCGGTGGGCTGACGACCATTCTGGAAAAGTCGCTCGGGGCCGTCGCCAAGGGCGGTACCGCACCGATGCTCGGTGTCTATAAATACGGCGAGAAGATCGACCGGAAGGGTTTCGTGTTCATGGACAGCCCCGGCTACGACCCGTGCTCGGTCACCGGGCAGGTCGCTTCGGGCGCCAACCTGATCGTCTTCACCACCGGCCGCGGCTCGGTTTCCGGCTACAAGCCGACCCCCTGCATCAAACTGTCGACCAATTCGGAAATGTATGAGCGCATGGGGGACGACATGGACCTCAACTGCGGCGACATCATCACCGAGGGCGTCAGCATCGAGGAGAAGGGCAAGGAGCTTTTCGAACTGATCATCAAGGTTGCTTCGGGCGAGCAGACGAAGAGCGAAGGGCTCGGCTATGGCGGTGCCGAATTCGTGCCGTGGCAGATCGGTGCGGTCATGTGAGGCCGGCGGGCCTCACATCATGAGGCCTCACACGATAATAATGCAGCCAATGTCATGGAGGCCGGGCATCATTTGCCCGGCCGATGACTTTTGACCACGGCGGGATCGGTCTCGATCCGGTCGGCGCCGATCAAGTCGAGGCAATAGGGGATCGCCGGAAAGACGGCGGCGAGCGACAGGGTGATCGCATCCGGCTTGCCGGGCAGGTTCAGGAAGAACGTACTGCCGCGGGTGCCGGCCGTCTGGCGTGACAGGATGGAGGTCGGCGTCTGTTCCAGGCCGACACGGCGCAGAAGTTCGCCGAAGCCGGGCAGTTCCTTTTCCAGCACGCCCTTCATCGCCTCCGGTGTCTGGTCGCGTGGCGCGGGCCCGGTGCCGCCGGTGGTCAGGACCAGATCGGCCTTCCTTTCGTCGGCAAGCGCGATCAGCGTGTCGCGAACCACGGTTTCGCCATCGGGTATGACCACGCGTTCCATCTCGAAGGGGCTGACGATCGCCCGTGTCAGCCAGGCTTCGATCGCCGGGCCGCTGATATCCTGATATTCGCCGCGGCTGGCGCGGTCGGAAATGGTGACGACGAAGATCTTCATGTCAGCCTCCAAGCACGGACATATGGCGCCCGATGCCCTGCATCACATCGCGGTCCATGGCGAAGTTGTGATGGTGCGGCTTGTGTGCCACCGCATCGAAGATCAGTGCTTCCAGCCGCTCATCGGATGAACTATCCCGCAGGGCTTCACGAAGCGAAACCGATCCTTCGCTGCCCATACAGGTATAGAATTTTCCGGCGCAGTCGAGCCTGACCCTGTTGCAGCTCGAACAGAAATTGCAGCTGAGTGGGGTGATGAAGCCGAGCTTTCCGCCCGTCTCCTCGATGCGCATGTAGCGCGCGGGGCCGCCAGTCCCCGACGCCAGCGGCGTCAAGCTCCAGCGACTCCAGAGATCCTTTTCCAGTTCCGCAAGCGACAGGAAACTCGCCTTGCGGTCATGGCCGACATTGCCGAGCGGCATTTCCTCGATCAGGGTCAGGTCCATGCCGCGGCCATGGGCGAAGCGGATCAGGTCGTCGACCTCGTTTTCGAAAGCGCCCTTCATGGCGACGGCGTTGATCTTGACTTTGAGCCCGGCCTCCTGCGCCCTGTCGAGGCCGTTCATGACCTTGGACAGATCCCCGCAGCGGGTGAGCAGCCGGTAGCGGTCGGCATTCAGGCTGTCGAGCGAGACGTTGATGCGGCGGATGCCGGCGGCGAACAGCCCTTCCGCGTGGCGAGACAGTTGAGAGCCGTTGGTGGTGACGACCACCTCGTCGAGCTCGCCATTGTCGAGATGGGCGGAGAGCATTTCGAACAGGCTCATGATGTTCTTGCGCACCAGCGGTTCGCCTCCGGTGATGCGGATCTTGCGCACGCCGTGGCGCATGAACAAGGTCGCAAGCCGGTAGAACTCCTCAAGCCTCAGCACGTCGTTATGGCTCATGAACTGCATGTGTTCGGCCATGCAATAGCTGCAGCGCAGATCGCAGCGGTCAGTGACGGATATCCGGAGATAGGTGACCTTGCGACCGAGACTGTCGGTCAGGGGTGCTGCCTGCATCAAGGCCGGCAAGATGGGCTGGGTATTGGTCATCAGCATATGCCTTACTGTTCGGCCTACTGTCGGCAGGTGATTGCCGAGCGGCACCAGGCCAGAACCTCATCCCGCGTTGCTGCGAGTGTGGTGGAAAGCGGGCCGGTGTAATCGGACCAGGCGGCGCGGTAGTCCTGCTTGACGCAGGTCAGCACCGGCACGCCGAGAGACGCAGCCTTCTCGAACACGGCCCGCAGGCCACGGCCTTCAGCCTCCGCCTTGCCGAAGCGATTGAGCAAGAGCAGATCGGGGCCGGGCAGCGTATCCAGGTTCACCAGCATGCGTCCGGCGACCATGGCGAGTGCCTGACTGTCCAGCCGGCATGCGCTGGCTCCGGGACCGAGCGACTGCGATATGCAATGAAGCTCGCCGGTTTCGATATCCTCCAGAACCATGTCGGGGCAGCAGATGCCATCGGTGGCGATCTCGCGCTGGATATTGCCGGCAATCGACCGGCCATCCGCTCTCAGGGCCGCAAGGATATCACGCAAGAGCGGCACTGCGTCGCCGGCTTCCTCGGCCGGGATGGCGGCCAGACGGGGGATGTCATCGCTCATTGGCAGGGTCCGTGAAACGGATCGAATGCCGGGGACGTCTTACTGGAGAAAGCCACGTCGTCCCACTCTTATTCTGCTGGCTTTCGGCGCGGACCCTCAACGGCGGCATGGTTGCAACTCGCATTTCATGGGCGTCAGCCTTCCACATGCGGCATGGCTATGGCCACTCAGGTCTGACATCAATTCCCGACAAGGCTAGCCCCAGCATCTGCCGGCATCCTTGATCTGTCGCAAGCCACAATCCGGCCTCCTTCAAGCCGGTAATGTCAATGATTTTTTCCGCTCTTCTGGCGTGTCTTCGGGTGCAGTTGCTATGCCCCGTCAATCGCCCTATACACCGCGATGCGCCATCCAGGGGCGCATCAAGAACACTGCAGGCCTGACATCGGAACGGTCTTGCGCCGTGAAGATCGGAGCCGGTTATCAGGTTCCGGCGGCAGGGTTTCTCATCCGGCATAGGGGCGTCACAGTGACAATACAGTCTGCGCAGCAAAGCTTGAAAATCAGCCGCGCCGAACGCCTGCGGCTCGTTCTCTCCGCCATTCGCGTTAATTCCAGCGTCCGGCTGAGTTCGCTTGCCGAAGAGTTCGCCGTCAGCCAGGAAACGATCCGGCGGGATCTCGAAAAGCTGCATTCGCAGGGCCTGATCAGCCGCACTTACGGTGGCGCCATGGCCTATGCGCCGGGACGCGATCCATCGTTCAGCGAGCGTATGGAGACCAATGTGCAGGTGCGCGACGCGCTGGCGCAGGAGGCGGTCAAGCTGGTGCAGCCCGGCGACGTGCTGTTCATCAGTTCCGGCGTCACCTCGCTGCAGTTTGCCGAGCATCTGGCGCAGGTTGCCGAGGATCTTACCGTGCTGACGACCAGTGTCCGCGTCGCCAGCGCATTTTTCGGCCGTGAAGGGGTTCGCGTGCTTCTGGCGCCGGGCGAATTCGATGCCGTCGAGCAGTCGGTTTCGGGGGCCGAGACTCAGGCTTTCTTCAGCAAGTTCCATGGCACCAAGCTGTTCTTTGGTGCGAGCGGCCTGACGGCCGACGGTCCGAACGAGTCCCGCTCGCCGATCGCATGGAACCTGAGAGCCATGATCGGGCGGGTCGAGCAGGTCATTCTGATCGCCGATCAGAGCAAGTTCGGGATTCGGCATCTGGAGACTATCTCCGAGCTTGCCGATATCGACATTCTGGTCACCAACCAGATGCCCGACGAGCAGTTGATGGAAGCAATCGATGAGGCGGCGATCGAGCTGCGGCTGGTCAATAGTCAGAATTGATTGTGGAAAATCCACATAAAATCCATGGTGTATGCCTAAAATCTGAGCGTATGATCGCAAATTTTGCACCGTAAATGTGGGTTTGCCACATATTTAACGTGGACTTTCCACATATTCGGCCTATGCTGCCCTGCATAAATCAGGGATGCCGAACATAGATGGCCGAGATGCAGATCGATGCTTCCAGCAATGACATGACCGTGCCGCTTCTGGCGGTCCGTTCATTGCGTACGGAATTCGATACGTCCGAGGGCAAGGTGATTGCGCTCGATGATGTGTCCTTCGAGGTCCGCGATGGCGAGACGGTCTGTCTGGTCGGCGAATCCGGCTGCGGCAAGAGCCTGACCTCGCTGTCCATCCTCGGTCTCTTGCCGAAGAACGGCCGGGTGGTCGGTGGCGAGATCCTGTTCGACGGCGTCGATCTGGCGTCACTTTCGGAAGACGAGATCCGTCATCTGCGCGGCAGCAAGATCTCGATGATCTTTCAGGAGCCGATGACGTCGCTCAACCCGGTACTGACCGTCGGCTCGCAGATTGCCGAGGCGATCAAGCTGCATCAGCGGGTCGGCAAGCGCCAGGCCTGGGAGACGGCCGTCGATATGCTGCGGCTTGTCGGTCTTGCGGCACCCGAGCGGCGGGCCAAGGAATATCCGCACCAGTTTTCCGGCGGCATGCGCCAGCGGGTGATGATCGCCATGGCGCTTGCCTGTCGCCCCAAGCTGTTGATTGCCGACGAGCCGACGACGGCGCTCGACGTGACCATCCAGGCGCAGGTTCTCGACCTGATGACCCGGTTGAAGCAGGAGCTCGGCATGGCGGTGATCCTGATCACCCATGATCTCGGTGTCGTTGCCGAAACCGCGCAGAGGGTCTGCGTCATGTATGCCGGCAAGGTGGTGGAGATGGCGCCGGTCGGCGAACTCTTTGCCAATCCGCAGCATCCCTATACGCGCCGGCTGCTCAAGGCCATTCCGGGACTGGCGGGTGAGGGCGAACGGCTGCAGGAAATTCCCGGCACCGTGCCGCCGCTCTGGGCGCCGGCCGGCGGCTGCGGCTTCTGTCCGCGCTTCGAGCATGGCGACAAACTCTGTCGACAGGAAAAGCCGCAGATGCGCGAAGTATCTCCCGGCCATTTCGTCCGCTGCTGGGCGGTGGGCCATCATGACGAGGAGATTGCTGCATGAGCAATATTCTCGAGGTCGACAATCTCACCAAGCATTTTCCTGTAGAAGGCAAGCTCGGCAGCCGGCAGTTCGTGCAGGCGGTCGATGGCGTCAGTTTCAGCCTGAAAAAGGGTGAGACGCTGGGGCTGGTCGGGGAGTCCGGCTGTGGGAAATCCACGACCGGGCGTCTGCTGCTGCGGCTGATGGAGCCGACGGCCGGCCAGGTGCGCTTCGACGGGCAGGATGTCTCGACGCTGAAAGGCGCGGAACTGAAAAAATTCCGTCGCCGCATGCAGATCATCTTCCAGGATCCCTATGCGTCGCTCGATCCGCGCATGACGGTGGAGCAGATCCTCACCGAAATGCTGACCATACACCGCATCGGCACACGTGCCGAGCGGCGCGACCGGGTTGCCTATCTGATGGAGCGGGTGGGCCTGCGTCCCGATCAGCTGAAGCGTTATCCGCATGAGTTTTCCGGCGGCCAGCGGCAGCGGATCGGCATTGCGCGGGCGCTGACGCTCGGGCCGGACCTGATCATCGGTGACGAACCTGTTTCGGCGCTCGACGTGTCGATCCAGGCGCAGATCATCAATCTTCTGGGCGATCTGCAGTCGGAACTCGGGCTCTCCTACATCATCATTTCGCATGACCTGTCGGTGGTGAAGCATGTCAGCGATCGCGTTGCCGTGATGTATCTTGGCCAGCTGGTCGAGCTTGCCTCGGCAAAGTCGCTCTATTCGCGGCCGCTCCATCCCTATTCGGAAGCATTGCTTTCGGCCGTGCCGGTTGCCGATCCGACGGTGCGCAAGCAGCGCATCCTGTTGAAGGGCGATGTTCCGTCGCCGATCAATCCACCCACAGGCTGTCGCTTTCACCCCCGCTGCAGTCGCGCGCAGGATATCTGCAAGGTGCAGAAGCCGGCGCTGACTTCCAAAGGTCCGGATCACGCCGTGGCCTGCCATTTCCCGCTCGCCGATCAGCCGGCGGCATCAGCAGCCTGAATGCAAATACCTTCCTCAACGACAACAAGGGAACGAGGACAGCAGACATGGAAATGAAAAGACGCACGCTTTTGTCATATCTCGCGGCGCTTCCGGCGGCCGCGGAGGTTCTGTCCTTCGGTTCGGCCGCCTTTGCGGCGGAAGAGGGCGGCAATCTGGTGGTCGGCCTGCGCACCAGCGAGCCGCGCCATCTCAACCCGGCCGTGACCACGGTCGGCGGCGTGCAGCTGATCGGCGCCAATATCTACAGCGCCCTGACGCGTTTCGACATGAACGGCACACCGGTTCCCGATCTGGCGCAGTCCTGGGATATCTCGACGGACGGCCTCGTCTACACGTTCCATCTCGCACCCGGTATCAAGTGGCATGACGGCAAGCCGTTCACTTCTGCCGACGTGAAATTCTCCTTCGAAAAGGTGCTGCTGCCGCTGCATCCGGTCGGCAAGGTCAATTTCAGCGCCATCGACACGATCGAGACACCGGATGACAACACGGTCGTGTTCAAGCTGAAATATGCCTATGCGCCGTTCATCCAACTGCTCGAAGTGCGCCACGCGACGATCCTGCCGAAGCATATCTATGACGGCACGGATATCATGCAGAACCCGGCCAATACGGCGCCGATCGGCACCGGCCCGTTCAAGCTGGCCGAATGGAGTAAGGGCAATTTCCTGCGGCTGGAAAAGAATGCCGACTATTTCAAGAAGGACAGGCCGCATCTCGATGAGCTGGTCTTTGTCATCATTCCCGATACCAACACGATGGTTGCGGCGATGGAGGCCGAACAGATCGATTTCGCCCCGCTCGGCGTGTCCTTCGATCTGGTCGAGACGCTGAAGACGCGGCTCGGGCCGAAGGGCTGGGTGATCGGTACTGCTTCCTACCTGTTCCGCGGCACCGGCAGCGTGCTGTTCAACCTCGACGATCCGACGCTTTGCAAGCTCGAAGTGCGTCAGGCGATCGCGCATCTCATCCGCAAGGATGAGATCCTGTCGACGGTGCGCAAGAAT
This sequence comes from Neorhizobium sp. NCHU2750, assembly GCF_003597675.1. NCBI lineage: Bacteria > Pseudomonadati > Pseudomonadota > Alphaproteobacteria > Hyphomicrobiales > Rhizobiaceae > Neorhizobium > Neorhizobium sp. NCHU2750. Next base: position 3,322,936 of record NZ_CP030827.1, on the reverse strand, counting down.
GTCGGCAAGATCGCCGACAACCCGATCTCCTGGTATGTGCCGAACGACCAGACCGGCGTGAGCTACAAGCCGGATGCGGCCAAGGCCAATGCGCTGCTCGATGCTGCCGGCCTGCCGAAGAAGGCGGACGGCATGCGTTTTGCGCTGTCGATCGTCGTCTCCACCGGCTGGGCCGAATATGAGCCGATCGCCAACCTGATGCGTGACTGGTTCCGCGAGGCAGGCATCGACTTGCAGATCCAAAAGATGGACGAGGCGGCGGCCATCGACAAGATGTTCACGGCGCGTGACTTCCAGCTCGGGCTTTGCAACCCGTCCTTCGGTCCCGATCCGGCCATCATGGCCAAGGGCTTCACCGCGGCGATGGTCGGCCAGGGCGCCTATACCAACGGCATGGGCTACAAGAATGCCACGGTCGACGCGCTGTTCGACCAGGGGGTCAAGCAGGTTGATCCGGCCGAGCGGTATGCGACCTACCAGAAGATCGTCCAGGCTGTCATGACCGACCTGCCGGTCGTGCCGCTCTACGAAGACGACTTCGCCTATGCCTATCGCAAGGCGTTTACCGGCCTGCCGCCGGGCGGCACCCATCGCGATAGCTACGAAAACGTCGAGAAGGCCTGATCGTTTTCACTGCAATTTCCGGCCTGCCCAATGATGGGTGGGCCGGCATTTCCCATTCATCGAGATAGAGCCGGGCCGAATTTTCCGTGTTGATACGCCTGACCATAGCCCTGCTGCGGCGCTTGCTTTCCGTCATTGGCCTGTTGTGGGCCATCGTGACGCTGAGCTTCATCCTGATCCATCTGGCGCCGGGTGATCCGATCCAGTCGCTTGTGGGTGAGAACGGCGGTGCGTCGCCCGAATTCATTGCCCGGATGCGGGCGGAATACGGGCTCGACCAACCGATCTTTGTGCAATACTGGCATTATCTCGCCAAGCTCTGCGTCGGCGATCTCGGCTATTCGATCCGTTTCCAGACGCCGGTCTGGGACCTGTTCGCCGAGCGCCTGCCGGCAACGCTCCTGCTCCTCGCCTCCTCGATCGTGGTGTTTTCGCTGCTCGGTACGGTGGCCGGCGTCTATTCGGCGGTCAACGAAGGCAGTTTCGGCGATATCGCGCTGCGCATCTTCGTCGTGCTCGCTTTCTCGTTGCCGGTCTTCTGGCTGGCGCAGCTGCTTATCTATGCACTGGCGGTGAAAGCCAGCGTCTTCCCGGTGATGGGCATGCGCTCGCTGTTCATCCGTGGCGGCGAGTGGACGAAGGCCGTCGATGTCGCCTGGCACTTGGTTCTGCCGGCGACCGCACTGGGGGCCTGGCATATGGCCGTCACCCAGAGATTCGTCCGCACCAGCCTGTTGCAGGTGTTGCGTGAGGATTATATTCGCACCGCCCGCGCCAAGGGGCTCGCCTCGCAGCAGGTGCTTTATCGCCATGCGCTGCGCAACGCGCTTCTGCCGGTCGTCACCATTACCGGCATTTCCTTCGGCACGATGCTGACCGGTGCGACGCTGACCGAGATGGTGTTCAACTGGCCGGGGCTCGGGCGCCTGATCCTTGATGCCGTGCTCGGCCGCGACCGGCCGCTCTTGATCGGCCTGCTGTTGATCTCCTCGGTGCTGACCATCGTCGTCGATGCCTTGACCGGGATCGTCCAGAACATGCTCGATCCGAGAACCCGCGTGGGAGGAACAGGCTGATGCGCTCCTTCCTTCACGCCCTCGAACTGCCCGGCCAGATCGGTCTCGCATTGTTCGTCCTGCTTCTGTTTTCCGGTACGGCCGCTCCGTTTCTTTTGCATGTCGATCCGATGACGACGAATTCGGCGGCGACCATGCTCGCACCGTCGTTTAGCCACTGGTTCGGCACCGACAATCTCGGTCGCGATATCTTTGCCGGCATCGTCGTCGGCGCCCGCACGGCTTTGATCGTCGGCCTCTTGTCGGTGATCTTCGCGACGATCGTCGGCCTGTTCGTCGGAGCGGTCGGCGGCTATTTCGGCGGCTTCATCGGCGAGGTTCTGGAGCGTCTCACTCAGCTCTTCATCGTCATGCCGCGGCTTTTTCTTGCCATGGCGCTCCTGTCGCTGTTCGGCACGACGATCTGGGTGGTCATCCTGACGATCGGTCTCGTCAGCTGGCCGCAGGTGGCGCGGCTTGCCCGCGTCGAGTTCCTGACGCTTCGAAAGTCCGATTTCGTCGAGGCGCTGGTTGCCGCTGGTGCCAGCCACCGGCGCATCATCCTTCGCCATCTCATCCCCAATATCCTGCCGGTGGTGATCGCCAACGCATCACTCCTGATGTCGTCGGCCATCCTGCTCGAAGCGGGCCTTGCCTTCTTCGGCCTGAGCGATGCTTCGACTGTCAGCTGGGGTTCGATGTTGAGCAATGCCCAGCAGTTTCTTCTCGTCTCATTCTGGATGCCCTTCTTTCCGGGGCTTGCGATCAGCCTGACCGGCCTCAGCCTCAATCTTCTCGGCGATGGTCTGACCAAGGCATTGAGCCCCAAGCTGCGCCGCAGTGCGCCGGCGCCGCGCGCCGCCAAAAAGAAGGCAGCCGTCGCATGAAAGGCATGCAAGTGGACCAATCGGACCAATCCCTGTCGCTCCTGTCGGAGGCCGTGCGCGGCATTACCGAGGCGGCCTCGATGAACGAACGCTACCGGCTGACGCAGTCGGTCAACCTCGTCGCCTCGCAGAACCGCATCTCGCCGCAGGCGATCGCCTGCCTGAGCTCCAGCTTCGCCGCCAAGTTCGCTTCGGGCGAGCTTGGATCGCGGGCGCATGGCGGGGCGAAGTGGCTCGATGCGATGGAAGAGATCGTCGCCTCGCTGGCGGGAAAACTGTTTCACCCGTATTTTCCCGAATACCGGCCGATGTCCGGTTCGCTTGCCAATGAAACGCTGCTGATGGCGTTTGCCAAGCCGGGCGATACGATCATCGCGCCGTCGCCGGTCGCCGGCGGTCATGCGAGTCTGCGGCCGGAAGGTTTTGCCGGCTTCATGGGTCTCAAGGTCGTCGACCTGCCGTTCAGCGATGGCGGCATGGTGATCGATCTCGAGGCGCTGCGGGCACTTGCCGAGCAGGAGCGGCCGAAGCTGACCATCATAGGCACGGCCAAGATCCTGTTCGGCTACCCGGTCGACAAGGTGGTCGAGATCGCCCGTTCCGTCGGCGCGGAGGTCATCTATGACGGTGCCCATGTGGCGGGGCTGATTGCCGGGAAATCGTTCCAGAATCCGCTCGATGCCGGCGCGCTCGCCTTTACCGGCTCGACGCAGAAGACGTTTCCCGGCCCGATCGGCGGGCTGATCGTTTCCCGCGATGCGGAGACGGCCGAGCGGGTGCGAGCGGTGACGCGGGTCAGGCTCGACAATTACCAGAACAACCGCGTTGCCGCGATGGGCGTGGTGTTTGCCGAGATGCTGACCTTCGGGCATGCGCTGACCGGGGCGGTGGTTTCGACGGCGCAGAAGCTGGCTTTGGCGCTTTGTGAAGAAGGTATCGATGTCGTCGGGCGCGAACTGGGCTTCACGCAATCGCATATGCTGCTGGCCAATACGACGCCCTTCGGCCCGGCTGCCGGGTTCCGCTCGCAGTTGGAAGCGATCGGCATCTTCACCACGGCGACGGATATCTGGCCCGAGGATGGCAAGCCACGCACGGCGCTGCGCATCGGTGCCAACGATATCGCCCGGCTGGGCTATAGCGATGACAGTATCAAGGTTCTGGCAGGGCTGATTGCCGACGTGGTGCTTTCCCGTCGCGGGGCGGATGCGGTGCGGGCCGGCGTTGTCGAGCTTGCCGACCAGTATCCGGGCATCGATCCGCGTTTTTCGCTCTGAGCGCCAATCCCCGGTAAATGCGGGGCCTGAAACAGAACATCATGCATGAAAAAGGGCCGGAAATCCGGCCCTTTCTGCATTCTGGTGTCTTGCCTTACTTGATCATCGGCAGGAGTTCGGAGACCGACTTCTTGGCGTCGCCATAGAACATGCGGGTGTTCTCCTTGTAGAAGAGCGGGTTCTCGATGCCGGAATAGCCCGTACCCTGGCCGCGCTTGGAGACGAAGACCTGCTTGGCCTTCCAGACTTCGAGCACCGGCATGCCGGCGATCGGCGAGTTCGGGTCTTCCTGGGCGGCCGGATTGACGATGTCGTTGGAGCCGATGACGATGACGACGTCGGTATTGGGGAAATCGTCGTTGATCTCGTCCATTTCCATGACGATGTCGTAGGGCACCTTGGCTTCTGCGAGCAGCACGTTCATGTGGCCCGGCAGACGGCCGGCGACCGGGTGGATGGCAAAGCGGACTTCCTTGCCGGCTGCACGCAGCTTGCGGGTCAGTTCGGAGACGGCCTGCTGCGCCTGCGCCACTGCCATGCCATAGCCCGGGACGATGATGACACTGTCGGCATCGTTCAGGGCATTGGCCACACCTTCGGCATCGATGGCGATCTGTTCGCCCTCGATTGCCATGGCCGGACCGGTCGTGCCGCCGAAGCCGCCGAGGATGACCGAGACGAAGGAACGGTTCATCGCCTTGCACATGATGTAGGAGAGGATCGCGCCGGACGAGCCGACCAATGCGCCGGTGACGATCAGAAGATCGTTGCCGAGGGTGAAGCCGATCGCTGCCGCGGCCCAGCCGGAATAGCTGTTCAGCATCGAGACGACGACCGGCATGTCGGCGCCGCCAATGCCCATGATCAGGTGATAGCCGATGAAGAAGGCGAGCAACGTCATTGCGATCAGCGTCCATGCACCGCCGCCGCCGAAATAGCAGAGCAGCAGCATGAAGGAGAGGATCGCAGCACCGGCATTCAGCACATGGCCGCCGGGCAGTTTCTTCGCCTTGCCATCGACCTTGCCGGCCAGCTTGCCGAAGGCGACGACCGAACCGGTGAAGGTGACCGCACCGATGAAGACGCCGAGAAAGACCTCGACCTTCATGATCGCAAGCTCGACCGGATCCTTGTGGGCGATGATGGCGGAGAAGCCTTCAAGCGCTGCACGGCCAGCCTCGTCCAGCCCGCCGACACGCCAGGCTTCGATATGGGCATTGTAGCCGATGAAGACGGCGGCAAGGCCGACGAAGGAGTGGAGGGCAGCGACAAGCTGCGGCATTTCCGTCATCTGCACGCGGTTGGCGACATAATAGCCGGCGATGGAACCGGCGGCGACCATGATCAGGATGATCAGGCCGATACCGAAACTGGTGGCCACGCCCGGGCCGAAGAAGGTGGCGATGACGGCGAGCGCCATGCCGATAATGCCGTACCAGACGGCGCGCTTGGCGCTCTCCTGACCGGAAAGGCCGCCGAGCGACAGGATGAAAAGAACAGCCGAAGAGATATAGGCGGCCGAAACGATACCGATCGTCATGTGAATAACCCCCTACGCACTCAAGACTTCTGGAACATGGCGAGCATGCGCCGTGTCACGAGAAAACCGCCGACGATGTTGATCGTCGCGACCAGAACCGACAGAGCGCCGAGGATGACGACCAGCCAGTTGCCCGAGCCGATCTGCAGCAGTGCACCGAGGATGACGATGCCGGAAATGGCGTTGGTGACGGCCATCAGCGGCGTATGCAGCGAATGCGAGACGTTCCAGATGACCTGGAAGCCGATGAAACAGGAGAGCACGAAGACGACGAAATGGCTCATGAAGCTCGATGGCGCATAGGCGCCAACGACGAGCAAAAGCACGGTGGCGACGGCCAGAAGAATGGCCTGGTTCTTGGTCTGCGCCTTGAAGGCTGTGACTTCCTTCGCCCGCTTTTCCTCAGGCGTCAGCTCCCTGGCCTTCTCCTTCGGCTTCTGGGCGGCAATCGCCTGGATTTTTGGCGGCGGCGGCGGGAAGGTAATCTCGCCATCCTTGGTCACGGTCGCGCCGCGGATGACGTCGTCTTCCATGTTGTGGACGACAACACCGTCCTTTGCCGGCGTCAGGTCCGTCATCATGTGACGGATATTGGTCGAATAGAGCGTCGAGGACTGGGCGGCCATGCGGCTCGGGAAGTCGGTGTAACCGATAACGATGACGCCGTTCTCCGACACCACGCGTTCGTCGGCGACGGTGAGATCGCAATTGCCGCCGCGTTCGGCGGCAAGGTCGATGATGACCGAACCCGGCTTCATCAGGGCCACCATGTCGGCGGTCCAGAGCTTTGGTGCATCACGACCGGGGATCAGTGCCGTGGTGATGACGATATCGATCTGCGGCGCCAGTTCGCGGAATTTTTCCAGCTGCTTCTCGCGGAACTCGGGAGAGGAAGGAGCGGCATAGCCACCGGTGGCGGCGCCATCCTGCTGCTGTTCCTTGAAGTCGAGGAAGACGAATTCGGCGCCCATGGATTCGATCTGTTCGGCCACTTCCGGGCGAACGTCGAAGGCATAGGTGATGGCACCGAGCGAGGTGGCGGTGCCGATCGCGGCAAGGCCTGCAACGCCGGCACCGATGACCAGGACCTTGGCCGGCGGCACCTTGCCTGCAGCCGTGACCTGGCCGGTGAAGAAGCGGCCGAAATTGTTGCCGGCCTCGATGACGGCGCGGTAGCCGGCGATGTTGGCCATCGACGACAGCGCGTCCATCTTCTGGGCACGCGAAATGCGCGGCACCATGTCCATGGCGATGACATTGGCGCCCTTGGCCTTTGCCTGTTCCAGCAGGTCCTTGTTCTGCGCCGGATAGAAGAAGGAGATCAGCGTCTTGCCGGGGCCGAGCTTGTCGACTTCGGCAACTTCCGGCGGCCGCACCTTGGCGATCACGTCAGAGCCTGCGATCAACGCATCGGCGGTCTCGACCACCGTGACCCCTGCGGCACGATAGGCCTCATCGACAAAGCCTGCCGCCTTGCCGGCTCCTGTCTCGATCAAACAGTCGTAGCCAAGCTTCTGCAAGGCCAGAGCACTGTCCGGCGTCATCCCAACGCGTGCCTCGCGGTCTGCGCGTTCTCTCAGAACCCCTATCTTCAATCGTCTCGTCCCCAGTTCATATCTTCATTGTTTCCGAAATTCGCAGGTCTCAACCCGCATAATATTCGGAGCATCAGCACGACGCTGTATCGTATCGGTCGGGATCACGCCAAGAATTTCCCGTTGGGAAGTTCATCCGCGGTTGCCGCGATATGCAGCTAGCGGCTGTTTTTGCGGGCTGACAAGGCAGGTTTGGTCGAAAACCGTCGCGAATATTCGCGTATTCGGGTTTTTATGCTGGTGAATCACGACCTTGCAGGGTCTGGCTCGCGACGATAGGTCGCGCTGTGCGGTGCCTGCCGCGCGATCGGCCGGTGCCGGTCGTTTATGTCGTTCCGGCGCTTGTCGGTGGCGTGGAGGGGCGGTCGGGATCGGCAATCAGTCTTCGGCTCACCGCTGTCAGCAGATGCGCCCGGTAGGCCACGTAACCGGACAGGTAATGCTCGACATCGTCGATGCGGACGCGGAAGGCATGGTGGCGGATGAAGAAGGAACCGAAAATGCGCGCGGGATTGCGCATGAACATCGCCATTTCCGGCCAGAAGTGGCCGTTGAGCAGGTAATGGGCGCGCTTTTCCAGCGCCTCGTCGAAGCGCGGCCGGTCGATCCGGGAAAGCAGATGGCGGTAGCGTTCATCCATATCGAGGCGCGACAGGGTATCCTGCGTGGCGAGCATCAGCTCAAGCAGGGTCGGAAATGTCGTGATGCGGTCGGCGACGAAATCGAGATGGCCGGCAACATTGTCCATGGCGAAACGGTAATAGTCCGGCCTGCGGCGATAACGGGTGAGTTCGGCGGCAGCATAGGCGAGCCAGTGATCGTGATGGCGGGCGTGGTCGTTCCGGATGAAATGGCCGAAGGCGAGCTCGACCGCTTCCAGCCAGCGCTCGTCCAGCGTCAGATCGTAGAGCCGCATCAGCGCGAAGGCCGCTTCCCCCTCGTAATAGATGGTGCGGAATTCCTCCCGCGTTTCGAGGCTCGGGAAGCTCAGCACATGGCGGAAGGCGCCGGTCCTCTTGTCCTGCATGAAGCAGATGCCGAGGGCCAGCCGTTCCATCAGTTCGTCATGCATGTCGTCGCCAAAGACACTGGCGAATTTCGTCAGCGCGAGGATCGCCACCGCATTGCCGCCGAGCTTGATCTCGCCATTGGCCTCCCTGAGGAAGGCGGCAAGCTGGCCATCCGGCAACAGGGCATGGACGATCAGGTCGCGTGTCAGGCAGGAGAGCGACTGATTGATCGCCTCGCGAAGGGTGGCGCTACGGGTCACCTCATAGGCCTCGATCATCGCATAGGTCGTGCTGGCATGGCGCAGCGTGTTGTAGGTGCCGATCACGCGGTCGAAACAGGGATGGTAGCCGTAGATGAAACGGCCATCGGGCCCGACCTGTCGCGCCAGAAATTCTGCTCCATCCGATATCAGCGCGTTGACCTTGCCGACATCGAGCAGGTCGATCACCCGGCGGCCGGCGTCCCGACCCGTCGCATGGAGGGGATAGACGGATTTGCCATCACAGAAGGCGCCGGCACCGGCAAACAGATGGATCTTTTCATAAGCGGCAAAATCTGGCGCGGATTTTTCCGGGAAGCGGTTCCTGAAATAAACGAGAAAGTTCTTCTCGTTCAATTCGGCTGCAGTACGGTGGTTGCCGCCATAGAGCATGGCATTGGCGTTGAGTTCCTGCTCCAGAAAGGCGCAATCGAAATTCTCGTCGAGCGCCAGGCCGAGGCGGAAATAGTTGCGCTTGGTGTTGTCCAGCACACGACGGAATTCGCTCCAGGTCGATGCCTCGATGGCCGATGGCCAGTCGACCCTCAGCCATCGCCGGCGGCCGGACTGGCGCTGCATGCTCTTGCGGACCGCCTGCATGCCCGTCTGCCACGCGGTTTCGAAGGACGAACCGCGTGCAATCGTCACTTCGGCGCGATCCTCGCCGTCGCTGACTGAAAAGAACAGCACGAAAGCGGGGTATGGGGCGGGCAGCCTCGTGCAGCCGGCCTCAACCAGTATCTTCAGTTCGTGCAGAAGCAGGGGCGAAATCCCGGTCATGGTCATCTCAGCGCTCCCGCATCGCCTCGCGCGCCTTGTTGAACGGCTTGATCAGGTAATCCAGAACGCTCTTCTCGCCCGTATGGATGTCGACGGTTGCGACCATGCCCGGCGAGATGGGGAATTGCTTGCCGGCGTGGTTTTCCAGCGCGTCCTTCTCGGTCTTGACGAAGACGCGGTAGTAATAGATCTGCGGATCGACCTCGTCCTGGATCGTATCGGGCGAAATGGTCACGACCTTGCCGGGAAGCCCGCCATAGATGGCGTAGTCATAGGCGGTGATCTTGACCATCGCATCCTGGTCCGGATGGATGAAGGCGATGTCGCGCGGCAGGATGCGCGCCTCGATCATCAGCTGGTCGCCGAGCGGGATGATATCCATCAGCTTGCCGTTCGGCGGCACGACGCCGCCAATGGTGGAGACCTCGATATTCTTGACGATGCCACGCACCGGAGACCGCAGCGTCAGGCGCGTGAGACTGTCGGAGCGGCCCTTGATGACGGAGGACAGCGAGGTGACATCCGCATTGGCCTTGGACAGTTCCTCGCGGGCATCGACCACGTATTTGCTGCTGGTCTCGACCTTTTTCAGCTCGAGCTCGGCCTGTTCGCGCTTGAGGCGGATGATTTCCACACTACTGGCGGCGCCCATCTTGGAAAGACCCTCGTTGACGTCGAGTTCCTGTTTCGTCAGCTTCAGTGATTCTTCGATCCATTGCAGCGTTTCGTTCAGATTGCTGCGGCGGGCCTCGTAGAGCCTCGTCTCCGAGGCGATGAGGTCGGGATAGGCTTTCAGTTCGTCAGGGAAGTTGAGCGGCGTCTGGTTGACTTCCGCGGTCAGCCTCGCGGAGCTCGCCAGGGCCGCCCGGTATTTGGCGGCGGATTCACCGACGCCGGATTCGGTGACGGTCGGATCGAGCTGGGCGATCAGCTGGCCGCGCTCGACGATCTGGTTTTCCTGCACGAAGAGCTTGGAAACGATACCGCCTTCGAGTGACTGGATGACCTGTTCCTTGCTGATCGGCACGACCTTGCCGTCGCCGGTCGAGACCTCGTCCAGCACGGCGAAATAGGACCATAAGAGGCCGACGAGAATGAAGGCGACGAAGACCTTCACCACGGTTTTCGCCTTGGAGAGACGGACCTCGTCGTCGCCGCCGAACTGCCAGCTCTCGTCGTTCAGTCTTGCGATCGACATGGCCTATTCCTCGTTCCTGACGCTGTGCAAGGTCTTGCGGGCATCCTGACCGGGCTTCTGGCCTTCGCCCTTCAGCACGCGCAAAGCCTCTTCCTTCGGTGCATCCAGCACTACCCGGCCGCCATCCAGCGCCACGACGCGCTCGACGAGATCCAGCACGCGCATGCGGTGGGTGGCGATGACGATCGTCTTGTTCTTCGACCAGGCGGCGAAACGGCGGATGAACTGCCGCTCGGTTGCCTCGTCCATCGAGGCGGTCGGCTCGTCGAGCAGCACGACGGACGGGTTGCGGATCAGCAGGCGCGAGAGCAGCAGCGCCTGCTGCTGTCCGCCGGAAAGGCCGCGACCGCCCTCGTCGATCAGGTGATCGACACCCTTGGGAAGCGCGCGGATGAATTCGTCGGCGCCGGTCATCTGCAGGGCTTCGAGCAGGGTATTCTGCGAGGCATTCTGTGCGCCGAGCAAAACGTTGTCGCGGATCGTGCCGTGGAAGAGGCGGGAATTCTGGGTAAGCAATCCGACTTCGCGCCTCAGGTCGGACGGATCGATGTGGTCGATTGCGAGATTGTCGACCAGCGCCTCGCCCGAATGGGCCTCAAGCTGGCCGGAGAGCGCCTGCAACAGGGTCGATTTGCCGGCGCCGTTCTTGCCGAGAAGGGCAATGGTCGCACCGGCCTCGATCTTGAAATCCGGCAAGGTCAGTGCCGGGCGGCCGACCGCCTCGCCATAATGGAAGATCGCCTTGCGGAAACGGTATTCGCCGAGCAGCGAGCCGACCGACAGCCGTGCCTCCGCCGGCGGATGGTCGACCGGCATCTTCATGATCGTATTGAGGCTCTGCAGGCCGATGCGGGCGTGCTGCAGGCGGCTCAAGACATGGGTGAGCTGCGCCATCGGCGCGATCATTCGCGAGCCGAGGATGGAGCAGGCAACGAGTGCGCCGGTGCTCATGTCGCCCGCCATGACGATCGGGGCGCCGAAGAAGACGATGACGGCAAAGGTGCTGGTCTGGACGCCATGGCCCCAGCCGGTCAGCGTGCTCGTAATGTCGCGCAGCTTCACCTGCGCATCGGCACTCGCGGCATTGAAGGCGTTCCATTTCTTCTGGAAGACGTCTTCGGCCTGCAGTGCCTTGATGTCCTCGATACCTTGGATCGATTCTACCAGCATGGCATTGCGCAGCGAGGATTCGCGCATGGCAAGGCTGGCATTGCGCTTGAGTTTTCTCTGCGCCAGCACGCCCGGTGCAATGAGGAGCACCAGCGCCGATGCCGGAATGACGGCAAGCCAGCCGCCGATGAAGGCGAAGAGGCCGAGGAAGAGGAAGAAGAAGGGCAGGTCGGCAATCGCCGAGACGGTGGTGGAGGTCAAGAGCTCGCGGACCTGTTCGAGATCGCGGAGCTGGGAGATGAAGGTGCCGGTCGCCTTCGGGCGCTGGCGGTTCTTAACCCTCAGCGCATGGCCATAGACCACGTCCGATATCCTGATGTCGGCGCGTTTTCCGATGACGTCGATAATGGCGGTCCGGACCTTGCGCATCATGAAGTCGAAGATCACGGCGACGCCGACACCGATGAACAGCACGACCAGCGTGTTCATCGAATTGGCCGGGATAACCCGGTCATAGACCTGCATCGAGAAGATGACACCTGCCACCGAAAGCGCGTTGGCGACGAGCGAAGCCAGCAGGACATAGGCATAGGGTCTGAGATCGCCCAAGGCGAGGTGACGGAACCAGTGATGGGTATCAGGGGCGATATAGGCATCGATCCGCTCGTCCGGTCTTGTGCGGGCGTCACGGGCCATCAGAAGATGGGTGACGAGGCCATCGAGTTCGGAGAGCGGGATCCAGGTCCAGTGACCATTGTCGCCGGCGAAGATGATCTTCGCCTCGCCGTCGTTCAGTTCGGTGATGAGGCCAATGTCGCCATAGCTGAGTTCGATTAGCAGCGGCAGGCGGCGCGCGGTAATGCCGTCTACCAGAGGTTCGACAGGTCTTGCCTCCAGCCCGAAGCGGCGGGCAAGCTTTTCGATCCGTTGAACCGGCGGGATCGCTTCCTGCATGATCGAGACGTGGCTTGCTGCGAATTTCGAATGGGCGATGCCATAGTGCTGCGCCAGCAACCCCATGATCTCGATCCAGTCTTTCGGCCGGTTGTCGGGCGGGCTGCCAGACGGAGCATCCTGCGGGTTCTGCGGGGGAAGGGCCGTGACCTTTTCCCCCCCGGTTTCCGAGGGTCTTTCCGCTGTTGCCCGCGCGCTATCCATCAGGTCAGTCCTCCATACTATACGACCGGCAGTTTATGCGTCTCGATCTCGTCGTTCTGGTTCAGGCTGTCGAAGGGATCGAGCGGTGGGGTCTCGACGGACACGTCGACCGTCGAGGCGGTATCCTCGTTGCCGTTGCCACCGACGGAGACATCGGCACTGACGCCGGCGTCGCTGCCGGCATTGACGTCGACATGGGCGGAAACCGACAGATCATCGACAAGGTTGTCGAGGCCGCTCAGGTCCACCTCGGCGCCGCCCTCGTCGAGGGTGATGCCAATGCCACCATCATGCTGAGTGCCACTGTCATCCGCTGTGGTACCCGTTGCGTTGTGGGTGGTGTCCGCGCTGGCGGTTTCCGGCTGATCGGCCGGCGTCGTGTCGGCGGTGCCACCTTGCTCGGTTGTCGAGGCATCGTCGGTCGTTGCGGCGGCTCCATCGGTCTGGTCGGTTGCGGTGGCATGGTCCGCCGATGGTCCGTCTGCGCTGGTGGTCTGCGTATCGGCGGAGGCCAAGCGGGCACTGCTCGACGAGCCGTCGTCGGTCACGTCACCACTGCCGCCATCGTCGGCGAAGGCCATGCTGACCGTGTCGTCCGAGGAGGCCATGACCGTCAGCGAGCCGTCGTCTGCCTGAACGTCGATCGTCAGATCGGCGGTCAGCGCATGACCCGTGTCGGGATCATAGACGGTGACGGTGAAGACGTCGGTGCCGCCGGTGGCATCCGTGGTATCCGGGGTGTAGGTGTAGGTCCCATCGGCATTGATGACGAGGGTGCCGTGATCGCCTTCGATCGTCACCGGGCTGCCTGCGACTGCGTGGTTGACGCCATCGAACGCGACATTCCCGACCCGCAGGTCGTCGGTGACGCCCGAGGCTGAATCACCGATGAAGTTGCCGTTCGCATTTTCACCGACGGCGACATGTGTGACCTCGGTCTGGTCAGTTGCCGTGACGGAAATTTCCCGCACCGTGCCGATGCCGAGAGTGACGCCCGGATTGGGCACAAGCGTCGCACGATACTGGCCGGCATCGAGATCGTTCAGAGTGATCGTCGCGGCCGGCGAATTGAGAAGGTTCAGCCGCAATATGCCATCGTCGACATTGTTGGTCAGATCGTCGGAACGAACCCAGGCGGAGCCGTTCCAGCGTTCGACGATGACGGAATAGTTGCTGAGCAGGCCGACATTGACGATGCCGCCGATCTCCAGCCCGAAGGATACCGTGTTGGTACCGCCCGCCAGGTTGAAGTTGACGACCGGATTGTTGGACGCGCCAAGGTTGACATTGGCCAGATTGCCGATCGAGAGCGACAGAAGCGAGGTGACTTCGCTCGTTGCCGTCGACGGCGTCGTCTCGTTCTCGCGGGTCACCGAGACATCGATGACTGCCGTGTCGCTCGCATCGGCAAGTGCGAAATCCAGGCCCGGGGCGAGAGTGGTGGTCGGATCGGATTCATTGCCTGCCGCATCGGTCAGCGTGACGCTGAGTGTCTGGCCGTCCACCTGGACGGGCGACAGGCCGACGCTGAATGTCCCGTCCGCAGCGACCGTGCCGGTGCCGATGATTGTGCCGCCGGCATTGGTGACGGTTACCGTCGTGCCGGGGTCACCTTCGCCGGTCAGTGCGCTGCCGGAGGCGTTGACGGCAAGATCCGTCGGTGCATCGGGCGGCAGGAGGTCGGGCGTGTCGGTGGTGGCCGGTGGGGAGACGTTGTTGGCCGCGTCGGTCAGCGTCACGTCCAGATCGGCACCGCTGATCTGCGCCGGGTTGAGGGTAACCGTAAAGCTGCCATCGCCCGCGACGGTCGTGCTGCCGACCTCGATGCCGGCATTGTACACTCTCACCGTGGTGCCGGGCTCGCCATTGCCGGTCAGTTCGGTGCCGAGGCCGTTGACGTCGAGATCAGTCGGGGCGAGCGGTGCCGTCAGATCGGGTGAATCGACGGTCGCAACGGCTGATGGATTGCCATCGCCGTCGGTCAGGACGACCTGGAGTTCACCGCCATCGACCTGCGAGGGCGACAGGCCGACGCTGAACGTGCCGTCCGGAGCAACGGTGCCTGTGCCGATGATGTTGCCATCCGCATCGCGGACCGTGACGGTCGAGCCCGGTTCGCCGCCGCCGCCGATCAGTGTGCCGGTGGCGTCGACTTCGAGATCCGTCGGCGGCTCGGGACCGGTGAGGTCGGGGCTGTCGATCGTGCCCGGATCGGAGGCATTGCTGTCAGCGTCGGTGAGCACGACCTGAAGCTCGCCGCCATCGACCTGTGCCGGTCCAAGGTCGATGCTGAATGTGCCATCAAGATCGACCGTGCCGGTGCCGACCGTTTCTCCGGCGGCATTGGTGACGGTCACCGTTGCTCCCGGCTCACCGTTGCCGGTCAGCACGAGGCCGTCGTCATCGATGACGAGGTTGGTCGGCGCGTCGGGGCCTACGCCATCAGAGGTGATGACCGTGCCGGGATCAGAGACATTGCCGGCCGCATCGGCCTGGGTGACCGTCAGGGTACCGCCATCCTGCTGGGCAGGATTGAGCGTGACGGTGAAGCTGCCATCCGACGCGACCGTGCCGGTGCCGACGACGATGCCGCCGGCATTTCTGACTGTGACGATCGCTCCCGCCTCGCCGTCGCCGGTGAGGGTCAAGCCATTCGCCGACACGTCGAGGTCGATCGGTGCGTCCGGCGGTGTCAGATCCGGTGAGGTGGTCGTGCCCGGATCGGATGTGTTGTTGGCTGCATCCGTCAGGGTGACGCTGACCGTGCTGCCATCATCCACCGGTGTGCCAAGAGTGATCGAGAACGTGCCGTTGGTCGCGACCGTCCCCGTACCGACGACGGTGCCGCCCGCATTGGTGATGCTGACGGTCGTCCCCGGTTCGCCACGTCCGGTCAGGACGCTGCCATCCGCATTGAGGCTGAGATTTGTCGGTGCGTCCGGGATGTCCAGGTCGGGAGAGGCGATGATGCCGGGTTGGGATGTGAGGCCCAAGCTGGTCTGGGTAACCTGCAGATTGCCACCATCGGTCTGGGCCGGATCGAGGTCGACGGTGAAGTCGCCGTTGGTGTCAACAGTCCCTGTCCCGACAATCTGCCCGGCGGCATTGCGGACCGTCACGGTGGCGTTAGCCACACCCGTTCCTGTCAATTCTTCACCGTCCAGAGAGACGGAGAGATCAATAGGTGCCGCGGGTGCATCGGGGTCCGGTGCGAGAACAGTCGTCGGATCGGATATGTTGCCGGCCGCATCTTCCAGCACAACATCCAGCTCGCCGCCATCGAGTTGCGCGGGCGTCAGAGGGATGGTGAAGGTGCCATCCGGATCAACCGTGCCGGTCCAACTGTCGCCATCGGCGTTGGTCACCGTGACGATTGCGCCAGGTTCGCCTTCGCCGGTCAAGGTTTCGCCATCGGCGGAGACCAACAGGTCAGTCGGTGCGGCTGGCGGCGCGATGTCATCGAGGCCGAGTGGTGTCGGGTCGGATATATTGCCGGCCGCATCGGTCTGGACGACGGAAATCGTACCGCCTGCGGTCTGGGCCGGGTCTAACTCAACCGTGAAGGTTCCGTCGGTATCGACGGTCGTGGTCCCCACGATGACGCCATCGGCATCGCGGACGGTGATGGTTGCTCCCGCTTCACCGGTACCGGAGAGTTCCGTCTGTTCCGGGTTGGCGACGAGATCTGCCGGCGCATCCGGTGCGGTGAGGTCCGGCGTGCCGACATTGACGGGAAGCGTCGTGTTGTCGTCGGCATCGGTCAGGGTCACCGTCAGCGTGCCGCCTTCGTCCTGTGCCGGCGTGAGTGCGACGGTGAACATGCCGTTGGCGCCGACGGTGCCTGTCCATGTCTGGGTGCCGTTGGAAACGGTGACGATCGCGCCGACTTCACCCAAGCCGGTGATCTGGCTACCGGTGGCGTTGACGCTGACATTGGTGGGCAGATCCGGTGCCGTCTCGTCGACAGAGGCGATGACGCCGGGCGTCGAGGGATTGTCATCGGCATCGGTCAGCACGACTTCGAGGTCGCCGCCATCGATCTGCGGCGGATCGAGATCGATGCTGAAGGTTCCGTCCTGATCGACCACGCCGGTGCCGACCGTGTCGCCCGCGGCATTGGTGACCGTGACGGCGGCGCCGGGCTCTCCCTCGCCGGTCAGGATCAGGCCGCCGTCCTCGACGGCAAGGTCGGTCGGAGCGGAAGGGCCGGTGAGATCCGGTGTCTCCACTGTGCCGGGCAGCGAGCTGTTTCCGGCGCCGTCCCGAAGCACGACGCTCAGATCGCCGCCATCGGCCTGAGCGGGGCTCAGACCAATGGTGAAGCTGCCGTTTGCAGCGACCGTGCCTGTGCCGACCGTCGCACCGCCCGCATTGGTGACGATCACGGTGGTGCCCGGTTCGCCGGTACCGGTGAGCACCGTGCCGCCCGCATTGACGACAAGGTCGTCCGGCTGGAGAGGATCGGTCGCATCGGGTGTGGCGACGACGACCGGATCGGAACTGTTGCCGCTTGTGTCGGTCAAGGTGACTTCAAGGTCGCCGCCATCAGCCTGGGCTGGGTCGAGCGGAATGCTGATGGCGCCGGTCGGGCCGACCATACCGGTTCCGACAATATCGCCTGCCTCGTTGGTGACGGTGACGGTCGCGCCGGGTTCACCGCTACCGGTGAGGATCGTGCCGTCGTCGTTGACATCGAGCCCGGTCGGAGTGTCCGGGCCGATGAGGTCGGGCGTGGTGACGGTGGCGGCGGGGGAGGGATTGCCCTGCGCATCCTCCAGCACGACATCGAGGTCTCCGCCATCCGCCTGCGTCGGGGTCAGGCCGATGCTGAAGGTTCCGTCGGCAGCCACCGTGCCGGTTCCGACAGTATCGCCGTTCTCGTTGGTGACGGTCACCGTCGCGCCGGGTTCGCCGCGTCCGGTCAGCACCGTGCCGGCATCGTTGACGTCGAGGTCGGCTGCCGCCGCCGGTCCGGTCGTGTCGGGAGAGACGACGCTCGTTATTGGTGAGGCATTGCCCGCCACGTCGACCTGGCGCACCTGCAGCTGGCCACCTTCATCCTGGGCGGGAACAAGATCGACGGTGAAGTTGCCGTTTCCGGCAACCGTGGCGGTGCCGATGACAACGCCGTTGGCATCACGCACCGTCACGGTTGCGCCCGCTTCGCCTGTACCGGTCAGCTCGGTGCCGTCGACGCTGACGAGGAGGTCGGCGGGGGCAGCCGGCGGCGTCAGATCAGGCGAGGGGACTGTTACCGGCGGCGAAGTGTTGTCGCCGCCATCTTCCAGCACGACCGTCAGATCGCCACCATCGATCTGGGCCGGATTGAGGGTAATGGTGAAGCTGCCGTTTCCAGCGACCGTGCCGGTGCCAACCGTGTCGCCATTCTCGTTGGTGACGGTTACCGTGGTGCCCGCCTCGCCGCGACCGGTGAGGACCGTGCCCGCGTCGTTGACGTCGAGATTGGTGGGGGCGGCCGGATCGATCAGGTCAGGTGACAGGGTGATGCCCGGCTGCGACGTGCCATTGGCATCGATCTGCACGACGCGCAATTCGCCGCCGTCGATCTGGACCGGCGAGAGCGTGATGGAGAACGTTCCGTCGCCGGCGACGATACCGGTTCCGACGGTCTGGCCGGAGGCATCGGTGACACGCACCTGGGCGCCTACCTGACCGTCGCCGGTCAACAGCGTGCCCGTCGCATCGACCTCAAGGTCGGTCGGTGCCGGCGGCGCGTCGGGGTCCGGTGCCAGCACCGTTCCGGGTGCCGAATCGTTGCCTGCGGCATCGGTCAGCACGACATCGAGTTCGCCGCCATCGGTCTGCGCCGGGTCGAGCGTGACGCTGAATGTGCCATCGGGATTGACGGTATTCTGGCCGATCACGTCGCCATCGGCATTGGTGACGGTGACCGTGGTGCCGGGTTCGCCTCGGCCGGTGAGCGTGGTGCCGTCGTCATCAATGCCCAGATTGGTCGGCATGGCCGGAGGTTGAGTGTCGTCCGGCATGATCGTCGCCGGATCGGACACATTGCCGGCCGCATCCTGCAGCACGACACCGAGTTCGCCGCCGTTCGTCTGTGCCGGGTTGAGGGCGACGGTGAACGTGCCGTCGACGCCGACCGTGCCGGTGCCGATCGTGGTGCCGTTGGCATCCGTGACGATGACCGTCGCGCCCGACTCGCCCTCGCCTGTGAGGGCCGTTCCGGCATCGTTGACGTCGAGATCGGTCGGGGCATCGGGTGCAAGAAGGTCGGGGGAGGCAATGCTGGCCGGTGCGGATGGATTGCCGTCGCTATCCTGCAATACGACGCTCAGGTCGCCGCCATCCGTCTGGGCGGGGCTGAGGGTGACCGAGAATGTGCCGCCGGCGCCTACCGTCGTCGTGCCGATGAGGAATCCATCGGCATCCCTGACCATGACCGTCGCCCCGGGTTCGCCGCGGCCAGTCAAAGCCGTGCCGTCATCGTTGACGTCGAGATTGGTGGCAGCGTCCGGACCGGTCAGGTCCGGTGCCGCTGTCGTGGCCGGCGGCGAAGTGTTGCCGGCTGCGTCTTCCAGCGTGACGGTCAGGTTGCCGCCATCCGTCTGGGCCGGGTTGAGCGTGATCGAGAAGGATCCGTTCTGCTGCACGATGCCGGTGCCGACGGGATCGCCATCGGCATTGGTGACATGCACCGTCGTTCCCGCTTCGCCGCGGCCGGTTAGGACCGTTCCGGCATCATTGGTGTCGAGATTGGTCGGGGCTGCCGGATCGATCAGGTCGGGAGAGTCTATGATGCCGGGTTGCGACGTGCCGTTGGCATCGGTCTGCACGACACGCAATTCGCCGCCGTCGATCTGGGCCGGGGCGAGCGTGATGGAGAATGTGCCGTCTGCGGCGACGATTCCGGTTCCGACCGTCTGGCCGGTCGCGTCGGTGACACGCACCTGGGCGCCGATCTGGCCCTCGCCTGTCAGGATCGTGCCGTCCGCATTGATGTCGAGATCGGTCGGGGCCGGAGGCGCGTCCGGGTCCGGGGCTAGCACCGAGCCCGGAGCAGAATCATTGCCTGCCGCATCGGTTAGGACGACTTCAAGTTCGCCGCCATCGAACTGCGCTGGGCTGAGCGTGATGGAGAATGTACCGTCTGCATCCACCGTTCCGGTGCCGACTTCCGTGCCTGCGGCATTGGTGACGACGACCGTCGTGCCGACTTCGCCATGACCGGTGAGTACCGTGCCGTCGTCATTGACACCGAGATTGGTCGGGGCTGCCGGCGGCTGAGTATCGTCGATCTCGATCGTGCCGGGATCAGACTGGTTGCCGGCTGCATCTTCCAGCACGACCTGTAATTCGCCGCCGTTCTGCTGCGCCGGATCGAGATCGATTTCGAACGTGCCATCGGATCCGACGGTGCCGGTGCCGATGGTGACACCGTCCGCATCGGTCACCGTGACCGTCGTTCCGGGTTCGCCATGGCCGGAAAGGAGCGTTCCGGAATCGGTGACTTCAAGGTCGGTCGGGGCGTCGGGCGCGATCAGGTCCGGTGCTGCCAGGGTGCCGGGATCGGAGATGTTGCCGGCCGCGTCTTCCAGTACGACCTGCAGTTCTCCGCCGTCTGTCTGGGCCGGCGCCAGCGTAATCGAGAATGTGCCGTCGGCGCCGACAATGCCCGAGCCGATCACAGTACCGGCCGCATTGGTGACGGTGACTTCCGTGCCTGCCTCGCCAAAGCCAGTCAGCGTCGTGCCGGCAGCATTGATCGACAGATTGATGGGTGCCGCTGGAGCCTCAGTGTCTGCGTCAGAGTCTGCATCGGCATCCGCGTCAGCATCTGCATCGGCATCCGCGTCCGCATCAGCGTCCGCATCCGCATCGGCGTCAGCGTCTGCATCGGCGTCAGCATCTGCATCCGCATCAGCGTCAGCGTCAGCGTCAGCATCTGCATCCGCATCCGCATCGGCGTCAGCATCTGCATCGGCGTCAGCGTCAGCGTCTGCATCCGCATCCGCGTCCGCGTCTGCATCGGCGTCAGCGTCAGCATCCGCATCGGAGTCAGAATCCGAGTCGCTGTCGTCCTTCTCACCGCCGCCAGAGCTGCCTCCGCCCATGCCGATCGCGGCTGCCCCGACGCCCAATGCCGCAGCTATTCCCAGGATGGACGCGCCGACGCCACCTCCCGCACCGGCTGCGCCCGCGCCTGCAAGCTGGTCGACGGCGCCGGCTTCACCGAATTCGAAATTGGCGAGGCCGTCGGTGTATTCACCATTCCAGACGTTGCCCTTGCCGTCGTCGAGAATGAGATCGCTACGGTTGCCGCCTTCGCCATTGTAGAAATTCTCGATCCGGATGTCCGGACCATTGCGGATGTCGATGATGAGGTCATTGCCGGCACGCGTGGTGGCTGCAATCTGATCGGGCGACAGCGATAGCCTTACGGTGCTGGCCTCGGAAAGAACGATGGTATTCCCGGAAACGGTCGTTGTTTCACCGCTTACCTTATCCAACACTACAGCGACCATCATCCTCTCCTTTTTGATGCGCCGGGCGTCATGCCCTGTTTTGGAGTGCTGCTTCCCGGTCCAGGAAGTCGCCTCTTCCCCCTCACCGATGGAGAGAGCGGATGCTCAAAAAGACGTTGTGAGCAGCACACAGGAGTGAAGGTGCTGTACTTCAGATTATCTTCAATTAGCTTCGGCTTATGTTTGTATGGAGTTGTTTAACGAAGAGTGAATCGCACGCGGCGTGTTCTTGCCGCCTGTGCCAGTGCAGCCTGACGGATCGGGTGAGGCGCATCATCCCGGCATAGTTTTTGCGACAAATTCGGAAAAACCGAAATCCCGTTAGATTTTAGGGGCCAATCTCAGGCCTGTTCCGGCAAGAGCCGCAGGGGTGTCTGAAGGTTGCGCAGAAGCCTGTGTTGAAGGCCGTGCCGGGGCTGATGCCGCATGCGTCTCGCGCATCGGCGCGGAGGTCTCGACAGGGGCCGGGTGCGACGGATCCGAGGAGAGCCCGAATGTGTCGCGCAAGCGCCCTGCGGAATAGGCGCATTCGACATTCAGCTTGTAGAGATCGAAGCGCGTGTTGATTTCGTCGAAGCGGGCGGCGTGAAGTTCCTGATCGGCGTTCAGCACGTCCAGCAGGGTGCGGGTTCCGAGATCGAGAAACTGTTTCTGATAGAGATCGCGTGTCTCGCGCATCATCGCCTGTCGCGAGCCCAGCGATTTCAGCAATATCGAGAGGCTGTTGACCTGGGCAGCGGATTCGATCCAGTTCTTCTGGGCGTCGAACTTGCCGGAGGCGATGGCGGCTTCGGAAGCCTCGGCGGCATAACGCGCGGCATTCTGGCGAGCCTTGAAGGCGCCGCCATTATAGAGATCACCCTTGACCGTCAGGCCGACCAGATAGTCGGAATCGTCGTTGCCCCATGTCTTGAACCGGCTGGTCGCCTCCATGGAAATGGTGGGAAGCATGTTTGCCCGCGCCAGCTTCACCTGTGCGTCCGCCTCCTGCTTGCGGGATCTGGCCGCGACCACGACCGGCACGGTATCCCAGTCCGGCGGCGGCCCGGCGCAGGCCTTGTTGAGAGCGGTGGGGAAGGCAGGACGCAGTTTTACGCTACTCGCCTGGCCGAGCAGGGCGTTCAGGGTGCCTTCCCAGCGCTGCTTGTCGGCGTTGATTTCGAGGGCAGTCGATTGGGCGGCCTGGATACGGGCTTCGGCCTGCAGCTTGTCGGAGCGTGTGCTGGCGCCGCGGTCCGTCCGGGCGTCGACAAGTTGGCCGATGGCCTTCACATCGTCGATCTGCTCTTTTGCGACGACCGCAAGCCTTGCATTGCGCAGCAGCTCGACCGATGCCAGCACCGTTTCCCGGATCGTATCGTCGACGGTGGCCAGAAACTCCGCCCGTCTGGTGTCGTAGGTGGCGGATTCCGCTTCGACCCGGCCGGAGACCTTGCCGAAATCGTAGATCATCTGGGAGGCCGATACATTGAGCTTGGGTGCCCACTGGCCGCTGTCGCCGGTCTGAGCGGCCAGGTCTACGCCGCCACCGACGCCGGGTAGATAACCGGACCGGGCGTCGGCAATCAGCTCCTTCTGCTGTCGGATCTTGCCCGCCGCTTCCTGGATGGCCGGATGCCAGCTCACCACACGGCGAACGGCGCTTTCGACATCCGTTACGGGCGCGGGCGTGGACATCGCGTTCGCGGGCTTGGGGGCGGGCGAGCCCTTTGCGGCAATCGATGACGTGACCTGCGGATCGGTGACAGGCTTGGCGGAGAGCTTATCCGTTGTCTTATTACAGGACGTCTGGATGATGGCGGCTGCGATCAGGACGCCGAATGTAAGGGTGCGACTTGAACGCATCTATTCTCCATAGGCCGACGATTGAAAGCTTTGGCCGGCCTACGCGATACAAGTGGCGGGAAAACGCTCCCAAGCACCTAGATTCAAAAGATA